>NZ_WIQK01000001.1:610000-937500 GCF_015732155.1 Pectinatus sottacetonis
ATATTCCTTAACCATAAAACGTGCTATACCATTCGCACCCTCTTGAACTACCTTGGTTTCTCCTTTTGGTAAACTATCATCATTTTGATAAACAGTATTAAAAGGTTCTTGCGACTCACGAAATATTATTTTATCTATTAATGGTTCTAAGCGTATTAACATATTTGGACTTAATGCTGCATTTCCTGCCGGCATAGTATAAAAATTCAAGGGATTATACCCTAGGTTTTTCAATAAATTTTCTACATTTCCAGCAGTCGTTTTTATTTTCTGAGTGTTATTGTTAAGCTGTACCATTACCGGAACAGCTCTGTGTATCGTTATGGTTGTTCCATCTTTTATATTTTTTGTTGATATTACATATTTATCAGCTGTACCGATTTTTATTCCGGCCTGCCTAATTATATCTTTCGGGTCATTATTTATGGTATTAATCATTTTTGTCTGACCATCAACAACAATACAAACATTTTTACTTATTCTAGAAAAGCCAACCACTACTGACATTATAAAAATTAATGTCGTACACAATAAAACTCTGGCGAATTTAGTATGATGTAATAAAAGTTCTTTTACAGTCATTGCTTACCTCCTATTTTTGCGATTATAACATGGCAGTTACACTTTTGTCAAATCGCTAGGATCAACTGTAAAACAACGTACCAACTATATACATTTATACTCTTTTTATACTATAAATAAACAATATGACTAATACACACACAATCAGGATAATATTGTTGTATTTTATCTTTCTAAAAAAAGTGTTTCAGCATTTGCCGTTGTTATTCGTGAAACCTCTTCATAGGCAATATTGCGCAGTTCCGCGACCTTTTGCGCTGTATATTTTACAAATGCCGGCTCATTCCTTTTTCCCCTTTTAGGAACAGGAGCCAAATAAGGACAATCCGTTTCCAGAAGGAGCCGTTCTAAGGGCATTTTTTGCACTACCTCTGGTAATTTTGCCGCATTTTTAAAGGTAAGCGGACCATCAGCTCCAATATACCAGCCCATTTTAAATAATTCCCGGGCCATTTCCATACTACCGGAATAACAATGGATTGTGCCTCTTACGCCACGACCTTCTTTTTTTAATATCTGCATTAAATCTCCATGGGCATCACGTGCATGTATACTTACCGGTAAATGCAGCTGCCTGGCAATATCCAGCTGACGCACAAAAACATTTTTTTGTTTTTCCTTGTTATCCATCCTAAAATGATAATCAAGTCCTATTTCACCTATAGCTAGTATTTTTTTCCCCTCTGCCAGTTCAGATAAAATATAGTCGTCCTTAGATGTCATCCCATCTGCTTCTTCTGGATGTATACCTACTGCTGCATAAACAATATCATAATTATCAGCTACAACTAATGCTTTCCGTGATGAAGCAATGTCTGCTCCCATATTTATTATAAATTTTACATCATCGGCAGCAGCCCGTTTTATAACTTCATCCCTATCTGCATCATATTGTTTATCATCTAAATGAGCATGTGTATCTACAAGCATTATTTCACCTTACTTCCAACCGGCATATCTACTTCTACAATTTTCAATTTTTCACCTTTAGAGGCAGCTAAGAGCATGCCTTGTGATAAAATCCCCCGTAACTTTGCCGGTTTTAAATTAGCTACAAGTATCACATGTTTGCCAACTAGTTCTTCAGGTGTATAAAACTTGGCAATACCTGATACGATCGTCCTTTCCTTACCATCAAGTTCAACCGTAAGTTGTAATAATTTTTCTGTTTTAGGCACTGGTATTACTGCCTTTACTTCCGCAACACGCAAATCAACTTTAGAAAAATCTTTTATTGATATCAGTCCAACACTGTCTTTGTCAGCAGTTATCTTTTTTACATTTTCACTATCATCATCTTTAACAGTTTGTATGTATTTATTGCTATTTTGTTTTTCTTCTATTTCAATTCGTGGAAATAACTGTACTGGTTTATTTACTTTCATATTTTCTGGCAGATCACCCCATTTAAGGTTCTTCAAACTGCTGTCTTCAATTTTCTCCGCTATATTAAGCTGCTTCCATATTTTCTGTGCAGTGCCAGGCATAAATGGAAAAATCAAGATACCTACAATACGCAGGCTTTCTGCTAAATCGTAAAGAACACGATTAAGTTCACTTTTTCTATTTTCATCTTTGCCCAATATCCACGGTGCAGTTTCATCAACATATTTATTAGAACGGCTGATAAACATCCATACTAATTTTATAGCATCAGACAACTGCATATTATCCATAAGTTCTTTATAAGTTCTTATGGTTTTTTCTGCTTCAGCAATCAGATTCTGGTCAACATCTCTGACAGCTGCCTTTTCTCCTATAATACCATCATTAAATTTATCAATCATGTTAAGGGTACGGTGCAGCAAATTCCCCAAGTCATTTGCCAAGTCTGAATTGATCCGTGCTATCAATGCATCACGTGAAAAATTACCATCCTGCCCCAGATTTATTTCCCGCAGCAGGAAATATCTTATTGCATCTGCTCCAAACTCATCAATAAGTCCAATAGGATCAATGACATTTCCCTTGGACTTGCTCATTTTATCCCCATCAACTATAAGCCATCCATGACCATAAACTTTTCTCGGCAATGGCAAATCCAGTGCCATTAATATAATAGGCCATATTATTGTATGGAAACGAACTATTTCTTTTCCTACTAAATGCAGATCAGCCGGCCAGTATTTTTTAAATTTTTCCTGGTCATCTAAAAATCCTATGGGTGTCAAATAATTAGTTAACGCATCAAACCACACATAGATGACATGCTTTGTATCAATTGGTACCGGTATCCCCCAGCTGAAAGAAGTTCTTGATATACATAAATCATCTAGTCCCTGCTTTATAAAATTTATCATTTCATTTCTTCTGGAAACAGGTTGAATAAATTCTGGATTATTTTCAATATATTCCAACAGACGGTCAGCATACTTAGATATCTTAAAGAAATACGCTTCCTCACTCACTTCTTTAACTGGACGTCCGCAGTCAGGACATTTACCATTTACTAACTGTCGTTCGAGCCAGAATGATTCGCAGGGAGTACAATAAAGGCCCTTATATTCGCCCTTATAGATATCCCCCTTTTTATATATACGGCGGAATACTTCCTGTACCACATCATAATGACGTTTTTGCGTTGTCCGGATAAAATCATCATTGGAAATATTCAAGCGTTTCCATAAATCCTGAAAACCCGCAACTATTTTATCTACATACTCAATAGGACTTATTCCCGCTTCTTCTGCTTTTTGTTGTATTTTTTGACCATGTTCATCAGATCCTGTTAAAAAGAATACATCATAACCGTTCAACCTTTTATACCTGGCTATAGCATCCGCAATCGTCGTACAATAGGCATGACCTATATGTAATTTGGCACTAGGATAATAAATAGGTGTTGTTATATAAAATGATTTTTTCTCCAAAAGAAAACCCTCCATGTTTATTATATGTTCTGTAAAGTTAAATTATACTTTATCCTAAGAAAAATTTCCACTTTCCCGCTTATCAATTACTGTTCCTGTGACTTATAACTGCTTTTCATCACCTTTATATTCAACCATACATTTATAAAGATCTCTGCGATTCAAATTTAAATCCTTAGCGGCTTTTTTTACCGCATCTTTTTTTATTAGACCTTCATCTATGAGTTTTAATATGTATTTTATTGGTTCTATTTCTTTCTCTACCCTATCCTGTAATTTATTATTACAGGATTCATTATTTCCTTCTATAATCAGAACAAATTCTCCTCGCGGTTCATTATCAATAAAATACTCATTAATATCTTTAATTGTTCCACGTATAAATTGTTCAAATTTTTTTGTAAGTTCACGGCAGACAGCTATCTTTCTTTGTTCTCCCAGAGCTTCGGAAATCTCACACAGTATTTTCTTTAGCCGATGCGGTGTTTCATAAAAAATAAGTGTATCCGTACGATATTTTATTTTTTCAAATATCTCTCTTCTTTTTGCCAGTTTTTTGGGTAAAAAACCAATAAAAGAAAATGCTGTCGTATCAAGCCCCGAGGCTATAAGCGCTGTCAAGGCTGCATTGGCTCCCGGCACTGGAAAAACTTTTATCTCATTTTCAATGGCCAAAGCGGCTATATGACTGCCGGGATCGGCAATTCCCGGCAGTCCGGCATCACTCACTACAGCAATTTCTTTTCCTTGTAATAATTGTTCCAGTAATTCTGGTCCCTTTACAAATTTATTGTGTTCATGGTAACTTGTCAATGGTGTATGAATAGCAAAATGCGTCAATAATTTACGAGTGTGCCGTGTATCTTCAGCGGCTATTAAATCAACCTGCTGCAAAATTTTTATTGCCCGAAAGGTAATGTCATCTAAATTTCCTATAGGCGTCCCTACTAAGTATAATATTCCTTCTTTATTCGTATCCATATATTCTCCTAAATAAAAAACCACTCTATTACAAAGTGGTTTTGGTTTCATCATATTCATAAAATACATAGCGGCTCCTACCACTATTTTTAGCTTTATATAATGCTATATCTGCTTCTTTATACAATTTCTTAAAAGACACGTCTTTACTATAACTATACAAAGAAGACACACCAATACTTATACTCAAATTCAACGAAATATGATTATTCCAGCCTTCTTCCCTTATATTATCTATAATTTCTACTAGTATGCATTTCAATTTATCACGTGCATCTATATGCGGAACAAATATAGCAAACTCATCACCACCGATACGTGCAGCAATCATATCACAAGAACATTTAGCTGATAAAACATCTGCAATAAGACATAAGGCTTTATCTCCTGTAGGATGCCCCAGCAGATCATTTATTGTTTTAAAATGATCTATATCAAAAAGAACCAGCGTATAATAGCAATTTTTAACATCATTTTTTATATTTATATTTTCTTTAATATAATTTATAAGGTAATCTCTATTATAAAGTCCTGTAAGAGAATCATGACTGCTCTTTTCTTCAAGACATACATTATTGGTAATATCTGTTAATTTACCTATCATTCTTACAGTTTTATGTTCAGAATTAAGTATTCCTATCCCTTTTACCCGCCACCAAATATGTTTGTTGTTATATATCTGATGCAAAGTAAAATCAAAAATCGGCCTATGTAAAAAAAGTTTATTTTTTAACTTAATAATATAATGCTCTATTTTCTGTATGCTTTCGTCAACTATCCCATATCGCTCCAGCTTTTTAGTAGAGAGCAGGGAAAACTTTTTATGAATATTACTATTATTTTTATTCTTTAATTTTAAAATAGCCGTATTTTTTATAGCATCATACTGAAAAATTATTTCATCGGATAAATCAAACAATATATCATTTATATTTTGCTCAATTTTCAACCTTTCTAAAGCATTTTTTAATGGCGATATATCTGTTATTATACTGTTTATTACTATCTGCCTGTTACTGTTTATTATTTTCCGTCCAGAATCCATAACCCACAATAAAGTATTGTCTTTTTTCTTAACACGATATTAGGTAGTATAAGTTTCATTTTTAGACAATGCTTTTTTTATATCAGTAAGCGCTCGTCCGGCATCCGGTGGGTATATCATTCCAGCAACACTGCCTCGGCTCATTTTGACAAATTCTTTATGGGAATACCCCAACATCCTGCATAATTCATCATTAACATAAAAAAAAGTATAATCATCATCGTCAAAACTGCCTTTCATCCCTCCGGCAGTGGTTCTTAGAATCATTTCAATCTGTTCTTTTTTCTCAGTCAACTTACGTTCCAAATTCAGGTAGTTATCAGAACTTATTTCCTGGGGTATATATTCATTTTTCTTAAAATCATTGCTCGGCTTTGCAATATGATAATTTATTATCTTGTATGTATTTTTATATGGAATAAAAGTCATGCTCACGCAGCGTGCACTTTCATAATATTTTCCCCACATAGAATCATCAATATGCATATTAAATCGAGCTGTTATAACAACGTAGGCCTTGCAATTTGTTACCAATTCTACTTTTAGGTCATTTATATATGTATTCTTATATTTATCTGTAAACCGTTGCAATTCCTTTTTCAAGCTGTGATGGGAATTAATAGGTTTTGCTACTCCCACAGAAATAAAAGAAAAATGTTCTGGATGAAATGCGCAAAATCCTGTATACCAATCATGATTTTGAAAATATCCTATTAATATTGTTCTCACATATTCAATAAGCTCATTTGCATCCACACTAATCCTCTCTTTCTGTTTATTATCATTTTTAGTGTAAAAAATATTTCCCTATATATTATTTTCTGTCCTATAGAGAAATTCCTTTATCTAAATATTTTTATTAACAAACTCATCTGGATAATAATACTCCAATAAATTTTTAGTGTAGCTACCATCTTCATTGTGGACTATAAGCGGTGTATCCACTTTAAGCCCTCCCTGTGCTCCACCTGAAACTCCTTCTATAAGTACCATATTAGGTGGTTTATCCTTCTTCGGCTGGACAAAACACAAACGTTTAGGTACAATATTATTTTTATTCATTTCAACTATTATTTCTGCTAGTCGCTCCGGCAAATGCACCATTGCAAATTTACCGCGAAAACGCAAGACATATGCAGCTGCTTTCACTACATCAGCCAGTGTAGCCGTTATTTCATGCCTGGCACTGGCTATACCGGCAGTAACATTTATATTGCCATGCCGGACTGGCCTATATGGTGGATTTACTACTACAAAATCAGCAAATTGCGGCGGATAAAATTCCCTTATTTTTCGGTAATCGCCTGATTTGACACTTATTTTATCCGCTAAATTATTCAAGATTACATTTCTCTGCGCTAAATCTATCATCACGGGATTTAATTCCACTGCATATATCTTTTCTACTTTTTTAGATAAAAGCAACGGAATAACTCCTGTTCCTGTGCCTAAATCAACTCCACAGTATTTCTTTTTTACATTAACAAAATGAGCCAGCAATACAGCATCCAGGGAAAAACAAAATTCTTTTTTATTTTGGATTATCTTAAGCCCATCTGTCAATAAATCATCAATGCGTTCAAAAGGATTAAGTTCATATATCATCTTCGTCTTTTTCAATAACATCATCCCATGAAGCAACTATAGTATGTTTGTCATCCAGCAATATCGTAGCCGTACGTTTCTGTTCATTAATAGATATGACTTTTCCCTCGCCATCAACCGAAACTACTCGGCTGCCACGTTTTGGCGGTGCTATTATTGTATTACGGCAGCATTTGGAGTTACAATACATATCATTTTCATATTTTAGACAGCACATAAGTCTGCCGCATATACCTGATATTTTTGTAGGATTAAGCGATAAATTCTGATCTTTAGCCATACGTATAGAAACAGGCTCAAACTCACCTAAAAAAGTAGCACAGCATAGTGCTCTACCGCAATAACCTATTCCACCCATAATTTTAGCTTCATCTCTTACCCCTATTTGTCGCAGTTCTATGCGTGTATGGAACACAGCAGCTAGATCTTTTACCAATTCACGGAAATCAACCCGTCCATCTGCCGTAAAATAAAAAATTATTTTATTTATATCAAAGGTATATTCTACCCCAATAAGTTTCATTGGCAGATTATGTATAGCTATCTTCTTTTCACATATTTTAAAAGCTTCTTTTTCTTTTTCTCTATTTTCAGTAACTTTCTTGCAGTCTTCTTCTGTGGCCCTTCTTAAAACAGTTTTTAAAGGCTGGACTATCTCACTATCTGGAACGCTGCGTTCCTCTATGACTACTGTGCCATACTCAACACCACGGGCTGTTTCTACAATAACACCATCGTTGTTTGCTAATTTAGTTTTCCCGGGAGCAAAATAATATATTTTCCCCGCTTTTCTAAAACGAATCCCTACTACTATTTGCACAAAAATAACTCCTTATTTCAAATCACGTAATTTTATCATAAAAGCTTCTATAATAAGTCTTAAATCTGCGTTAGATATAAGACGTTTCTGCACTTCATCAGCATACTCAATAGCTGTAAATATACAGGATATATCCCAAAATGAAGACTGTTTTAGCAAATCATTTTTTATATCACTGTTATATAACTCCACATCATTATTCTTTTGCTGTAAAATTATCATATCACGCCAAAACATCTGTAAATAAAAAACCCATTCACTAAATTTTTCTTTTGTAAAAGATGATAAGTCATCCGTTTTCTTCCATATATCTTCATCAGTATATTTAAAAATATTCTGCATAAACGCAAAAGCTGATAAACGACTTTCCAACCCACCATTTTCATATAATGCTAATGCTTGTTCAACACTTCCTCCAGACAGACTGCATAAACTCCGGGCAGTCTCTTCTGCTATTCCCCTTTTATACAAGATCTGCCTAATCTGATTTTTTTTCAAAGGGGCAAAATAAATCTGCATACATCTAGATAGTATTGTAGGCAGGAGCTTTTCCCGATTGCTTGCAACTAATATAAAAAACACTTTTCCTATAGGTTCTTCCAATGTCTTTAACAAACCATTAGCTGCTGTTTCATTCATAGTATCAGCATTATCTATAATAATCACGCGTTTATCTGCTAAATACGGGGCTAATGAGATATTGAGTCTCATTTCCCTAATTTGTTCTATTTTAATCATTTTTACAGTTTTTCCATCTGGTTTTATTACAAAAAAATCTGGATGTACACCGTGGGAAAAAGCATTACAAGAAGAGCAGTGACCACATGGTCCATCATTCTTTTCGCACAATAAGGCCTTAGCCAGTATTCTCGCAGTCAAATATTTTCCTATGCCCTTCATGCCAAAAAACAGTAATGCGTGCGGCATGTTTTCATCCTTTACCATTCTTTGCAGACTGTCAATTATATGTTCATGTCCTACTATTTTCTGCCAGTCCATCACATATACAAATCAACAAGCATCCCACGTATAGCTTCATGTTTTGCCGCTATAGTAAGAGCACTTGCCTGACCTAAGCGAATTTCTTCGGCCATCTCTTCTAATTTAGAATCGACTTTTCTGACTGTTGTATAGATTTTTTGCCGGCCCAGCCTATCCCAGCCTGATTGTGAACGCATAGAATACATGCGTGTAACTGCTTCTCCAATAAACTGTTTTACTACATCACGATATGAACGTAATTCATCATAAGTAGGTGTTTTAGTAAGCTTTTCCCCCTGCTCAGATACTTTATCAAATAATTTTTTTAACTGTTCCATGGATAGATCTTCTTGGTTATGCTCAAGTTCCATGGAAAAATCATCAGTATGTTCTTTTACCTGCACATCACGGTTATTTTCTGCCGGCTTGAATAACTGCCCCTTCGGATTAAGCGAATCTATTTTTATCATATCTGTCACCTTACTTTATTCACATTTACTATCCCCTAAAAATATACGACAACCTTCTCACGATCTTTGAATCAGCGAATTTCTCTTCGATGCAATTTCTGCCATAAGCAAGTACTCATCCATTCACCATTTTACAAATTATCTTTTTTACCCACATATTCTTTAGAAATAGTAGAATTTTTGTTTTTTACTTAAACAAATTTATCTGTAATTTTCTGATACTCACCATTGGATATAAGCTAAAAGAAAATTTTTCATCTATTAATTAATAATTATAATTGGTTTTATATAATTTAGCAATAAAATCACTTATTTAACAGCTCTGTCACTAAATCATATATATCAGAATGAATATCGTCTATTGAACGGATCCTGCTGTTTTCAGAACAGGGAATTGTTTTCCAGTCATATTTGTCAGCCATTTTTTTATATACATCATGGCAGTGATGCAGATAATTCCTATCCAGTTCATGAATATCGTTTTCCCCTGAAGATGTTCCTCTGTCTGCCAAAAGTTTATCACTTATTTCCGGCGGCATATCAAGAAATATAACTAAGTCGGGTTTAGGCATCCCCATCTTTACAAACTCCAGATCCCAAAGCCAGTCAAGAAATACATCCCGCGCCTGCTTTTCTTTTATTTTAACAGCCTGATGTACCATATTTGAGGTAGTATAACGATCAGCTAGTATAATACCTCCTTCTTTGTAGTTTTTTTCCCATTTCAAACGATATGAAGCATATCTATCGACAGCGAAAAAAGTAGACGCTGCATAGGCATTAACTGAATTAGCAGACTTGCCAAAAGCTCCTCGCAAATACATCTTTACCAATGCTGATGATTCACTTTCATAATCAGGATAGCTTACCTTATAAACATTTTTATGCTCTTCTTGTAAGTGAGTATATAGTTTATTGGTTTGTGTAGCTTTCCCTGATCCATCTCCTGCTTCTATTATTATCAATTTTCCCCGTATCATTTGATCACCCTTATTGTATTTAATTCATTATCAAATGGCCCAACTACTTTTCCACCATACTTTCTGCCTTGAATAATATATTCTATAATTTCTGATGATATTACTTCTCCAGGATAAATCAAGGGTATACCCGGAGGATAAAAAGTTATCGTTTCTGCACAAAGACACCCTTTACTTTCATTAAAAGGAATAGTTGTATAATCTTCATATACGGCCTGCTGCGGCGGTATAATCATTTTTGGAAGCGGCATTTTTTTCAGTTTAATATTTAAAGGTGCATTATTTTGAGCATATTCATATGCCAGCAAAGATAATGATTTTAATAATATTGCTGTTTCTTTATTACTGTCAGCCAGTGATATTATAAATAAAACATTGTACATATCAGCTAATTCACACTGAATCTTATATTTATGACGCAGAATCTGCTCGGCTTTATACCCTGTTATTCCAAGCTGCTTCACAGTTACAGTAATCTTAGTATAATCAAGGGCAAAAATGCCATCACTTCCTACGATATCATCACCAAAACAATATAAACCATTAATGGTATTTATATTTTTGCGCAGTTGCTGGGCCAGTTCATAGGCACGATTTATAAGAACTTTTCCAGACTGCGCCATCTGTCTTCTAACAGTATCCAATGCTGACAAAAATAAATAATTAGGACTTGTTGTCTGAATAACCGCATTCATCATATGAACCCGTTCCCGTCTAATTCTTTTGTAACTGACATGCAGCATCGAAGTCTGTGTAACAGATGCCAAAATCTTATGGGTACTTTGTGCTGCCATATCAGCTCCGGCATCAATAGCCTGAATGGGCAGGTGCGAGGAAAATTTTAAATGTGGTCCGTGAGCTTCATCTACCAATAATAACATCCCTGCATCATGCACCATTTTAGCTATTTTTTTTATATTGCAGGCTACACCATAATATGTAGGATAAACTAAAAGAAGTGCCTTAGCGTCAGGATTTTTTTGTAAAATATTTTGCACACTTTCTTCGGTAACCCCCATCGCTATTCCCATTTTTTCATCAATAAATGGTTCAATAAAAACAGGCACTGCTCCACACAAAATCAGTGCACCTAAAACACTTTTATGCGCATTGCGCGGTATAATAATCTTATCTCCAGGTGCTACAGCTGAAAGTATCATTACATGGATAGCCCCCGTAGTTCCATTGACCATAAATAAAGTTTCATCAGCTCCATATAATTCAGCAGCAAGTTCCTGCGCTTCTTTTATACATGTACCAGGTTCAAATAAATCATCTAGTTCATCCATGAGAGAAACATCCATTTTTAATCCCAGCGGTGTAATAATTTTACGAATTGCCGTTGGAACTACTTTTCCCTGCTTATGTCCCGGTGTATGAAAAGCAATCGCACCATCTGCAACATATTTACCCATAGCTTCAAATAATGGTGCTATATTTTGATTCATAAAATTTAACAAACTCTCCTTGATTTATATAATAAAAAACCGTCTAAAAATTATATTTAATTCCAGACGGCTTAATAAATTATCATATTAATTATTTTTTCCGACGTTTAGCCAAAAATATTTTCACAGCAACAAATATTGCTAAGATAAAAATAGCGATAAATAAAAACTTATTTTTCAGCCCCGGGTTAACCTGATCGGTCATATCATAATACATAAACAGCAAAAGACATGCCAATAAAAATATATTTATTAAACTTGATATATGATCACCCCGTTGTTCTCTAAATAACGGCCTCACATTTACTTTTCCCAGTAAATACACCGACAGTAGATGTTTCAGTATTTTCTTGTTCCCAATGCAACACCCTGGCTCTGGCAAATCCATTAAATTTTGTCGAAGAAGCAATTGTGTACGCTCCGCAATCATATGCAGCTATTATATCATCAATCTCTAATTCTGGGCATAAATAATTCTTGACAATAACATCCAGTGAATCACAACTAGGACCAAAAAATGTAGAAGGCAAAAGTTTACCTTGACAAAATGGATTAATTTCATATTCCCAATGATCAAAAAACACACCAGAAAATATACCATATACCCCATCGTCAAGATAATAGCATATATTCCCATTACGCGGCTGTTTTCCTATAATACGGGTAATGGCATTCATTGCTGTTCCGCAGATATAGCGTCCCGGTTCAGCCCATATCTCAATATTAGGCGGAAATTTTTCTATACCCCTATTGATATCATTTACCATATTTTCCAAGTTCACACATGTATCCGGAGCTGGTACTGGCAGACCTCCACCAATGTCAATAACTTTTAGTTGAAGACCTGCAGCTCCTGCTCTGTTTATAATTTCATGGCAAATACCAAAAGCTTCATGGTAAGGCTCCGTTGATAATGTCTGGCTACCTACATGGATAGCAATTCCTACCGGTTCTAAGCCATTATCCTGTGCTTTTTTCAGCAGCGCCACGGCATCTTCAGGTTCAGCACCAAATTTTTCATTCAAATTAACAAGTGCTTTAGCGTTTTTTATGCGTACTCTTAAAAGTACCTTTGCCCCTGGAACATATTCAGCCATTTTATAAATTTCTTTTTCATTATCAAACGTAAATTTATTAATTTTAGCTTCAGCTGCAGCCTTGAGTCCCTGAATGGTTTTTATGGGATTAGCATATATCATGCTATCTCCATTAACTCCCATCTCCTGCAGTGTTCTTATCTCCCCGTCAGAAGCAACATCAAAACTTGCTCCTAATTGAAACATCTTATTAAGAATAATTGGTGAAGGATTTGCTTTCATCGCATAAAACACGCGCACACGCGGCATATTATCACGTAAAAAGTGATAATTTTTTTCTATTTGATCTGTCGATATAACCGCAAGCGGTGTAGGATATTTCCTTGCTAGCATTTCCGCTTGTTCCTTTGTCAATTTGAAACTCTTCATAACACTCCCCTTATTCTCTACGTACAATTGTACTTATTCTCATGAAACTGCCTTTAATATACGCTAAAATTTATCAGAAATCAATACTTATATTCAATAATTTTTTGCCGCAAATATAATATTTTTTTATCGCATAATAATGAGCATTATAAGGATAAAAATATATGAATCATATCCATAATTATTATTTTAACAATCAAAAAGCTGGGATAATTGCACCTTTATATTTTGTTTCGATAAATTTCTTTATCTTTTCTGACTGCAAAGCCTTAACTAATTTTTTAATTGCTGGTTTATTTTCATCGCCTTTTCTTACAGCAATTATATTTACATATGGTGAAGATGCACCTTCGATGACCAGCGCGTCTTTAGTAGGTACTAAATTTGCCTGAACCGCAAAATTTGTATTAATAACAGCAGCATCTACATCATCGAGTGAGCGTGGCAGCTGTGCTGCTTCTATTTCATCAATTTTTATATGTTTAGGATTACTCGTAATATCCTGCACTGTAGCTTTTACTCCAACACCATCTTTTAGCTTGATTATACCTGCCTGCTGCAACAACAATAAAGCACGACCTCCATTGGTAGGATCATTGGGAATAGCAATTTCCGCTCCATCTTTCAATTCATTAATCTTCTTTATCTTATGTGAATATACCCCCATTGGTTCTATGTGAATACCTCCAGCACTTACAAGCTGCATATTGTGTTCAGCATCAAAGTTCTTCAGATAGGGAAGATGTTGAAAAAAGTTTGCATCCAGTTCACCATCATTAAGTGCCAAATTAGGTTGAACATAATCATTAAATTCTTTTATTTGCAAATCAATACCTTCCTTAGCCAGCTCTGGTTTCACCTGTTCCAGGATTTCTGCGTGCGGAACCGGCGTAGCTCCGACTTTAAGAATAATTTTTCCTGACGAATCTTTTTTTACCGCCTGTTGATTATTTGAACCACATCCAGCAAAAACAGCCATCATAGCTATAAGTGCTGCTATTACCAATAATACTTTTTTCACTAAAAAATCCTCCCCGACAATATAAATATTTTAATATTTATTTTACCTTATGATGTATTGATGTGCAATATATCATTATTTTTTATTTACTTTATCAGCAACATAATTTCCCACCAACTGAACCAACTGAACTAATACAATCAAAATTACTACTGTTATTATCATAATGTCAGGTCTAAACCGTTGATAGCCATAACGAATTGCCAAATCACCAATACCACCGCCACCAATTGTCCCAGCCATGGCAGATGCCCCAATCAAAGCAATACCGACTGTTGTAAGCTGGGAAATGATGCTAGACAATGCTTCCGGCAATAATACACGTCTTATTATTTGCAGCGGTGTCGCTCCCAGTGATAATGCAGCTTCAACTAAACCATAAGGAACTTCCTTTAGAGAATTTTCCACCTGTCTTCCTATAAATGGGATAGCTGCAAGTGTCAAGGGAACCATTGCTGCTGTCGTTCCTATAGATGTGCCAACAATCATTCTCGTAAAAGGAATTATAGCAACCATTAAAATAATAAACGGTACAGAACGCACAGCATTGACTATGACCGCAATAATACGATTGACTATTTTACATTCCAATATCTGATCCTTAGCGGTTGTTACTAATAATATACCTAAGGGAATCCCTATAATACATGCTATAGCCATAGACACACATACCATATAAATTGTCTGCCATAAAGACTTACCTAAAAGTAGTATCATGTCGCTTGACATATCCAATCACCTCTACTTTTAATTTTTGTTGTTTAAGCCAGTCCTTTGCCTCTGTCACTTGCTGTTCTGGTCCCTTAATTCCTATGATCATTCTCCCATAAGGTACCATCTGTATTTGATCCAAATCACCAAATAATATACTAACATCGATATCTCTGTGTCGCCGGATAAGCTTCATTATAACAGGTTCATCAGCTGATTCCCCAATAAATGTAAGTCTCAGCAGTAAATACCCGTTTTCCACTGGTATTTTCGAAACAGGCTGATTTCTAAAAGCACTGGGAAGTTCATCACTGAGCAATACACTGATAAATTCCCGCGTTATTGATTCCTTTGGTTGGGTAAATACTTCTATAACAGTCCCTTTTTCAGCAATTACGCCATGGTCTATAACAGCTACTTTACTACAAATGTCTTTTATAACCTGCATTTCATGCGTTATGATGACCACGGTAATATTCATTTTCTTATTTATTTCACGAATTAAATTTAAAATTGCCTGTGTAGTCTGGGGGTCAAGAGCTGATGTTGCTTCATCACATAAAAGTATTTTAGGATTACTGGCTAAAGCTCTTGCTATACCTACCCGTTGTTTCTGTCCCCCTGAAAGTTGTAAAGGATACTGACCTGCCTTTTCCTCCAGGCCCACCAATTTCAGCAACGGTTGTACTTTTTCTCGTATTACAGTGCTGCTTTCCCCTGACAACTTTAAGGGAAATGCAACATTATCATAAACTGTCGCCGAAGACAATAAATTAAACTGTTGAAATACCATTCCAATATTTTTGCGAACCTGCCGCAGTGACTTATTACTTAATGCAGTCAAGTTCTCCCCATCGACTTCTACACTTCCTGATGTAGGCCTTTCAAGCATATTGATACATCGCACCAAAGTAGATTTGCCTGCCCCTGAAAGTCCTATAATCCCATAAATCTCTCCATCCTCAATTGTTAAACTTACATCCTTGAGTGCTTCTAACGGCCCAGATGGAGTATCGTATACTTTTCTTATATGGGAAAGCTTTATCATATAATTACACTTTCCTTTCTTTTATTAAATATATATTTATTATCATAAAGCCTTCTTACCATCAATGCAATAGAATTACAGCTGTAATTTGCCAATACTGCGTTAAGGTAATACAGCCATTGACTTTAATAGTAATACAACGTAAAATAAATAAGGTTAGCAATAATTTATTTATTTTATAATAAGGATGGAAGCAAAATGGGAATTTTTTCTCGCTTTTTTAATAAGCGTACTAAACAGCCAGCACCTATAAAAAACACTGTACCTGAAGAAAAAAAGGCAATAAGAAAGGCTTTTGGCATATACTGCCACAGTCATCACAATACTAGCGGCAAGGCACTCTGCCCTAAGTGTAATGCCCTTTTAATGACAGCAATGACCAAAATCCAACGCTGTCCTTATGGTATTACTAAGCCACTTTGTCATATATGTGAAACACCATGTTTCGGTCAAAAACAAACAATGGAATTTCGTAAAATAATGAAAAGCTCACAAAGGGGTATGTTCTTCCGTCATCCAATGATGTTTATCAAACAAAAACTCAAAGAATGGGGATTTGCCTATATGAAACAAAAACAAAACCAAAAAAAATAATAAAAATGCTGTACCAAATCTTTTTAAGATTTGGTACAGCATTTTTATTATAGTAACCTATTATTTTGTTATATCCTTACCAAACCACTTTTTAGAAATTTTGGCCATCGTTCCATCTTTTTTCATTTCATTCATTACTTTTTGCACTTCATCGCGAAGTTTCTTATTATCTTTTGCGAAACCTATGCCAAAGCTTGTCATTTTACCAATTATAATATCACGAGCAGCAAATTTATCAGGATGCTTACTCATATAATAGCGGCCTGTTATTTCATCGCCGACAATCGCATCGATGCGTCCATTTTCCAAATCCATAAAGGCAGCTATATAGTCGGGGTAAGCTTTTACTTCTTTCAGGGAATCTTTTAGTGCCTTATCCTTATTTATATTAACTTCACCAGTAGAACCACTTTGTGTTCCTATTATTTTTCCCTTTAAATCAGCCACCGTTTTTATTTTTGAATCTTTTCTTACAAAAACAATCTGCTTATTATCCATATATGGATCACTGAATAACATATTTTCCTTGCGTTTTTCTGTTATATCAAGACCATTCCATAAAACATCAACACGACCACTTTTAAGTTCCGCTTCTTTGCTGGACCAGTCAATAGGTTTAAATTCTACTTTGCGATTAAGACGTTTAGCTGCCTCTTTTGCCAAATCAACATCAAAACCTACGATATTATTATTTTCATCCCTAAATCCCATCGGTGGATAATTATCATCAAGACCGACTACGATTTTACTATTTTTATCACTGCTAGATGATGTAGCCTGCTGTTTTTGTCCACATCCAGCTACTAAAAACAGCATAGAAACAATACACAGGCTCATAATCAAAAATTTCTTCACTAAAAACTCCCCCTAATATAAAATATATAAAAACACTTGATTTATAAAGCTTTACGAGCGATAATTATATTATAGTTTACGTTTTACTTTATTGCAATAAAAAATTACAAAGTGAAATTATGAAAGGAGAGAGAAAATATAAAAAATTTTATTCTCATATTATCTGTCATATTTTTTTGTTTCTTTGCTTATCCTTTGATGACCAGCGCCCAATCTGTTCAGGCATATGATCAACTGCATGATGCCTATTCCATAAGTAGTATTATACATCCTGGACGCAACGATATTACCATTTATACCCAAAAGTTTTTCCCGACAGATGGTTCCCCTATTTATTATACATTTACTGCATATAATAAAAACTGGTATTGTATTTTTAACAACAATTCCACATTAAAATTTATCATAAACGGATATACATTCTTTCCACAGGTACGCTTATTTTCACGTCAAATTAGGTCTTTTCCTAACGATGAAACAGCCCGGCGCTTTGAATTCGTGCTGTCAGATGACATGATAAATAATATCAATCAAGCCCAGAATATAACTATCATCATACCAGAACAAAATATTAATTACAGCTTTACATATCAGCAAATTAAAGAGCTAAAATACATTATTACCAGAACTCATTACTAACAGCTATTTTCCTTTTGTATTTTTCTCATATTTGTTATAGAATAATGAGCAGGCTTTTATTACTCAATAACATCTTAAATCTTATTCTGGGAGTTAATTTATGGAGCACATTGCAAATACTATTATATTGATGCTGGAAGGTACCGAAACTACTTTAAAAATCTTTTGTATTACTTTTATATTATCTATTCCACTTGGTTTATTAGTCTCACTATCAAGACTTTCAAAATTAAAACCGCTAAGTCTATTAATGGAACTATATATATGGATAATGCGCGGTACACCACTCATGCTGCAATTATTATTTGTTTATTTTGCCCTTCCCATGATCGGAATAAAATTATCCGATATAAGTGCTGCTTTACTCGCTTTCACATTAAATTATGCCGCTTATTTTGCTGAAATATTCCGCGCAGGTATCCAGTCTATCAGCCGTGGACAATACGAAGCTGCTAAAACATTAGGCATGAGTTATCCTCAAACCATGCGCCGAATAATTCTTCCTCAGGTAATAAGACGAGTCCTGCCACCGGTAAGCAATGAAACCATCAATCTTGTAAAAGATACTTCATTAATTTATATTTTAGCTATGAATGACTTATTGCGTGTAGCCAGAACAATTGTTCAACGTGAATTCGATATGACTCCCTTTATTGTTGCTGCGGTTTTTTATCTCATTATGACGTTTGTTCTTACTTACATTTTCAATCGTCTTGAAACACACTATGGAAAATACGAGGTATAGTCAATGGTAACTACTAGCAACAATATCATCTGCATGAAAAACATACACAAAAGTTTTAATGGAATTCCTGTACTGAAAGGAATTGATATAACTGTAAAAAAAAGCGAAGTTTTAGCTGTTATTGGGCCTTCTGGCTCAGGTAAATCAACACTTCTGCGCTGTCTTAATAATCTGGAAACCATTGATGATGGTATAATAAAAATAGAAGATGAATTTCTTGTTAAAAGTATTGATAACAGGGCAGTTTATGCTGATAGGAAAACTCAAAAGAATATCTTAAGCCGCATGGGAATGGTATTTCAACAATTTAATCTTTTCCCACATATGACCGTAATTGAAAATCTTCTGGAAGCTCCTATGCATGTAAAAAATATGAAAAAAACAGCCATTCTTCCCATTGCAGAAGATTTGCTGCATAAAATAGGTTTATTTGATAAAAAAGATGCTTATCCCAGCCGCCTATCCGGTGGACAGCAGCAGCGAGTAGCTATTGCCCGTGCTTTATGCATGTCTCCTGATATAATGCTATTTGACGAGCCTACATCTGCCCTTGACCCTGAACTCACTGTAGGGGTTCTGAACACTATGAAACAATTAGCTGATGATCATATGACCATGATCGTGGTTACTCATGAAATGGGTTTTGCCCAGGATGTCGCCAATAAAATAATCTTCATGGCTGACGGTAATATTATTGAACAAGGTGAACCACAGTCATTTTTTAATGCTCCACAAGAAGATCGTACAAGAGCATTTTTGCATAATATGCTTAAATAAAAACTGTCGAACAATGTCCGACAGTTTTTATTATGGAAGAAGTTGCATTCCTATTTCATTTATTTCCATATAATTTTATTATCTCTTTTACCTTCTGCTTTTCTGTTTTTAAGTTTTTTTTCAATTTATCCTTAGTATCTTCCTGTAGATTTGCGGGAGATATTTTTCCTTGCTGTCGTTTTATTAACTCTTGCTTATTTTTCTCCGCATAATCAATTATCGCCTGATAAAAATTTCTATCTAAATTTTTATCAGACATTTTATCAATATTGTCAACACGATTTGACGTTATATCTAATATCGAATTCCAATTTGCATCTAAATAGCTTTGCTGCAAATATGCTACAGTACGTTTTTTAGTGTCTATATGGAGAATTGCCTCAGCACCCCATATCCCCCCTAAAGTACTTACATCTTCATTGTTCCATCGTCTTTTTTGAATTACATCCTGTATTTCTATCCAATCGTACTGTTCTAAAACAGGTACTTCTAAAATATCTGTATTAACAATACCATCGTCACCAACTACATATTTCATTTCCTTTTTGTTAAAATAATAACTTATTCTAGGCGAAGCCTGCACCCATTCATAAATATCTGTTGGAACGGTTTCTGCTGCTGCAAAGGCTCTAGCCATAAATGAGAATATTATTATAAAAAATATTGTTGTCCTGTACACCTCTCTTATATACCTCCTATATTTATTCTTCCTAAATTATACCATAATATTATTTCAGGAAAAACCGTAAATTCTATTTACTTTCAAAAGCTTTTTAATATATAACTAATTTACTACTATTCATATAAAACACCATTACATATTCCAACTTTTTGCCTTGCTTAATTACTTTCATTTTAGTACAATTATATGGCGAAGTATATGGCGAAGATATTCTATATTTTTATTATTCTAAGGAGGTTGATCTTTTAATGTTTTTAAATGACAAATTTAAATTTGCTGAACGCAATACTACTATGTCAACTGAAATCATAGCTGGTATTACTACTTTTGTCACAATGTCTTATATCATCATAGTAAACCCCAGTGTTCTAAATAAAGCCGGTATGGATTTTCATGGTGTATTTATCGCAACTATTCTGGCTTCTATAATCGGAACATTGATAATGGGACTTTTCGCCAATTATCCCATTGCCATTGCTCCCGGCATGGGCATGAATGCCTATTTCTCTTTTGTAATAGTCCTTGGTATGGGTATTCCCTGGCAATCAGCCTTGGGGAGTGTATTTATAGCTTCAGTTATCTTTCTACTGCTATCACTTACAAGTTTTCGACAGGCCCTTATTGAGGCTATTCCTCCTTCCTTAAAAGCCGGTATCAGCGGTGGTATTGGTCTTTTTGTTGCTTTTATTGGCATGCAGAATGCCCATCTGGTTGTTGCTTCCCCGGCAACCATAATAACTTTGGGGAATTTTTCTGAGCCGGTTGCCTATATGTCCATTTTAGGTCTTATAATAACCATTATCCTGCTGGTAAATAATGTTCCAGCTGCTATTTTTCTTGGTATGATAATAACTGCTATAGTTTCATTCTGCATGGGATATATAACTCTTCCCTCTTCAATTTTCAGCCTGCCTACAGGTCTTGGTGCTACTTTTATGCATCTTGACATCTCCGGAGCATTTACGCCTAACCTCTTTGCTATAATATTTACTTTCTTCCTTGTAACCCTATTCGATACAACTGGTACAATGATTGGTATAGCAGAACAAGCCGGTTTGATGAAAAACGGCCATTTTCCCAATGTAAGAAGTGCCCTTTTAGCTGATGCCGTTGCTAGTACCTTTGGTTCTTTATTAGGTACATCACCTACTTCCTCATATATAGAATCAGGCTCTGGTGTTGCTGCTGGAGGCCGGACTGGCTTTACCTCTGTTGTTGTTGCCATTTTATTTTTCTTTATGCTTTTCCTGGCCCCTATTGCCCAGGTATTAGCATCCGTACCAGCAATAACATCACCAGCACTTATTGTTGTCGGGTTCCTAATGATGGGCAGTCTTAATAATATTGACTGGAAAAATATTGAAGAATCCCTTCCAGCTTTTTTTGTTCTTTTCTGGATGCCTTTATCTTATAGTATAACCAACGGTGTCGGTGCTGGATTGATACTCTATCCACTGATTAAGATTTTTCGGGGAAAAATGAGAGAAATCCATCCTCTCCTATATGTTTTCCTTGTTTTATTTATTATCCAGTTCATTATGATGAATCATTAATTATGATATAGGAGGATAAATTTATATTGTTTAAAATAAACTTCATTTCAACAACAGTTTTAACAATTTTTATCTCCCTTTTATCAAGTGCATCCGGTGTTTGTAATGCCAGCCAGTTTAGACATTACAATAATACTATTGCAGTAAAAGTTATCACTGATGAATCACAAGCTCATTCTTTTTCTGATAAGATAAAAAATTTAATTCAAAATTACGATACTGAGCATTCATCCAGTCCAAAAACTAATGCACCTAGTTCTATTCTAGGCAGTGCTACTGCTACACCTGAACAATGTGTGCGTTATTTACTGCGCATCAATCCTAATCCGGAAATTTCAGTTTCCCCGCAAAAACTTGTTTCATATTACTACAAGGAAGGCGATCGTGAAGGCGTTCGTCCCGATATTGCCTTTGCTCAGGCTTTAGTCGAAACAGGTTTTTTCCGTTATGGCGGCACAGTAACACCTGATCAAAACAATTATTGTGGCCTAGGAACTACAAACACACTGGTAAAAGGTGCATACTTTTCTTCGTCTCTGCTGGGCGTACGTGCCCATATACAGCATTTATTGGCCTATGCGTCTAATAAACCACCAAAAGAGCCTATAATAGATCCTCGTTATTCTCTTGTGCGTTCTATTTATAAACACCACACGCTGGATACATGGCAGGATCTAAATGGACGCTGGGCTGTCCCTGGAAATACATATGGACAAAATATATTAAAAATATACCATGCTATATTAAATTCATAGAAAAATTTTCTTTTTTCGTGATAATGCCGCCAGTCATCTTGTTGATTGGCGGCATTATCATTCCAATATTTTCTACTTATAAAAAATTTAAAATCGATAAACATGCTCCAGACAGCGGATGCCGGTTTCTTATTTCAACACAATATATAGTGTGTAAATTGACTTTATGTGGCATATATAGTATAATTTGCCTATTGCAAAATAATAAAAGCTTAAACAAACAGGAGTATGAAATGATACAAAAAGCAATCAATTCTATCAAAAAACGTACCGGTGACATTGTGGCATTCGACGCCCAAAAAATTACTACTGCCATAAAAAAGGCTAATCTTGAATCTGTAGATGAAACATTTTCTCCAGATAACCTGCAGGAATTAACCCAAAGGGTAATAAACGAAATACAGACTTTTAAATTACCTACAGTGGAGCAAATTCAAGATGCAGTCGAACGAGTGCTTATTGCTGCCAATTTAGCCAGTACAGCTAAAGCTTATATTTTATACCGCGCTGAACACACAAAAATTCGTGAAGCCACTATGGATCTCATGGATATCTATAGTGAACTTACTTTCAAAACAGCTAAAGATGCCGATTTAAAACGAGAAAATGCTAATATTGATGCTGATACTGCCATGGGTACTATGCTCAAATATGGTTCAGAAGGCTCAAAATATTTCATTGATAATTACATACTGCCCAAAGACATTGCTGCTGCACATGTTGACGGAGATATTCATATACATGACATGGATTTTTATATGCTCACAGAAACTTGCTGCCAGATAGATTTGCTAAAATTATTCCACAATGGTTTCTCTACCGGACATGGTGCCCTGCGCGAACCTAACGATATACGTTCCTATGCAGCACTTGCCTGTATTGCTATACAAGCAAACCAAAACGAAATGCATGGTGGTCAAGCTGTGCCAAACTTTGACTTTTCTATGGCTCCCGGTGTAGGAAAAACATTTCGCAAACAATATTTTAAAGCTTTGGCTCAATATTTTAATATAGCCTTGGCTATGAATATCAATGATGCTCTGTTGTTAGTAAAAGAAATCGAAAATACACTCTGTTTGAAAATTACCATAGCTGACGTTGATAATTTTGGTCATGCCTTAGTAAATTACCTGCCCCAGCATCAACAAGCACACAATTATCAGACCATATCCTCAAAATTTGCCTCTTTGGCGCATAATTATGCTGTAAAAACAGCATTGAGGGAAACTGATGCCGCTACTTACCAGGCAATGGAAGCTTTTATTCATAACTTAAATACTATGAACTCACGTGCCGGTGCACAAGTCCCTTTTAGCTCAGTTAACTATGGCACCGACACTTCACCAGAAGGCCGTATGGCAATGAAAAATCTTTTATTGGCAACAGAAGCTGGTCTCGGCAATAATGAAACACCTATATTCCCTGTACAGATTTTTAAGGTAAAGGAAGGTATAAACTATAATCCAGGTGACCCCAACTATGATTTATTTCAATTGGCAATAAAAACTTCCGCCAAAAGATTATTTCCTAATTTCAGCTTTATTGATGCTCCTTTCAATAAACAATATTATAAAAAAGGGGATTACAATACAGAAGTTGCTTACATGGGCTGTCGTACGCGCGTTATGGGCAATGTATATGATCCTGCCCATGAAGTTACCTGCGGACGTGGTAATTTAAGTTTTACCAGCATAAATCTGCCCCGCCTGGGTATTGAAGCACATGGCAGCATCCAAAAATTTTATGCTGACCTCGATGGAATGATTGATTTAGTCATACGGCAACTGTTACACAGATTTAAAATCCAAGCTGCAAAATGCGGCCGTAACTATCCTTTTTTAATGGGTGAACATATTTGGCTCGATTCAGAAAAAATCTCTGCTGATGACAAAGTCGGTGATATATTAAAACACGGTACACTTACCATCGGTTTTATTGGGCTGGCCGAAACATTAAAAGCCCTTGTTGGTAAACATCACGGTGAAAGCGAAAAAGCACAAAAACTGGGGCTCGAAATAATTGGTCACATGCGTGACCGCATGGATGAGGCTTCGGCTAGTACTCATTTGAATTTTTCTTTAATTGCCACTCCTGCTGAAGGGTTAAGCGGCCGTTTTGTAAAAATTGATGCTAAACGCTACGGAAAAATTCCCGGTGTAACCGATCGCGAATATTATACTAATTCTTTTCATGTACCAGTTTATTACAATATAAGTGCTTACAAAAAGATTCAGCTTGAAGCCCCTTATCATGCATTAACCAACGGCGGCCACATAAGCTATGTGGAAATGGATGGCGATCCCACTAAAAATCTAAAAGCGTTTGAAACAATAATTCGCTGCATGCATGACAGCGGTATCGGTTATGGCTCTGTAAACCACCCCGTAGATCGTGATCCGATTTGCGGTTATACCGGTATAATCAATGATATATGTCCTAAATGCGGTCGTCGTGAAGAAGAACATATGCACCATATGGTAATTGCCCGAAATAAAATATAATATTAAATTTATAAAGGAGTCTTGTAAAATGTTAGTAAAAGGTATCAAAGTTAATGTAACTGGAATTAATGACTTATCAAAAAACGAAATCATAAGTTATATAAATAAAATAGAAAACTCTTCACCAAAAAAACTCCAGTATCTCAAAATATCCAGTACTATTGATGGCAGCGTTGCTCTTGATTATAAATTTTCCCCTGCAAAATTTGAACGAATCCGCCGTATAACTGGTTACTTAGTAGGCACCACTGATCGTTTTAATAATGCCAAACGCGCGGAAGAACATGATAGGGTAAAACATGGCCTTAATTAAAATAGCTGGCACTGTTAACGATTCAGTAGTTGATGGAGAAGGATATCGTTTTACGATCTTTACTCAGGGGTGCATGCATAATTGTCCCGGCTGTCATAATCCTCAGACACACGATCCCCAAAAAGGTTATATTACAGATACAGATATATTATTTGCCGCTATCAGAAAAAATCCTCTGCTATCAGGCGTAACTTTCAGTGGTGGTGAGCCTTTTATGCAGCCTTCCCCCCTTGCTCTGTTGGCTAGGAAAATACACCAAAATACTGCTCTTAATATAACTACATATACTGGTTATACACTGGAACAGCTACAATCAATGCCTGACAAAAATATAACTGCCCTCTTATATGATACTGATATTCTAATTGACGGTCCATTTATACTTGCACAGCGTGATTTAACTCTTACATTTCGCGGCAGCCGCAATCAACGTATAATTGATATGAATAAGACACGTCAGCAGGGTAAAATAATTTTAAAAATTTATGAATAATTCATATGGATAATTTCATTCAGCAAAAAAGTCTGACATTAATATGCCGGACTTTTTGTTTATATCAAACAATTATTTCTACTTTACTTCCGTCATGTGGTGTCTTGGTAACTCTTATCTGTTTGTCAATACGTTGTTTTAATTCTTCTACATGGGAAATAATTCCCACTAACTTGTTTCCATAGGTAAGATTATTTAAAACAGTTACTGCATATTCCAATGATTCTTCATCCAGGCTGCCAAAGCCTTCATCGACAAACATCGTATCCAATTTTATACCTCCTGAAGAAGACTGAATTTCATCGGATAACCCTAATGCCAGTGATAGTGATGCCTTAAATGATTCACCGCCAGAAAGTGTCTTTATACTGCGTTCACTGCCATTATAATGATCTATGACATTTAATTCCAATCCGCTTTGGCTACGCATATTTTGTGCAGCCAACCGTCTTTTCAATTCGTACTGGCCTGCACTCATTACCATAAACCTGCTGTTTGCCCTTGCTATTATCTTGTCAAAATACTGCATCTGTACATAAGTTTCCAATGTTACTTTATCTTTTCCTGTCTGCATGCCATTAACCGTCTGAGATAATTCTTTCTGCCATGATAATTTCCGAGCAAGTTTTTCATAGTCAGTCTGCTTTTCTATAATATTAAACAATGCTTTTTTATTACCAGCAATACGTATGTTTATTTTTTGTCTTTCTCTGGTTAACTTATCCCCTTCATGCAATAAATCCTGCTGCAGTTTGCGCAATTCTGCTATATTAACCGGATTATTGTCTTTCATCTGCTTTTCTAATGCTGTCAACTTAGCTTTTTCACTATCAATAAAACTCTTTTGCTTCTCATATGCCGCTTTATTTGTTTCCAGATTTTTCTCCAACAGCATTATATATGTTTCTTTTTCCTTCAATACACTAACCGCTGTTTTCCTGTCTTTAAATGTCAATTTTTCTGTTAGCTCAGTTCTTTTGCTGGTATTATTTTTAATAGTTTCTGTTGCTACTGCCATTATCTGTTCTAAATTTTTCATTTCCATATTTTCTGTTTCATATTGTTTTTCCCATAAAGGAATATTTTTATCCAGTTCTTCTTTTACAGAAACAGATTTTTTAACATCTAATAACTTCTTTTTCAAATCTATTGTCTTTTTTTGCAGATCATTTTCCCGCTTACTTATTCCTTTTCTGATTTTATCTTTATCAGTACATGATAATAATTGCGATGCTTTTTTCTTAACATCATTTTCCAATGCCGTAAATGTACCTTTTAATGTTCCTGCTTCCATGCTCAGCCGTGTCACTACAGTATCAAGCTTCTCCCTTATTTTTTTTATTGCTTCTACAGCCTCTTTGGTTGGTGCTTCTTTTAGTAAGTCCGCTGGAAAAGGATGATTTGATGACCCGCAAACGGGACATGGCTGTCCATCTTCAAGTGATAAAGCCAATATCCCAGCCTGTTCATCAAGATATGCCTTTTCCATTTTATCACACTTTTTATGCAATATTTCTTGTTCCGCCTGCTGCTTTTTATATTCACTTTGTGCTTTTTTATACTTACACAGCATTTTATTATATTTTTCCATATCAGCTAACAGATCTTTTAATTCCTTATCCTGCTTCGATATTTCAGCTATTTTTTGTACACATTGCTCTTTTTCCAATAAAATATCTTTTAATAAATGTTGTTTTTCTTTACTAGCAGTTATTTCTAATTTTAAAGTTTCCTGTTTTTCCTCTATGAAACTTCTCTTATTATCAAGCTGTTGTAATTCTATTTCCTGCTGCTTTACTAAAGTTAAAAGCTTTTCCAATTCATCATAAGAATCCATTTTATCTTTTATTTTACTTACCATCTCCACCACTGGTATGTATTCATTATCATAACATGACTTAGCATATTTATAATTTCCTTCGGTTTTTCCTAATAACCCAGCCGTATTTTTTATATTTTCCCTGCATAAAAATGCTGCTTTACGTGTTTTTTCCAAATAATCCGCATGTCCCAGCTGCACATTATTAAATGCCGCTTTTTTCTCGTTATCCTGAAGTTTAAGCTGCAAGGCTTTTTCCTTATTTTCATCAGTTTCAATATACTTTTTTATAAAATCAATAAATTCATTTACTACAGGAATATCCGGCAATTTTTCTGTATCAAGCTGGATATTTTTTTTATTATGTATTATTTCCATATCTATATACTCAAGTTTTTTTGCAGTTTCATCAGCGGCCTTTTTTATTTTTTCCTGCAGCTGCTGATAACGCTGTGTATTGAATATTTTACGAAAAATTTCACTACGTTCCCTTGTTGAAGATAATAACAAACGTAAAAATTCTCCCTGTGCAATCATTGCAATCTGGGTAAACTGAACACGATCTAATCCCATTAAATTTTCCACAAACTGCGTAACTTCCTTTACACCTGTTATAGGAGGAGCATCCGGCAGCTCAATATATGCCTTCGGTTTAGCCTGAACTGTTTTATCACCACGCTTTGACGGCCGTTCATATTCCGGACTTCGATGTATTTTATACTCACAATTATTATAAGAAAAATATAATTCAACAAATGTAGCCGTATTTTTATCAGCATATTTACTGCGAAACATGTTTGTTTCACGCACTGTTCCACTAGCTTCTCCATATAAAGCATATATAAGCGCATCAAATATAGTTGTCTTTCCTGCTCCTGTATCACCACTTATAAGATATAGTCCTTTTCTACCCAGCTGAGAAAAATCTATTTTTACTTCTCCCGCATAGGGTCCAAAAGCTGATAATATAAGATTTAAAGGCCGCATATCATTCTTCCTCCCAAATTTCCTCAATTATACTTTCTACAAAATCATACTGCTGCTGACTGAAAGATCTATTATTCTGTAATAAATAGAAATCATTCAACATATCTATGGGGCTCTTTTGCAATGTCTTATAATCTATATCAACCATATTAGCTGTTCGCGTTCTTGTATTGTCATAATCTATTTTCATAATATTAGGATATATTGTTCTTAGTTTTCCTATAACATCAGGAATCTCATTCTCATCAGTCAATGTTATCGCTAAATAATCATCAACCCTTGTTCCTTCATAATTAGATTTTAATGTTAAATCCATATATTGTCCGCGTAGTTTTCTCATGTCACGCAATGGGTGCAATTTTTTCTGACTGATATTAATAGCTGTTCCTTTCGCTTTTATTTCAACGCATGTAATTACTTTATCATTATTATATTCAGAGAAAGAATATTTTAACGGAGCCCCTGCATATCTTATAGTTTTTCTGCCTATAGACTGCGAACGATGAATATGCCCTAATGCTGCATAATCAAATGACAGAAAATTTTCTGCTGATACATTGTCGATTCCTCCTACACTTATCTCTTCAGAATCGCTGGTCTTCGCCCCAGTGACAAATTGATGTGCTATTATAACATTGCGTTCATCAGGATTAATTGACATCTTAGAGATTACAGTTTTTACTGCATCATCATATGTTTGTATATCTTCTTCCGGCCATATCTTTTTTACGTGAATAGGTTTTATAAAGGGGAGCATATATATATTTATATATCCATATGCATCTTTCATCTTTGTAGCGGTTATATTGCCATTAAATACCGGTGAAATATACACTCTGCTCTGGCTTAACAGGTCGGCTGCAAATGCCAGTCTATCTGCTGAATCATGATTCCCACTAATAATAAATATATTTGTTCCCAGATTTGACAACTTCGTCAAAAATTTGTCGAACAACCGTACAGCTTCTATTGAAGGGAGCTGTGTATCATATATATCTCCAGCAATAAAAACAGCATCTTGTTTATTATTTTCCAAAAATTTTAGAATTTGCTCCAGTACATATTTTTGGTCTTCCAGCATTGAAAAACCATTAACCCTTTTACCTATATGTAAATCACCTAAGTGAACAAATTTCATTATAAAATCCTCCTTATATAAAAACAAAAGGCTACCGCACGATAAACATTAACTCTCATAATGATGCAGACTACCATCACCGTAAGGTATTATTCCTCTAAATACAAACAAAGGTAATGATGATATATTGCATATTTATGAATGAAAATGTTTTTCTGCGACAACCTCTTCAGTATATATGTACAAAAACTCGACTAATATACTCTACTAACTACTATTTAATATCCTGGGCAAATTATTTCAATGGTCTTCTATAAAAAAATGGGCGGTGATTTTCATATCCCATATCACGATAGTTCAGAACAGCTTCTGTTCCTCCTACAAATAAAATTCCTCCAGGCTTTAATGCTTTAAAAAATTCCTTGTAAAGTTTATCCTTTGCTTCCTCAGTAAAATAAATCACTACATTTCTGCATAAAATAAGATCAAAATTATTCTCAAAAGAATCTTTTAACAGATTGTGCCGGCGAAACTCTATTTTGCTTTTTATCGTCGGGCTAACAGCAAACTTACCATCTGCTGTTTTAGTAAAATATTTTTGTTTACGTCCTAAAGAAATTGCTTTAAGCTCATTATCCGAATAAATACCCGTTTTTGCTTTATTCAAAATATCAACATCAAGATCTGATGCCAGTATGCGGTGCTTAACTCCTGGTGTTTTCTCATCCAATATCATGGCAATAGAATACGGTTCAGCTCCTATTGAACATCCAGCACTCCATATGTTCAGCCGAGGGCTTCTTTGTAACAGCTCTGGAATTATTACTGTTTCCAGTTCAGAAAATTTTTCCGGTGTACGAAAAAATTCTGATACATTAATTGTTAAATATTCTATGAATGACGCAAATTCATCTTTATCTTTTGCCACAAAATCTAAATACTCTGTAAAACTTTTATATCCCTTGCGCATAACAAGATTATTTATACGCCTTTTCATTTGTGCTTCTTTATATAAGTCAAGGTCTATACCAGTCTTCCTATTAAGTTTTTGCTTAAAGGTACTCCAATCATGCTCATTCACTTCAATTATTTCTCCCTTTTTACCATTCCTGAGAATATACATAGGTACTCCCCACGTTTCATCAATCCCCAGACTATAGTATTTTTTTCTTTCATTCATAAAAACCGTCCCTGGAATAAACAGATTAAAATATAAATCTGCTTACTTACTATAATTCTCCTATAAAATCAAGATCCTGACAATATAAATAATATTCAGCCAGCAGGGAGCTTCCCTATGGCAATTTTAATGATTTCTTGAATAAACTAAATATATAATAAAACTGTTATCATTTTATCATATATTTTCTAGAAAAGATATAACCTGTCATTATCTTAACTAAACGAACATCAGAATACTCAGAAAAACTTTTACACAAAATATCAGTTATTCTTATATCGAAATAATTGGGGAATTCTTATTGCAGAAAATTCTCCCTTAAGCCCGCCAAAAAACATTTTAGTACCTAAAGCCCTGTCCAGCATGGGCATTACTCTAGTAAAAAGGTCAGGGTCTATGTTCAAATCACATATACAGATCCTATCCACTGGTATTTTACGCAAAAATTTTCGCCAGTTCAACGCTTCACTTTTATTATCATTGAATCCTGGAAAATATAACATATTAAGAGTAATAACCACACCCTTTTCTCTAGCATAAATAAGCGACTTCACTACATCAGCCAGTTCATAATTACAGTTAAAATATGTTTGATAATTTTCCGGTACAGCACTTATTATATCTACCGTCATACTATCCAATCCTGCATCAGCCAATTTAGCAATTCCTGTCGTACACCCCGCATTGGTCCTTATATTTATATGTCCAGCAGTTTTCTCCCTAATCTTGCCTATTGCTGCTGCTAATTTTTCAGCCATAAGGGCCGGATCAGTATTTCCCCCGCAGCCAAAATTCAATATTCCATCTTTGACATGTTCAAAATAATATATCCCTATTTGCGTTATTTCCTCAGTTGTAGGAATAAAATTTAAAGGCTTTTGAATTTCCTCCGATATCAAATCACAGCCAAGACAAGCTGTATTATTATAAGCATCTGACATTGGTATCGTTACTACTTTGCGATGATAAAACAAATCTGTTGCCTGCTCTTGCTGTTTCAATGCACAATCCGCCAACCAGCAAACAAGCCTATTATCAGGTAAAGCATTTTTTACCTTTTTTACGGAAACATTTAATGCTTCTATATCATAACTATTTCTGACCGTTTTCTTCTTTTCATCCGTATACAATGCAGCTGCATATATTTGTTCCTTATATAGGCCTACAGCAGTATATGCATATGAAGGCAATTGAACTGCTGTTTCTTCTTTATAAAAAGACGGCAAATAACCCCTGATATATTCTTTTGGCAATACTGCTGCTACAGCCTGTCCCGATATTGGTATTATTTCGCCGTTTCTTTGTCCCAAAGTCATCCTTCCCGGTAAATACATAAAAACAGCATCATCAGGCAGTAATATTAAATCCCTTTTTTTTAAGACTATATTTTCTTTACCACTTCTACCCATAGCTGCTACTCCTGGAGCATCAAAAATCCCTCCATTTTCATCAGCATATAAAGCTGTAATTTTTACAGTATCCATTTAAACTCTCCCATTATCTAATGTGTACTATGCTGGTTTCATATCTGCTTTACATAAAACAATAAGTATTTTCAAGGACCAAATTACAAAATTATCTATTATTTATACAGTTACTTTTTAACCCGACGTGGATTATATTTATTCATAGCCTTATCTGCAGATTCATTAATTATGCATTCTACAGCCGGTATCAGCTTTTGTATTGCTTCCTGCACTGATTTTTGATCTTCTGGCGAAAACCGTGATAAAACATGGTCATTTACTCGCCAATTGGGTAAGGGATGCCCTATACCTATGCGTACATGGATAAATTCATTGCTGCCTATAGATGATATTATTGACTTTATTCCATTATGTCCGCCAGAATTGCCTTTTGTACGTATTCTTATCATGCCAGGCGGTAAATCCATGTCATCGTGTACAACTATAACATCACTTGGTTTTAATTTATACCAATGCATTGCTGGTGCCACTGCATTGCCACTAAGATTCATAAATGTAAGTGGTTTTAATAATAATACCTTATCTGTACCAATAACGGTCTGCGAAACAGCAGCATTAAATTTTTCCTGCCAGCTGCCAACTGTAAGTTTTTCCGCTAATGCATCAATAAACATAAAACCTACATTGTGTTTTGTCTTGCTATACTCTTGCCCCGGATTTCCAAGACCGGCAATTATTTTCATTAGAAAATCTTCCCCTTTAAAGTTGTGTATTATATACAATCACTTTTTTGCTGCATAGCAGCAATTTATTCATTAATCCAATACTGTTTATTATATAAAATGCCCCACTTTCAATTGCTTACGCAAATTCGATGGACATGGCTTATATCCCCATTGCTAAAGCAAGGGGCTTTATGGCATACTACAGTAAGAACATCATATTTTTTATAATACTCTAACTCATTTTCTATTTTTTCATACATCACAAAATCATTTTTCCCCTTGGGCATTTATCCCTGCTTACCTCTAAAAAACATTTATTTCTCATTATACCGATCTGCCAATTAGAAAAGCTCACTTTTTTCATTATTAAACACAAGAAGAATGCTGCAAACCTGATTAAGCATACCATTGGATTAGCAATAGAGTTATTTTTACATTTTTCCTGAAAAGCTCCATTTTACTTTAGCATATAAACCACTTGATTTTATATAGCAAAATCTGAAAAAAATAAAAGCTTTCATTATATTATTAATGAAAACTTTTATTTCATATTATATATATATATTTTAACTTATTAATATAAAATATGCAAAAACAATAATTCCTAATATTATCCGATACCAGCCAAATATTTTAAAATCATTCTTTTTAATATACCGTAGCAAAAATTTAATTGAGGCTATAGATACAACGAATGCCACCGTCATACCAAGAAGCATGATCATAGTTTCCTCGGCCGAATAATTAAGTCCAAATTTTACCATTTTCAGTAGACTGGCACCAAACATTACTGGTATTGCCAGAAAAAAAGTAAATTCTGCTGCCACATAACGGGAAGTACCAAAAATAATTCCCCCCAGAATAGTAGCACCAGACCGTGATGTTCCCGGAACTAATGCTAAAACCTGAAATAACCCTATAATAAACGCTGTTTTATAGTCAAGTTCTTCTAAACTATTTATGGTAGAAGTTCTTCTTTTATTATAATTTTCTACAATAATAAATAATATTCCATATAAGATAAGGGTAAATGCTACTACATGAGCATTCATAAAATGCTTTTCCATGTAGTTATTAAACAGCAAACCTATTACTGCTGCTGGAATGCAGGCAAATATTACCTTATACCATAAAGAAAAGGTCTGCTGTTTCTCCACTTTATTTTTACTTCTGGCAAATGGATTTAATTTCGTAAAATTTAATACGACTACGGACATAATTGCGCCTAATTGAATAACAACCAAAAACATATCCATAAATTTTTTATCTACAGCCATTTTTATGAATTCATTTACCAGAATCATGTGTCCGGTACTGCTTATCGGCAGCCATTCAGTGAGTCCCTCAACAACTCCCAGGATAACTACTTTTATCATCATTACAAAGTCCAATTATTTTTCCTCCTAAGATGTCTTTCTTTACTGCATATTTATCTAAAAAAGCCTCCCCAAAAGGAAAGGCTTTGAATTGGTACATATAATAATAGGAAATATTAAATCATTAAACTTTAGTCTGTACAGCATTTTCCATATCAAATAATTTACTTACAGAAGTCTGTGTATATATACGCGCAATAGCTTCACCAATAGCTGGAGCCATTGATAATGATATAATTTTACTAGAATGTTTATCTTTAGGCAATGGAATAGTATTAGTTATAATAAGCTCATCAATAGGTGAATCATCAATACGCTGAATTGCCGGATCACTCAAAATGCCATGGGTACAGCAGGCATGAATGGATTTTACACCTCGATTTTTTAATGCTTTTGCCCCTTCGCATAATGAACCAGCGGTGTCAACAATATCATCAATTATAATAGCATCTTTTCCTTCTACTTCACCGATAAGATTCATAACTTCAGCTTTGCCCGGCATAGGACGTCTTTTTTCGATAATAGCTATTGGCGCACCCAATCTGTCAGCCAAATTACGGGCCCGTGTAACACCGCCAAGATCAGGTGAGACTACAACTATATTTGTTAAATTTTTTTCCCTGACATATTTTGCCAGAACCGGCGCAGCTGCCAAATGATCTACCGGAATATCAAAAAATCCCTGTATCTGACCAGCATGTAAATCTACTGTAACAACTCTGTCAACACCAGCTGTAGTCATTAAATCAGCTACTAATTTAGCTGATATAGGTTCACGACCCCGGGTCTTCCTATCCTGCCGTGCATAAGCGTAATATGGTACAACTGCTGTTATATTGCGTGCTGATGCCCTCTTGCACGCATCTACCATTATAAGCAGTTCCATAAGATTGTCATTCACAGGCTGACTGGTTGGCTGTATAATAAAAACATCCTTTCCTCGGATACTTTCACTGATCATTACCTGTGTTTCCCCATTGTTAAAATGTCCCACAAACGCATGGCATAATTCGACTCCTATATAATCTACTACCTCTTGTGCCAGCTGAGGGTTGGCATTACCAGTAAGAATACATAGCTTGTCTGTGTCCAAAATCATCAATTTTCCTCCTGCAATTTAGATGCTTAAATAAATTTTATTATATTTGTTATAAAAGAACATACCGAGATCATTTAATAACCTTAGCAAATATTACCATCCTCAAAATGTTCTTCAATAAGCAGTTATTTTTATTCTACCTTTATAATCACTCATCATAACACAATTGTCAATTATTTTCTTTTATCACGCCATTTAGGTATATTTGTTTGCCTGGCTCTTCCTACAGCAAGCTCACCTGCTGGAATATCTTTCGTAATAGTAGAACCTGCTCCTACATAAGCGCCTTCTCCTACTTTTACCGGAGCTACTAAATTAGAATTACAACCTACGAAAGCATCATTTTCTATCGTTGTCCGATACTTTTTCTTCCCATCATAATTCACGGTTATAGTTCCACACCCCATATTTACACCCGACCCAATATCACTGTCTCCAATGTAACTCAGGTGTGGCAGTTTAGTCTTTTCACCTATATTAGAATTTTTCACTTCAACAAAATTGCCTATATGGACTTTATCAGCAACTTTAGTATGCGGCCGTAAGTGTACATAAGGACCCACAGTTGCTTCTGCCCCAATTTCACATTCATGTGCATAGGTAAATGTAACTACAGCTTTATCACCAATATTAATATCAGTAAATCTGCTACACGGCCCTATTTCACAATTGCTGCCTACAGTGGAATTACCCTGTATCCATGTAGACGGGTAAATAACTGTATCTTGCCCTATTGTCACATCCACATCTATATATGTAGTAGCCGGATCCATTATTGTTACACCGTCTGCCATAAGCTGCCTGTTTTTTCGCCGATGTAATATTCTTTCGGCTTCAGCTAACTGCTGTCGTGAATTTATTCCTAATGTAGCTTCATAGCTTTTTACTGCTGCTGCACTTATTTTCTTTCCCTGATCTCTAATAATTTCTAACACGTCTGGTAAATAATATTCTCCCTGGGCATTATTATTGCCTACTTTTTTCAATGCAGCAAATAATGTCTTCGCTTCAAAACAGTATATACCCGTATTTACTTCGGTTACTGCCCGTTCTGCTGTCGTAGCATCTTTATGTTCAACGATTTTCTTAACATAGCCATTAAAATCTCTTATGACACGTCCATAGCCTTTAGGATCAGGCATAACAGCAGTTAATACTGATGCCTGGGCTTTTTCTTTTTTATGGGCATCATAAAATTTTTTTAGCATCTTCGCCGTCAGCAAAGGTGTATCCCCACACAAAACCATCACTGTATCATTTTCATTTATCAATGGTTTTGCCTGCAGTACTGCATGTCCAGTACCCAGTTGCTCCTCCTGAACAACGACACGTGCTGTATTCCCGACAGCAGCTTTAACCTCATCCCGGCCAAATCCGACAACGACTATATTTTTTACCGCTCCAGCCCCAATAGCTGCATCAATAACATGCTGCAGCATCGGTTTGCCTCCTATATGGTGCAGGACCTTTGGTATATTTGACTTCATACGTGTTCCCTTGCCAGCTGCTAATATTACGGTAGAAAATTCCCCACTACTCAATTTATTCACTTTCCTTTTTTTTGTTTTTCACATCTTGCTTCATATCTTCCATACTTTTCAATAAAGTCTGTTCTGATTTTTCCATATGCTTTTCCGCTGCTTTTTGCGCATCTGAAACATTGCCCTGGGCAATAGTATCCACTATCCGGCGATGTTCCTCCAAAGTTTCCCGTAACCGTCCTGGATACGACATTGATTTTGTCCGAAAACGTGTAAGCTGTTCCCGCAGATTGGAAATAATTCCTACTAAACGATTATTTCGGCTTGCTTTATATAATAAATCATGAAACTTAGTATCAATTTCTACTATTTTATTCATGTTATTTTCTTCAATATACTCACCAATCTGAACTAATAATCTCTGTAACTCTTCCAGCTCATCTTCCGAAATCCGTTCAGCTGCCAGCCCACTGGCTAAAGAGTCCAATGCCGTGCGTATTTCAAAAACTTCATTTACATCACGTATTGACAAATTAGCCACATAAGTTCCCCGACGCGGCATCATTATTACATACCCTTCCAATTCCAGTTTTCTTATAGCTTCCCGCACCGGAGTACGGCTGACTCCAAGTTTTTCTGCTAAATGTATTTCCATAAGCCTTTGTCCGGGTTTTAACAGCCCTGTCCTGATAGCATTACGCAAAGTTTCAAATACCACTTCACGCAACGGCTGGTAACTATCAAGCTTTATTGGCATAAGTTTTTTATTTTCTCCCACTTAATATCTCCCCCTACTTATCTGCACTGCATCCCACAGATACTGCTGACGCAACATATATATCCATATCACAATACTCATGGTTCATTTTTTCTGCAATTTTCTCTGCTTTTGCAATGTTTTCACATATTGCAAAAATACTTGGTCCACTACCGGACATTAATGCCGCCTTCGCCCCATATCTGCACAACTTACTCTTGTATTCAGCCAGTTGTGGAAACTTAGTAATAGTCACACTTTCCAGGACATTTCCCAATGATTTACAAATATCATCAAGATTTTTAGCTTTTAATGCTTCTATCATCACAGACGCATGAGGATGATCTTTTATCTTAGTTTCTTTATACTGCCCATACACCCATGCAGTTGAAACACTTACTGGTGGTTTAACTATTACAAAAGCACCATTTCCCCAAGACGGCATAGAAGTTATTTTCTCCCCCCGGCCTTGAGCAAGCATTGTGCCTCCAATAAGGCAAAAGGGAATATCTGACCCCAGTGAAGCAGCTATACTACATAGCTCAATCCGAGATTTCTTCAACCCAAACAATTTATTAAGTCCATATAAAGCCGCTGCTGCATCGGCACTGCCGCCCGCCAATCCCGCTGCTACCGGTATATTTTTTTCTAAAGTAAATTTTACACCAGAAGTAATCTTATATTTTTCTAAAAATAATTTTGCTGCCTTATATATAAGGTTGTCTTGTTTACTTTTAACTCCCGGTATAGAACAATCAATTATTATATCGCAAATATCACTTTTTTCAATTACAAGTTTGTCACTAAGATTTATAGACTGCATTATCATTTCTACATCATGATAATTATCATCGCGTTTACCTAAAACATCCAGTGTTAAATTAATTTTGCTATTAGCAGTAACCGTCAGCAATTTTTATTCACTCATCCCATATCATATTGTAAAAAATTTTATTCTAGCGTATATTTACTTTCAGCCGAAATTATTCTCGACATATCCAATAAATATAATAAGATTGTAACAATTTTTTCCCTAAACAGCAAGCATATAAATGTTTGTTCTTGACAATATTACTAATAAATCGCATAATAAAATATAAGATAATTTAATTTTATATTTTAATATATTAAAGCTATTTTTGTACAGCTATAATATATTAATTTAACTATTTCCTATAATACTACAAAAGTCAGTAGATTTACTATTTTATTACAGTTTATGAGTGATAAAAATTAGTGAAATCGCTGATTTTATTATCATTAAAGGAGTTTTCCTATGTTGCAGCAAAATTTTTATATTGCCAATATTGAAAATCAGACTGACATCAATAATATTGAAAGTATAATAAACAACATTCCTGGTATAGATGCTGCTTCAATCGACATACATACGAAAGAACTCAAAATATTATTATCCCATTATGTAGATAAAAACATTGTTATCTATGCGGCAGACCAAGCCGGGTATAAACTCACATTCTTATCTGCTAAAAAATTTAATACAATCAGACAGATGGTTGCTGCTGCCCTTATGTCTATAATATGTTTTATTGTCTTATTAGCCATAAATTCTGTTACAACTTTGAGATCATCACCATTTTTTATCGCGGACTATCTGCATAATCCCCAAATATTTACTATAAGCAATTTTTCCTTAGTAATATTGCTATTGCTTATAAATTACCGTTACTATATGATAAGTGTCAATGCTATGGCTGCAAAGAAAATACACCGATATCTTCTGCTGAGTTTAAGTACATTTGCTCTTTTAATACTTGCTATCTATGATACTTTTTCCCATAACACATTTTTACCCGCTGACAGCCTGTATCTTGAATCCATTGCACTACTGTTGACATTTTCTACCATAATGGAATTATATACTGCATATGCTAAAAAAATTTTTTGGCAACTGAATCCTGCTTCAATTGATAAACTGCCTGACTTTGTAAATATACTTGACCCTATATCAGGTGAAAAAACAAAAATTCCTATAGAAGAAATTTCTTCTGCTACTACCCTGCTTATTGGCCCAAATGACACACTTCCAGCAGATGGCAAAATTATAGCGGGAAATGCATCTATCAATGAATCTATTTTAACCGGCAAAAAAACTCCTGTAAAAAAGGGGATCGATGACAGGGTTTATGCTTTTACTGTCAATACATCCGGTACTTTTCAATATCAAGCCGATAATACAGGTTCTGCTACACTAGCGTTGCAGCTTTGTACTTTTGCCCATAATGCTCAATTTTCAGCCCTATCTACTGCAGATAGTTCCCATAAATTATCTCATATCATGCTGATTATTGCCTTGTTAGCAGCTATAATAATGTCCATTTACTGGGCTGTTACTGGTAAGCCCCTTTCCTTTATAATTACTGTATTTTCCACAATATTAATTACAGCATATCCATATGGCATCGACCTATCAGCAAAATTACCAGCTATGTCTGCCATAAAGCGGTGTTTTAGGGCAGGTGTTTTTCTTAAAGATTCCTCTGTATTTGAACAATCCTACCATCTTGATACTTTAATATTTGCTAAAACAGGAATATTAACAAAAGGCCAGCCTCGTGTTACCGGTTTATATCCTGAAGGACTATCACCTAAGGTTCTACTCTCATTAGCTGCTAGCGCTGAAGCATCTCTAAATCATTTGCTAAGCCGTTCCATTCTTGCCTCTGCTGCCAAAAACAGAGTTCAATTACAACGTATATCATCAGCACAATTAATAAGAGGAAAGGGCGTAGAAGCTTTAATAAACCGAGAAATTATTCGTGTAGGAAAACTTTCCTGGCTGAAAGATGAGGGTGTTGAAGTGAGTAATGAACTCCAAGCAAAAGCTCTGCAAGCTGCCAATGAGGGAAACACACCTTTATTTATTGCTCTAGATAAATATTGCCACGGAGTTATCGTTATCAATGACCCACTCAATCACAATATTAAAGATGTTCTTCATGCACTGAAAAACACAGCTGTTATTATATTTACAGGCGATAACAGACTTACTACTAAAAACCTTGCCGCTAAGGCTGGTATAAACCAAATACGCTGCGAATTATCAGCAGCAGATAAAGCCAAGGAAATTTCCCTACTGCATACTCACGGATTAACTATCAGCATGATCAGCAATGATATGAATGACGATGCTGCTCTTACTGCCGCTGATATCGGAATTGCTTTTGATAACTACGCTATAAGTTCTATCAAGGCTGCAAACGTTATTATTTTTGCCGATAATCTCCCGCTCATCTCAGATACTATTAATTTTAGCCGTAAAATAATCCACCAGACAAAACAAAATATCATTTTAGCTGCCATCTGTAATCTTTTTTGTATACTAACAGCTGCCGGCTTATTCTATCCTTGGAGCCAACAACTACTCAATCCATTAGTTGCTGTATTAACTATTATGCCTGTTCCTATTTTTATAACAACTCGGGCATTATATGTGCACTTTCACCATAAACAAGTATAACAAATTTCCCTGGCTTAAAAAGTTATTTTAGGTCAACAGGATGTTTATTGACAATCCTAGTTACCAAATTATATTATACCTGTAATATTCCCAAGGAAATTTTTATCATATTTATTAATGATTGATATTTTATAAGGGGGTTTTTATTATGTTGAAAATTTATATTAAAAACATGGACAGCAGTCATAGTATGTCTCGTATCATTGCTGCCCTGGGCGATCTTGAAGGAATGCATAAAATCCAGGAAGCAAATTTAGCTGAAAATTATATATCTGTCGAGTGTAGTACGAATGAAAATACCTTGCGTGCCGCAATAAAAGATGAAGGTTATAATGTAACTAAAATAGAAGAATATTAAGCTACCAACTTAATTAATAAAGGATTTTTTCATGAAAAAATTATTACTTATCTTGTCTGTTATGTTGATAATTCCTTTAAATGTTCATGCCGAAATCAGACAAACAGAATCCGGCAATACCATTACGAGGGAAAGTGCTTTCACTTACACTGTTCCTATTTCTGATAATAAATCCTACAATAAAAACATAAAATCAGAAAATATTTTTTCCAGTTTTGTAAAAATTACTCAGTTCTACAATCGTGACAAAACCCATTTCCGTTCACTCTGCGAGCTAGAACTGACTTCTCGTACTAAAAAAATTGATTTATTATTTAACAAAAATTATCCACCGAAAATTGAATATACTTCAAATGGACAATTAAAAAATTTAATATTAAAGGATGTCTATTATAACGATCAGTACTTTATTTCTTTTAAGCTAAAAAAAAATACCCTAATGCCGCTTTATACTGCTGATAAGGTAGAAATTGTTTTTCCCGTCATAACAAACGGCTGTAATTTTATTTATAAAAAAAATAAAAAAGGAAATTTGCAAAAATTATATCAAAAAAATGTTTTAACTGACACTTCTACTGTTATAGAAAAACGCTATATAATCCCCTCACAGATAATAAGAGAATGGCAAAATGTCATGACTACACATTTAACTCCTGGCAGTATAGCAAGTACTCTATAAAAGCCCCATCTACCTATAATATATAGCGGAAATTCTGCTCTGCAAAGCTGAATTTCCGCTATATTCACTTAAAAATTAAACTTAGGCAACTTACCCGCTTCTTCTGCCACTTCTAAAACTTTTTCCACCGAGCTGCCTAAAGATGCTTCTATAGTTGCAATTACAGTACCTTCTAAGATAGGTGCATTTGCTATGTAAACATTTTTCTTATTTATTTTTTTATTATTTCTTATCATATCACCACAAATTATAGCACTTCCTAGATCTACAAATAAAATCATTCCATCTTTCTCATCCATTTTTTCAATAGCATCTTCCACTCTATCAAGATCTATTCCCAGTTTTCCGTCAGTAGTTCCACCCACAGCACTTATAGGCTGATCTGGTTTTGCCATTTCTACCGCGATTTCTTTTATTCCTTCTGCTGCTTTTAAACTATGTGATACTATTATGATTCCTACCATTATTTTCACCCTCATAAAATTATTATATACAATATATTTATTATGTTATAATATGTAAAACACATTGATTATTATATCACAAACAATTATCTTTAATATATTCTCTGATTACATTACTAACACCAAAATCAATTTGTTAATATATATATTGTTTGATAAAATATATGTTGTATATTTTATTAAATGCCAACTAAATGTAAAGGAGTTGACTCATTTATGAATTTCAAATTTGCCCATAATAATATCAATGTCCTGGATCTAAAAAAATCAATTGATTTTTATAAAGAAGCATTTGGTCTGACGGAAATCCGCCGCAAAGAAACCGACAATTTTATACTTTCATATTTAAGCGATGGACAAGGCTGCCACGAATTAGAATTAACCTGGCTTAAAAATCGCAAAGAAAAATATAATTTAGGCGATAATGAAACACATTTGGCTTTTTCTGTTGATAATTTTAAAGCTGCCCATGAGCTACATAAACGAATGAATTGTATTTGTTATGAAAATAAAGACATGGGAATTTATTTTATTTCTGATCCTGATGGCTATTGGTCAGAAATTATCCCTGCAAATAAATAAAAGGAAGTAATTAATAATGGATAATAATAAATTTTCAGCTATAATAAATACTTTTTCCACTTCCCAGCAGGATCTTATGGATATAGCTGCCGCTGTACGATATGACATTGAAGAAGGGCTCAAGGGAAATACATCTTCATTAAAAATGCTAAAATCCTATATTGGTCTGCCTTCCGGTCAGGAAGAAGGTAAATATCTCGCACTCGATTTTGGTGGAACAAATTTACGCGTAGTATTAATAGAACTACATAAAAATGGTAAATTTACTATATTAAAAAAAGTGGCTAAACCATTAAAAGTTGCTGGAAACTATGACTTTGTCGGCAAAGGATCATGTGCGAAAGATATGTTTGATTTTATAACTGAAATCATTGATGAAGTAATTGAAGGCAATAAAAATGAAGAATATTTTTTAGGACATACTTTCTCTTTCCCTTCAAGCCAAACTAATATTTATAACGCAAAATTAATAACATGGACTAAGGAATTTGCCACCAGCGGTGTTGAAGGACAGGTAGTTAATGACTTATTAAAAGAATCCCTGTCCAGATATGGTTTTAATAACGTAAAACCCATTGCGGTAATAAATGATACTGTTGCTGTACTATTAGCTGCCGCTTACAAATCTTCTGACACATATATCGGCTCGATATATGCTACAGGACATAATACGTGTTATTTTGAATCATATCCTGAAAGTAACAGCCAGCCTATGATAATTAATTTGGAAATAGGTAATTTTTATAAGCTTGCTGTAAATAAATATGATACTATACTTAACAATAATTCCGAACTACCTGACCATCAAAGACTAGAAAAAATGGTTTCAGGCCGCTATATCGGTGAGCTATTTTCTTACTGTTTACAAGATGGTTTACAATTAGAAAAACTGCCTGATTTTACAAGTATTGATCTATCTACCATTCTCAATGATAACTCAACCACTTTAAATGATGTGAAAACATTAATAACAAATCATTTATCCATAGAATTATCTACCGAAAATGCCCGCTTAATACAGACACTTGCTCAGAATATAGTAAGCCGGTCAGCCCGTATTGTTGCTGCAACCTATTGCGGCATATTATGGCATATTTTCCCAAATAATATTCCCAGACATAACATTGTCATTGACGGTTCTTTATTTGAAAAAATGCCTACAGTTACTGACAATATGCATGAGGCACTTCATCAGGTATTGGGAAGTGACTCTGCTGGTATTAACCTGGTATTGGAAAATGGCGGATCAATATTAGGTGCTGCCCTAGCCGCTGCCATGAGTAAATAATCAACTAGATTACTATGAGGTTGTTAAAATGAAACAAGATTTGTCACTTCACATAAAACAAAAAATGGTCATGACCCCTAAAATGCAACAATCTGTCAAAATTCTTCAAATGTCATCACAAGAACTTCACGAAACAATAGAACAGGAATACAATGAAAATCCTACGCTGGAATTTGATGAATCAACTGGCAACACTGATCAATTAAGTGATGAAAAAATAGCTGCTGATGACATAAACAATCTTGCTGAATTTCTTAATGACCGCTCTAGCAACACTCACTCAGTTTCTCATGATGGCTACGATTTTAAACAATTGCCTGCTCCCGGTAGTAGTCTTGCCGATATGCTCCATGAACAGGCCGGTTTTACTTTTACCAACTATACCGAACAGCATATTGCTGATTATATAATCGGTTGTATCGATGGGCGTGGTTATCTTACCATTTCAACTAAAGAAATAGCTCTGTCAACAAATACTGCTGAATCTTTTGTTATAGATGTGCTGCAGCGTATCCAGTCATTTGACCCCATTGGCGTCGGCGCACGTGATTTATCTGAATGTTTACGTTTGCAAGCCCGCTATTCAGGTATATATCATGGCCTTATTGCTGTAATAATTGATAAACATCTCCATGATCTTGCTAAAAATCAAATAAAAAAAATAGCCCAGCAGGAAAACACTTCTATTAATGCCGTTCAAACCGCAGTTGATAAAATAAAACATTTAGATCCCAAACCAGGTTCTTCTTACAGTGATGAACAACCAAAATTGATTATTCCCGATGTTACTGTACGAAAAATTGATAATGACTATATCGTATTTGTCAATGAATACACTGTTCCCAGCTTACGTATAAGTGATCTTTATCGCAATACTCATGATATGGATGTACCGACAAAAAAATACGTAGAACAGCGTGTTAATTCCGCTATATGGCTTATAAACAGTATTGAGCAGCGGCGGCGGACTTTATACAACGTTTCTGCTAAAATTATTTTTTACCAAAAAGATTTTTTTGATAAGGGAAATGCTTTCCTTCATCCCTTATCAATGAAATTGATTGCGGATAAGTTAGATATTCACGAATCAACAGTTAGCCGTGCTATTGCCAATAAATATATGGAAACTCCACATGGTATCATAAGTATACGAAGTTTTTTTAATACCGGTATTACCGCAAATGCTGCCGGAGAAGAATTAATTGCCGGACAAATAAAAAATATTATAAGGGGATTTATCGATAAAGAAAACAATAGAAATCCGCTGAGTGACCAAAAAATATGTGATCTTTTAAAACAGCAGGATATAAATATTTCACGCCGTACTGTAATGAAATATCGCGAGCAACTCGGCTATCCATCATCTACTAATAGAAAACAATATAAATAAAAAAATATATATTTATTCATTCTACAATTACCGATTTATTGATTATTTCTTTATATTCGGTAATTTTTTATTTATTATTTAAGTCAATATTGGACTTTTATACCAATACTATATTAATATTATGAATTTATTATTTTTTGATCAAAAATTCATAATTGAAGAAAAAATAGCTACTATTTCAGAAAAATCTATAGCAATCAATACCGAAACAGAATCTGCCAGTAATGAAATAAACCAAGCCACCGTCATTTTTCAAAAAGCAGCTGAAGGAACAGAGGAAGTAGCTGCATTAAGTGAAGAAACGACCTCAATAATAAGTGAAGTAACAAAACGTGCCAAGAATCTTGCCGCCCATGCTGATGCATTGCAGAAATCATTGAAAAATTCAAACTCCAATAATTATTGTACAACTGATATTTTAACTTTATCCTATTAAAACAAAAAGCTGCCGCGCAAATTAACATCGACCGCATAAACCCCATCATTTTCCTCAGTCCTTCTATAAATAATCTAAGGAAAACAGTATAAATTTATGAATCAAAATGTTTATGCGTAGCAGCTTCATTATACAACTGTTATTTATAATCCTCGAGAAAAGAATTCAAATGGTCGGCAGCCTTTGTAATATGCGCTAGCGTTGCTGTTATTTCTTCAGTAGATGCCGCTTGTTCTTCACTGATTGCCCCCACTGTCTCAGTAGACTTGAATATTTCTTCTACAGCCTTGTTCATTTCTTCCAAAGTAGAATGTATCTGTTCAGTAGCATTTTTAGACTGATCTGCTAATTTCCGTACTTCTTCGGCAACTACGGCAAATCCTCTGCCATGTTCACCAGCCCTAGCCGCTTCAATTGCTGCATTAAGTCCCAATAAGTTAGTCTGCTGTGCTATATTATTGATAAATTCTATTACTTTAGCAGTTTCTCCGCTTTTTTCTTTTAAATTAGTAGCCTGTGTAATAGACCCCTGACCCGATTTAGCCAGTTCACTAGCACTATTTGCCACTTGTTCAATAGATTGATATGCTGTTTGTGTTGAATTGACTACATCTTTTACTGATTTTATTAAATCAAGACTTGATTCCATATCTATACCTGTACTTATGGTTCCTATTACCTCATTATTTATCCCATAAATAGGGGCAAAAATTGCTTTAATTGGAACACCATAAACAGTAGCATCAATATCTTGTCGTACAACCTTTTTCCCATCTATACATTTTTTTATTACGGGGGTAACAGGTTTACCCGGATGAAGATCTATTTCAAAACTTTTCCCTTTTTCATAACCAATATATTCCTGCAAGTCAGTCAATCCCATAACCAAATCTTCACGAACAATTTGTTTTATGTAAGGCATAACAATTTTAAAAGCATTTAATATATCCTCGTTACTTTTCACACTATCCGGATAATTCATTATATGCTCCCCCTCTTATAAAATTTTTATTTAAATAATATTTTTAGAAAATTTATATAAATTGATTGTAGTTTATAGACAAGAAAAAGTCAATATTTATATTAGTAAATCTATTTTTACTATTTAATTATATAATTCATATAACTAGCAATAAAATGTATTATTTTTTCTTATTTATGAATATTTTACCATTTTATGACAATTTGATTAATCATCCTATTACCATAATATAACAAAATAAGCTATATTTATCTTGACAAGATAAATATATTATAAAATTGTTGGTTTTTAAGAAAAAAAGTCAGATAATTGTAAAATTCTCTTGTTATTTTATTCACAATCATATATAATAACTATGTTACAAAAAGCACATGCTTATAGTAAATTGTTTTAATATTATTAGGGTTTATATTAGGAGTGGAAAAAATGTCAGAAAAAAGACCTCATGTAGTAATCATCGGTGCCGGATTCGGTGGAATAAAAGCGGCAAAATTACTTGCAAATGAAGCCGTTGATGTTACCTTGATTGATCGCAATAATTATCACTTATTTCAACCTTTATTATATCAGGTATCTACCTCTATGCTGTCAATTGATGAAATTGCCTATCCGACCAGGGCATTTTTCCGCAAACATAAAAATGTTCGTTTTATGCTCGCACATGTCCAAGGATTTGATCCAGAAAACAAAGAAGTTATTACACCTTATAAACGGGTAAAATATGACTATCTTATTATCGCAGCAGGTTCTACTACGAATTATTTTGGTATGAATAATTTAGCATATACGACTTATGGAATGAAAACACTGCGTGAAGCCATTCATATCCGCAACCATGTACTACATATGTTCGAAAGAGCTGAACGTGAATCTGACCCAACAATACGCAAAAGGATGCTTACCTTTGTCTGTGTAGGCGGCGGGCCTACTGGTATTGAAGAAGCTGGTTCTTTGTCCGAACTCATTTACAATGCTATGAAAGATGAATATCATGGACTTGATATGAACGAAGTTTCTATTATTTTAATTGAAGCTACTGACAAAGTTCTTCCCATGATGCCACCAGATCTACGTGATGAAACAGTAAAAATTCTCCAGTCAAAAAAAGTTGATGTACGTCTAAACACACAGGTCGTAGATTGCAGTGAAGACAGTCTTACTTTAAAAGATGGCAGTAAGATTGACACTAATACTGTTATATGGGCAGCAGGAGTAAAAGCTGTTCCTGTTATCGAAAAATTAGGTTCTGAAGTTGATCGAGCAGGACGCGTCATTGTAAACAAAACTTTACAGGTTCCTGGTCATCCCGAAATTTTTGCCATTGGTGATTGTTCTCATCTAGAACAAAATGGTCGCCCTTTAGCTACAATTGCTCCCGTTGCTACACAAGGAGCCTTAGTATGCGTGGAAAATATAAAAAAACTTATCAAAGGTCAAACCGATTTAGAAGAATTTGTCTATCATGATGTCGGCAGTATGGCAACAATAGGTCGTGGTCAAGCCGTAATGGCTAAAGGCAGCTGGAAAATGAAAGGCTTTTTTGCCTGGTGTGCCTGGATGTTAGTTCATCTTATGCGGCTTGCCGGTACTCATACTAATATAACAGTTGCCTTAAAATGGGCTTGGAATTTATTATCAGGTATAAGACTTGGCCGTATCATTACTAATATCCCCGATAATAGAGATTCTAAATAAAAATCTATCACTTTATTAAAATACCAAACTTGGAATAATAGTTTGGTATTTTCTTTGTGTCTGATATGCTATAATATTAGGTAATCATAAAAAAAGCAAAGGAGAAGTGTATCGTATTGCTACGTATTTTATTTGTAATAACTGTTAGTATCTCTGTGTTTTTTTCTTATATTACACCCTTGTATGCTGCACCTGTCAACCCATATACAATAATAAAAAAAGGAACTGTTTCTCATACAAAAAAATTTACTCTTATTTGGCAGCCTATCCCAAAAGCTGTGCAATATGAAGTGACTATTATTGATAAAACTACTCATGCTTCTATAAATGATATAAATCACATTTATGCTGCTGGCTACGAACTCAGTACCAACAGTTTGGAGTATAACCTGGATAATTTATACTGGCGGGTTCGCGGACTGGACTTTAATGGCAGGCCAGTAAATAACTTTTCCGAACCACTGCCATTAATGGCTGATCTAAATAATTCAATGCGTCCTTTTACTACCACACAATTCAATAAAATGTCCTATATGCCTGTTTACCCAGTCTATTCCTGGATACCATACTTAAACGCCGCCCAATATGAAATACGTATTTATAAAACTGCCTTATCACCAGTTTATACAAATGACACATTAATCCATGAATATCATCTACATAATAATATAAGTTTTGATTTTTATGACCCTGCTGCTTACACTAGTGAAGGTCGTTATTACTGGACAATCCAGGCACAGGATGCAGTAGGTTTTCCAGTAAGCCGCTGGTCAAAACCAAGCTATTTTACCGTAACAAGGTCAAATATCAAAGTTGCTGCTTTAGGAGATAGTATTACACATGGCGGTGGAGCAATAAGTACTCCTCCAAGTTATCCAATATATGACTGGGAAACTTACAGTCCTGTCCCTATACTGAATATTGGCTACAGTGGTGACACCACAACAGCTATGCTTAATCGTTTTCACAAGGATGTTCTTCCCTTTAAACCAAGTATTCTCATAATTATGGGAGGAATAAATGATATACGAATTGGCACAAAAGCATCTGATGTTATTGCTAATTTAACCAAAATACGCACGTTATGCATAAAGCATAATATTATTCCTGTAATGGTAACTGTTGCGCCAATAAACCCGCAAAAAATGCAGAATATCAACCTTACACCATCCGCCGGTTGGCAAAAACAGCTATTAATTCTTAATAATTGGATACGTTCTTTTAAAACCTCAATTGATGTAGCACCATTTTTAACTGATAAAGCTGGACAGCTGAAAAGCACCTTTACAACAGACGGACTGCATCCCGATAAAACTGGCAAATGTATTATCGGCAAAACCATTGGGACCAAACTTCTACAGAATTATCCGACAATTGTGTCCAACCATTTCCCCAATTGATTGTTCGAAGAATACTGTAATTAATTTTTTATAACTTATACCCTGTCAAGGAGAGTGAACTACAATGTTAAACCATGAAAGCATAAAAAATGCCGAAGCTGCCATAACAGCCATTAATAAACTATGCGGACATTGTGAAATCTGTAGTCCTGACTGCCCTGTAGCGATAGCCAGACGCTCTATAGAATCGCTTCACTATGATCTACTGAAACTGGAAAAAGAACAAAAATAACATATTTTTTATTTTTTGGCAATAACTATTATATATTAATTGACAATATGTATTTTATCTGCTAGACTATACACGTTCAGCAATGAATGGTATATCGACTTCAATATAAAGCGAAACGTGATAGTGAAAGACGTTAATGGAGTCAGCGGCAGCCATGAGCTAATAATTAAATATATAAGCGGGCATTTTGCCAATCAGGGTGGAACCGCGGATTATAATATATGAATCCGTCCCTGTGATATTTTATATCACAGGGACTTTTTTATTTTAATGTATCATTTGTATGGTGATAACTTTCCTTTTCTTCCGATACAGTGAAATTAGCACCATAGATAAAACATAAAACCGTGGGACACACGGGGGTAGCTTGTTTATGCTTGCGGCATCAGTCGTATCGAACAAGAAATTCCCGCCTTCTAATGTATCAGCGTAGGTGGTGGGAGTATGTCTCGAAAATTTATCTTCACCATCATATCAAGGAGGTTTTTATTTTGATGACATTTCAGGAAATTATCCTGACATTACAAAAATTTTGGTCTGATCAAGGCTGCATTCTAGGACAGGCCTACGATGTAGAAAAGGGTGCAGGCACTATGAATCCTTCGACATTTTTACGTGTTCTAGGCCCTGAACCATGGCATATTGCTTACGTTGAGCCATCCCGCCGCCCTGCTGATGGCCGCTATGGAGAAAATCCTAATCGCTTATTCCAGCATCATCAATTTCAGGTTATTATGAAACCTTCACCTGATAATATCCAAGAATTATATTTAACCAGTCTAAAAAAACTAGGCATCCATCCTGAAGACCATGATATACGCTTTGTGGAAGATAATTGGGAGTCTCCTACACTTGGTGCATGGGGATTGGGTTGGGAAGTGTGGCTTGACGGCATGGAAATAACTCAATTCACCTATTTCCAGCAAGTCGGCAGTGTTGATGTCAAGCCTGTAGCCTCTGAAATCACATATGGCCTGGAAAGACTCGCCATGTATATACAGGAAAAAGAAAATGTTTTCGATATAGTATGGTCTGGTGATTATACATATGGTGATGTTTTCAAACAAAATGAATTTGAACAATCCACCTATAATTTTGAACTTGCTGATACTACTTTATTATTTGACCTATTTGATAAATATGAACAAGAAGCAACCCGTATCATAAAACTTGGTTATGTCCATCCAGCTTATGATTATGTCTTAAAATGTTCCCATACGTTTAATTTACTCGATTCACGTGGTGCTATTAGTGTATCAGAACGCACAGCATTTATCAGCCGGATCAGAAATTTATCCCGCTTATGCGCAAAATGCTATCTGGAACAACGCGAAAAATTAGGTTATCCAATGTTAACACGAGGTGACAATAATGAGTAAAGATTTATTACTCGAAATAGGTACTGAAGAAATTCCAGCCCATTTTATGCCGGCCATATTAAAACAATTACAAGAAAAAGCTCAGACAAAGTTTTCCAGTCTTCATATAGAATTCAGCGAAATTAAGACATTGGGCACACCACGCCGGCTTACTCTTTTAATAAAGGGCTTAGCAGAAAAACAAGCTGATATCTCTACCGAACATAAAGGACCTTCTGTAAAAATAGCTTTTGATGCTGACAACAATCCTACTAAAGCAGCTGAAGGGTTTGCCCGCGGTAAGAAGATTCCTGTAGAAACGCTTACCATCAAAGACGGTTATGTATATGCTGTAGTTCATGAACAGGGCCAAGCCACTTTCAGTCTGCTGAAAAATATACTTCCTCAGCTGATTACTGAACTAAATTTTCCCAAAACAATGCGCTGGGGTAATCTTGATTTCCGTTTTGTCCGTCCTATTCGCTGGATAGTTGCTTTATATGACAGGGAAATTATTAATTTTACTATAGCCAATGTAACATCCGGCAACAAAACTCGCGGTCATAGATTTTTAAGTAATGGTGAACATATCATAGGCTGTGCTTCAGCTTATGAAAAAACAATGCAAGACCTATTTATTATAGTAGATCAAAACAAACGCCGGGCTATTATTGAAAAACAAATAAATAAACTTGCTGCTGAACATAATGGTAATGCACAAATAACGGAAGATCTTCTAGAAGAAGTTACCTATCTGGTTGAATACCCTACAGCTTTATGCGGCAGTTTTGAAAATAAATATTTGCAGTTACCTAAAGAAGCGGTAATAACTCCAATGCGTGAACACCAGCGATATTTTCCTGTGCTAGACAATAAGAATAATTTATTGCCCTTATTCATTACTATACGCAATGGCGGTAAAAAATCCCTTAATATTGTACAACATGGCAATGAAAGAGTTCTTCGGGCTCGTCTTGCCGATGCTCAGTTCTTTTTTGATGAAGACCGAAAGAACAAACTCGTTGACTATCTTGATAAATTAAAGACTGTTGTTTTTCAGGAAAATCTTGGCAGTATCTATGACAAATCACTACGACTAGTTGAACTTACTAATTACCTCGGTCATTACTTGAATATATCTGTTGGTGAATTGAAGACAGCAAAACGTGCCGCCTATTTATCTAAAGCAGATCTAGTTACCGGCATGGTATGTGAATTTACTGAACTACAGGGAACCGTGGGACGCGAATATGCTCTTTTAGATGGTGAAGAAACAGCGGTGGCAAAAGCCATTTATGAACATTACATGCCGCGTTTTGCTGGAGATAAGCTTCCCTCCGAAACTGCTGGTCAGCTGGTAAGTATTGCTGATAAAATCGATAATATCACCGCAACATTCAGCCGCAATCTTATACCTACAGGTTCCCAGGATCCATTTGCACTCCGCCGCCAGACCTTAGGCATGATTAATACAATAATAAAAGCAGCCATGCATATATCTCTGACTGCTCTCATTGAAAAATCAATGGATTTGCTCAACATCAATTCTGACAGCAAATCTAATTTATTGAGCAATATACTTGACTTCATCCACCTGCGTCTAAAGACTATATTATCTGACAAAAAAATTCGTTACGATATTGTAGATGCTGTGAGCAATAATGTGGATGATATTTACTCTGTTTACCAGAAAGCTGTCATTCTTAATGAAAAAATTACTACTGGCAGCATGGATGATACCATACAGGCATTTGTCCGTGTCAGCAATATTGCCAAAAAAGATAGTTTGACAATGAGCCCTGATTTATTTGTAGAAAAAGAAGAAAAAACACTTTATAACATTTATACTGCTATTAAAACCGCTAACACAAACTTACATGATGATTATGCATCTATGATTGAAAACCTGAAAAAACTAACCATCCCTATTGATGCCTTTTTCAATAAGGTAATGGTAATGGATAAAAATGAAAAAATAAAAAATAATCGGTTGGCACTCTTAAAGAATATAGATAACTTGAGCAAACAAACCGCTGACTTCAGTAAAATTGTTCTCTAATATCTAATTTATATTTAAAGAGAGGGCTTTGATTATATGGAAAAAAAAAGATTACAACGTAATCTGAAAGCCAGACATGTAGAAATGATCGCCTTAGGAGGAACAATAGGCGTAGGATTATTTATGGGATCGGCCAGCACTATTGAAACTGCTGGCCCTTCCGTCTTACTCTGCTATGGATTAGCAGGACTTGTAATATTTTTCATAATGCGAATTATGGGTGAAATGTTATATTTAGAACCAGTAACCGGATCTTTTGCCTCTTACGGCTATAAATACATTCATCCCTTTGCCGGATACTTGACAGCGTGGTGTTATTGGTTTTTATGGGTTGCTGTAGGTTTATCTGAAATAACAGCTATTGGTATCTATATAAGATACTGGCTGCCTTTTATGCCCCAATGGATCTCCGCTTTTGGCGGCATGTTTATTATTGCTGCCGCTAATTTAACAGCTGTAAAATATTATGGAGAATTTGAATTCTGGTTTTCTATAATAAAGATCAGTACGATTGTTATAATGATCCTGCTTGGCTTCGGTATCATATTATTTGGCATAGGTTATGGTGGTCATCCCCTTGGTTTTTCCAATCTATGGTCCCACGGCGGATTTTTCCCCCATGGAGCAAAAGGTATGCTGACTGCTTTATGTATAGTTACTGCTTCTTTTCAAGGTATAGAATTAATAGGCATAACCGCTGGTGAAGCTGAACAACCTCAAAAAACTTTAAGAAAAGCCATCCAGGGAATTGTTTGGCGTATTCTTTTATTTTATATCGGCGCTATTTTTATAGTAATTACTATCTATCCCTGGAATCGACTGGGTATGCTCGGCAGCCCATTTGTTACAATATTTTCCCGTACGGGCATTACAGCGGCTGCTGGCATTATAAATTTTGTCGTATTAACTGCTGCACTTTCCGGCTGTAACAGCGGCTTATACAGTGCCGGCCGCATGCTCTACACTTTGTCAGAAAACGGTCAGGCTCCTAAATTTTTTTGTCGATTATCAAAATCAGGTATTCCCCAAAATGCTATTTTATTTACTATTGCGTTACTTAGTATCGGTGTTGTCTTGAATTATTTAATTCCTAACTCAAAGTTATTTTTGTATATTTACAGTGCCAGTGTATTTCCCGGAATGATTGCTTGGTTTGTCATAGCTATAGCTCAAAAAAATTTTCGGAAAACTCATGGAAAAAAAGTTATGGCTGAACACCCCTTTAAATCTCCCCTATATCCTTACAGCAACTATTTCTGCATTATTTTTCTTCTGTTAGTAATAATAGGCATGTGGCTGAATAATGATACTCGGACTTCTTTAATCGTCGGCTGGATCTTCTGCGGCATATTATCAATCTATTATATAATATGGCAGCCGGATAAAAAACATACGTTTTTATAAAATAAATGACATGTTGCTTAAACCATATGCGCTGAATTTATATATAATTGTTTTATGATTTATTTTGTGATATACTGAGCTATGATATATTAGAAAGTTAGTATATATATAGATATTTGACAATGATAAAGAGAGTATGCCTGCTTATTTCGTACAGAAAATATCGTTTCAGCTGAGAGCGATACCGAAATTTCAGGCAGAAGTTCACTTTTGAGTTCTATAGTGAAAATTATAAAATATATATTTTATTTTATGAGCTTACCGGCAATTAATTGTGTAGCTATAGCGTTGGCGGCGTTAACGCAGTCAAAGTATCAATTAGGGTGGTACCGCGAGTTTAACCTTCGCCCCTTTATAGGGGGGAGGTTTTTTTATTTTCTAGAAATTTAATTATAAAACTTCATCAGGAGGCACTTATCTTGGAACAGGAATTATCTCAAATCAAACACGAAGCTCTAACAGCAATAAAAGCTGCTGAAAATTTAACTGTTCTTAATGAACAGCGAGTGAAATATCTGGGAAAAAAGGGTTCTCTTACCGCTATACTACGCGGTATGGGCAAACTGGCACCAGAAGACCGTCCGCGTGTCGGACAACTTGTCAACAATGTACGCATAGAACTCGAATCTCTTTTGGAAGAACGGGTAAAAACATTAAAAAAAGAAGAAATGGTACATCGTCTGGCTAATGAAAAAATTGATGTTACCCTCCCTGGCAGAAAACAGCACCTTGGTCATCTCCATCCATTAACACTAACACTCAATAAAATTAAAAATATTTTTAAAAGCATGGGTTATTCCATCGCTGAAGGACCGCAGATCGAAACAGATTATTTTAATTTTGAAGCATTAAATCTGCCCAAGGATCATCCTGCCCGCGACATGCAGGATTCTTTTTACATCACTAATGACATACTCATGCGTACACAGACTTCTCCTGTCCAGGCAAGAACCATGCAGGCACATGATCCTAACAGTCCCATTCGTATAATTGCACCAGGCCGGGTATACCGCCGTGATGATTATGATGCTACACATTCGCCTATGTTTACTCAGGTGGAAGGATTGTGCATTGATAAAAATATCCGTTTATCTGATTTAAAAGGTACTTTAACATCAGCCATGCAACAATTATTCAGTGATGATTTACAACTGCGTTTCCGTCCCAGCTTCTTCCCTTTTACAGAACCCAGTGCTGAAGTTGATATGACATGTGTCATGTGCCATGGCAAAGGCTGCCGTGTCTGCAAAGGAACTGGCTGGCTGGAAATACTCGGTGCCGGTATGGTTCATCCTCATGTATTACAGATGAGTGGTTATGATCCTAAAAAAGTCAGCGGATTTGCCTTTGGCATGGGGGTAGAACGCATTGCCATGCTTTCATACGGCATAGAAGATTTAAGACTTTTCTTCGACAACGATTTACGTTTTTTAAAACAATTTTAATAGTAAAGGAGATTTCCTCACATGCAGGTATCCATAAAATGGCTCAAAGACTATATTCAATTCAGTGAAACTCCGGAAAAAATTGCTGACTTGCTGACAATGGCTGGTGTTCCCGTAGAAAATATTATAGATCCAGGTGCAGGCTTAGACAAGGTAATCACTGGTCGAATTGAAAAATTAGAACCACACCAAAACTCAGATCATTTACAAATATGCACAATAAATGTTGGTCTGGAAAAAAACATAATCATCGTAACCGGAGCACAGAATGTTGCCGAAGGCCAGATAGTTCCTGTCGCTATGATCGGCGCTCATCTGCCCAATGGAATGAAAATTTCCAAGGGAAAACTACGCGGCGTAATGTCTTATGGTATGTTATGTTCTGCACAGGAATTAAAACTTGATCTTGAAGCTCTTCCCAATGAACAAAAAACAGGTATATATATACTACCTTCTGATACAGTAATCGGTATAAATGTAAAGGATATACTTGGCCTCAATGATATTATTTTAGAATTTGAACTGACTGCCAACAGAAGCGACTGTTTTAGTGTCTTCGGGCTTGTCCGGGAAATAGCTGCTTTGACAGGCAACAAGCCTGTCTGGCCTGTTATCCATGTAAAAGAAGATAATCCTCTGGCAATTGAAAGTTCCTTTAATGCTGAAATCAAAGATCCTGATCTATGTTCACGTTTTTCCTGCCGCATGCTTAAAGATGTAAAGATAGGTCCTTCTCCTGAATGGCTCCAGCAGCGTCTTGATGGTGCCGGTATCCGTTCCATAAACAATGTCGTCGATGTAACAAATTTTGTAATGATTGAATTAGGTCAGCCAATGCATTCATATGACTATGACACTATCATTGGACATAAATTAATTGTCCGCCGAGCTGTGGAAGGAGAACTTATCCACACATTAGACAATACCGTCCACAAAACGCAAAAAAATATGCTCATGATTGCTGATGACCAAAAAGCGGTCGGACTGGCAGGAATAATGGGTGGTTTAGCAACAGAAGTAACAGCTAAAACTACTACTGTTATCTTAGAAGCCGCCAAATTCTATGGACCTAGTATACGCCGCACCTCACGGGCCTGTGGCTTAACTTCAGAAGCCTCCGGCCGATTTGAGCGCGGTACTGATATAGAAAACACCACCTGTGCCCTAGACCGTGCTGCCCAATTATTACAAGATATAGGCGCCTGCACTGTATGTAAAGGTATCGTCGATATATATCCTGAACCCAAACAGCCCATAAGTGTAGACTTTACCACTGATGAAATAAATAAACACCTGGGAACTACTATTGATAAAGAAACAATGTTGCACATTCTGGAAAAATTGGAAATTACTACTGTGGATAAACAGGACTGCATTACAGCTAAAATTCCTTCATGGCGCAATGACATAACATGTATGCAAGACATTTCAGAAGAAATTGCCCGTATTTATGGTTTTGAAAACATTCCTTCAACTTTACCATTCGGCATTGCTCTACAGGGCAAGGAATCAGAAAAACAAATATTCACCGACAAGATCAAGGATGTATTATCCAGTATCGGCCTGTCTGAAACAATATCATTTGCCTTTACTCATCCTTCTATATTCGACAAATTAAATGTCCCAGAAAATCATCAAATGCGCCGCGCCATTCCTATAATGAATCCTCTTACAGATGAATATCCTCTTGTCCGCACATGTCTGCTGGGTTCTGTAATGGAAAATCTGGCACGCAACTTCTCCCGCAAAAACAATGACATAAAAATTTTTGAAGTAGGCACTGTTTTTCAGCCTAAAGCCCTGCCTGTAACTGAACAACCTGATGAATATTTGAAACTAGCCGGTGCCATTTCCGGTAGAAGAGATCCAGTCGGCTGGAACCAAAGCAATAATGATATTGACTTTTATGATGCCAAAGGTATTGTTGAAGAATTACTGGATAAACTGTCCATAAATCGTTATACCGTTGAAGCAGGAGAACACTTTGCCATGCATCCGGGAAAAACAGCCCTGTTCAAAAAAGGGCGTGATACCATTTTCACGGTAGGCGAACTGCATCCATCCACTGCTGCTGCTTTCAATATAACTAAACCTGTCTATATTTTCTCTGCTGATGTAGAAAGATTAATGAAATATGCCGCAAAACACATAAAAAGTAAAATTCTACCAAAATATCCTGCTGTTTCCCGGGACCTGGCAATCACTGTAGATGCTGGAATTGATTCAGAGAAAATTAAAAAAGTTATTACTAAATCTGCCGGCCAGTATCTTGTAAACCTTGATTTATTTGATGTATATAGCGGAAAACAGATCGAAGCAGGACAAAAAAGTCTGGCTTTTGCCCTGACTTTTCAGGCAGCAGAAAAAACACTCACTGACGAAGAAATAGATAAATCTTTTACAGCAATAATTACTGCCTTAAAAAAATCATTTGCTGCTGTATTACGTTCATAAATAACTCCTAAAGAAAAAAACCACTAGCTAAAAAACTAGTGGTTTTTTTCTTTATTATTTTTTAACCGGAGCTGTTGTATCTCTTTTTATCAATGTATTTTCCAAAATAATTTCGTCACTTGATTTATTATCAGCCTCAATTTTTTCCAATAATAATGCTGTTGCTGACTGGCCTAGCAATGACATATTCTGATCTATAGTAGTCAGCTTAGGTTCCACGAACCGGCTGATAGCTATATTGTCAAATCCCATGACTGATATATCTTCCGGTACTTTTACTTGTAACCGGTGACAACCATTAACTGCCCCTACTGCCATCAAATCATTACAAGCAAATATTGCGGTTATTTTTCGTCCGCTCTTTATTGCCATCATAACTTTTTCCATAGCATTATCCACAGTTTTTTCCACATTGCCTTCCCCTATATTTAAAATATAAGGTCGTATATTATATTGGGCCATCATCTTACGATAAATTTCTTCTTTTATTTCATATGAATCGCTACTCATACCGCGCACAAATAAGATCTCACGATGACCAAGTTGCAAGAGGTGTTCCAGAGCCAGTTTTGTACCTGCTCCCTCATTATTTGATACATATGATATACCAGGACGCTTCACATAACTATTAATGAAAACCAGAGGAACTCTCTGTGCTATCTGATCATAGAAGGGAGCCTCCACAGCATATGTATTAGGTGATATATTAATGATCCCACAAACATTGCGCGACAATAATTCCTGCATACATTGTTTCTCTTTCACCGCGTTATCCTTAGCACAGGTAATAAGCATAGAATAGTTATAATGCTTTATATATTCTTCTATTCCATCAAATACTTCAGCAAAAAACATATTAAATAAACTGGGAACAACTACACCAATAGTTGTCGATTGACGCGTATTCAGCTCACGGGCCTGTATGTTCTGCACATAATGAAGTTCTTCTATAGCCTTTATTACCCTTTTCTTTGTTTCTTCCTTAACAGGATAGTTTCCATTTACTACCCGCGAAACAGTTGCAACTGAAACACCGGCTTTTTTTGCTACATCTATTATTGTCGTAGTTTTCATCAATATATCATCCTTAAAACATTATATTGTAGATATAAACTGATCAAATGCTGCCATACCCTTTTCATCGCGCTTATATACACCAGCATAAAGTAATACCTGTAAAAAAACTTTTCCTACCTCGTCATTGAGAATACCATTAATATCATTTTCATTAATATTAGAATATTTTGCTTTTATCTCTTTATACCATGGTGCATGTTTTTCTATGGCTTTATCATTACTTATGTCATTTTTACCTTCCAGCAGTGCCATTTTTAATTTGGCAAGTTCATTTTTTAATCTTGCCGGCAGAACAGCTAACCCCATTACTTCAATAAGACCAATATTTTCTTTTTTAATATGATACACTTCCTTATGAGGATGAAAAATCCCCAAAGGATAATCTTTTGTCGTACGATTATTGCGCAACACAAGATCCATTTCATATTTGTCATTTTTTTTACGGGCAATTGGTGTAATAGTATTATGGGGTATATTATTAGTATACGCTAAAATATCAACAGATGCATCCGAATATTTTTTCCATTTTTCCAAAATAACAGTAGACAGTTCCACTAAATCATTTTTTGATTCACCGCTAAGCCGTATTGTTGACATTGGCCATTTCACCCTGCCTACTGCTACTTGAGGAAATTTACTGATTGTATAATATTTCTCCACCGACGCCTTTGCCATCGCAAAATCATAACAGCCGCCCTGATAATGGTCATGCGATAAAATAGAACCACCAACAATTGGCAAATCGGCATTTGAACCGATAAAGTAATGCGGAAACTTACTGACAAAATCAAGCAGATTCACAAAAGTACTACGCGCGATTTTCATTGGAATATGTTCTTTGTTCAAAACAATACAATGTTCATTATAATAAGTATACGGCGAATACTGCAAAAACCATTGATGCCCGCTTAAATCAAGCGGAATAAGCCGATGTGTCTGACGGGCCGGATGGCTTATATTACCAGCAAACCCTTCATTTTCACGGCACAGCAGACATTTAGGATATGTCTGCTGCTTCATTGTTTTTGCTTTTATTATATCACGTGGATCCTTTTCTGGTTTAGATAAATTTATTGTTATATCCAAATCACCATACTGAGTGCCGGTTTTCCATATTATATTTTTTTTAATGCGCGCTCGCCGTATGTAATTTGAAGCAATACTAAGTTTATAAAAAAACTGTGTAGCTGCCTGCGGCGATTCACTATAACACTTTTTAAACCGGCTTATGACATCAGACGGGCGCATCATAGCACAGTTCATGATACGCGTATCAAATAAGTCTTTCTGTGCCGTAGTATCTTCAATTATATTATGCGCTGCTGCATATGATAGTATTTCACTTAAAATGGGGGAAACATCCGCTGTTTCTTCTTCTATTCGTTCCGGGACAAATTCCTCCAGCTTTAAAAGATCAAGCAATAAATTAGCTGAATAAACAACATCTTCTGCTTCGATAAGTCCATTTTGCAAAGCGAAATTTAGTAATCTGTTTATCTCATGATTTATTTTCATTGCTAAAGCCTCTTATCACAGTTTATTGAATCCTTTAGGATGACTTTTATGCCATGTCCATGCCGTCTTTATAATACTTTCCATATCAGTATAATGCGGTTTCCAGCCTAAAACTTTTTGTGCTTTTTCACTGGCCGCTACAAGCTGTGCCGGATCTCCCGGACGCCTTTTCCCTATTATTACTTTTATATCTTCTCCGGTAGCTTTTTTCGCAGCTTCGATCATTTCCCTTACAGAAAAACCATTGCCGCTGCCAAGATTAAAAATATCACTCTTATTATTTTCCCGCAGATAGTTAAGTGCTTTTATATGTGCATCTGCCAAATCAACAACATGTACATAATCTCTTATACATGTGCCATCTCTTGTCGGATAATCTTCCCCATAAATCGTTATAGCAGCCCGTTTTTTCAATGGGACCTGTAATATAATTGGGACTAAATGACTTTCAGGACTATGAGCTTCGCCAATATGTCCATCTTCAGCAGCACCAGCAACATTAAAATATCGCAAAGACACATACCGCACTTTATGAATCAAACTTACCCACTTCATCATTTTTTCCATCATCAATTTTGATTCACCATAGGGATTAGTCGGTTCTGTAGGATCTGTTTCTACAATAGGCACCTTTTGGGGTTCACCATATGTAGCAGCTGAAGAAGAAAATACTATTTTATCAACGTTATATTTTACCATTGCTTCAAGCAATACCTGCATTCCATACACATTATTATTCAAATACAACAAAGGTTTTTCCATACTTTCACCTACGAGTGAGCAGGCGGCAAAATGGATAACAGCTTCTATTTTATTTTCCGTGAAAACTTTATCCAAAGCTTTACTATCACGTATATCTGCCTGATAGAATTTCACATTTTCCGGAACAGCTTCTCTATGCCCTGTCCGCAAATTATCAATTACCACGGGAACTTCTTTTCTTTTTAAAAGTTCATCAACCATATGTGAACCTATATATCCAGCTCCGCCACATACTAATATTGCCATTAAAAATGACCTCTTTTCCAATTTATAAAAAACAGATACTATAAAATTATATCATATATATTACTTTATAACATGTGTTCCTTCACCTATATCTGCAACATAAAATTCAGGACTATAACCTATTTTAGCTATATAAATTTCTGCAACATTATGCTTAAATTCATCCAGGCAATCATTTTTTACAATGCTGACGGTACAGCCGCCAAACCCGCCACCAGTCATCCGGGAACCAAGCACACCTTTTTCTTTCCATGCTGCTTCAGCAAGCGTATCAAGCTCTTTTCCTGTAACTTCATAATCATCACGCAGTGATATATGTGATTCATTCATAAGCTGCCCAAATAATTGCATATTATTATTTTCAAGGGCTTCTACCGCTTTAATCGTACGTTGATTTTCCAGTACAGCATGACGTGCTCTTTTAGCACATACAGGATCCTTTATCGCTTTTTTTACAACAGCAAAATCACTTGCTGTTAATTCTCCCAGGCTATTTACTTTCCTGACAGTCTGAATATCTGCCAAAGCCTGTTCACACTGACTGCGGCGCATATTATATTCAGAATCGACCAGACTGTGTTTGCTATTAGTATTAGAAATAACAATACTATATCCTTCCAAAACCAACTTTACATAACGATATTTTAATGTATTGCAGTCAAGGAACATTGCATGATTTTTCTTTCCCATTCCTACAGCAAACTGATCCAATATCCCACAATTCATTCCCACAAATTGATTTTCTGCTTTCTGACACAATTTTACCATTTCTAATGTTGGTATAGCAAGTGAGAAAAGTGTCTTAAGTGTCATAGCAGTGAGCATTTCTATAGATGCTGATGAAGATAATCCTGCTCCATTAGGCAGATTACCATAAAAAGCAATATTAAAACCATGCGCAAATTCATAACCGCTGTCCTGGAATACCTTTATTACTCCCAAAGGATAATTTGCCCAATCATTACTTTTCTTACTAACAATATCGGTTAAATCTGTTTTGATAACACCTATATCGGGTAAATTAAGGGAATAGCAACAGACTTTATTATCTGTTCTTGCCGATACAGCCCCATATGTTCCTAATGAAATAGCACAAGGGAAAACATGTCCTCCATTATAATCAGTATGTTCTCCAATCAAATTAACCCGTCCCGGAGAAAAAAATAATTCTATTGCTTCTTCTTTGAATTGATCATAAAAACTTTTTTTTAATTTATCTATTATTTCCATTTCTTATTTCTCCTTGCATACATAATCATATCAAATATTTTAAATTATACTCAGGTGGGATTTTACTCTACCTGAGTATAATTTATTTATAATTTTTTTACATTTTCAATATATTTCATTATTATATTTACCGCTCCATCAGTGCCAATTTTTGAGGTATTTATCGACAAATCATAATTATCCCCACGGCCCCATGTGTGACCGGTAAAGCGATAGTAATATTCAGCCCGCTTCTTATCTTCGTTTTCAAGTTCTGCAAAAGTCTTTCCATTATATACTGTTTTGCCACGCTGCTGACGAAAATTCTTATCTGCACAAATAAAAAATGAATACTTATGTGGATAATTTTTTAATATAACATCAGCACTTCGTCCCAAAATAACACATGGTCCTTGTTTTACCAATTCATAAATAACCTTTACTTCTGCAAAAAACATATCTGTACTGCTAGGCATTATATTAGTTCCAAAAGGAACAAACGGGATAAACTCATACCCTGCATTTACATGATGTTCCAATGAATCTAAAAAACCTTTCGGTAAATCCTGCGCTCCTAACTTTTGTGCCGCTGTATTAATTATTTTTCTATCCAAAAGAGCAATATCAAGCTTATCAGCTAATTTTTGTGCTACTTCTCGGCCGCCTGATCCATACTGACGACTTATTGTAATGATAAGAGAATTTTTATCCATGACTTTTTCTCCCTTTCTTAGATACCAAATATATTATCCATTAAAATCATTTTAAGCATTCTTAGAATAAAATTTTTTCTTGCAAATAACACAACCAATTATGCAGAATACTGCCGATATACCGATATATATTAATGTGTGAACACCAAGACCTTGTGTACTTGCCAATCCCAATGGCGAAAAAATTATATACCAGAAGAAAACCAAAAATGTTACAAACCATGCTGCTTCATAACGATGACTCCATTCTTTTAACTCTACAACATTATATGTTTCCAGTACGAAATCTTCCTTACGCGGTTTTATTCTGCCAATGATGAGCATTATAGCACAGGTTATAATAAACAATATCAACAACTGATACAAAAATGACATTTCCGGCTGAATAATCAGCTGTAGTATACCATATACAACAATGAAAAACACCAAGCCAATTTTAGCAGCTACAGCAGGAACTCGTTTTGTAACATACCCCATAAAAATAATAGTAAATATAGGAACATTAAAAAAACCTGACAGAGTCTGGGTAAACTGGAATAAGCCAGCTGGTGCGTACATGATCATTGGTGAAATTATCATTGAAATAATCGCGATGAGTATACCAAATTTTTTACCAGCAGCAACTATCTGTTTGTCATTCTTTCCTTTTCCCCAACGCGGTTTATAAACATTTATAGCAAAAAGTGTCGCTGCACTATTCAATACACCATTATAAACACTCAAAATAGAACCAAACATCGCTGCGCTAAATAAACCAATAAGCCACGTTGGCAAAACCTGAAGAACCAATTTAGCATACATTGTATCTGCCGGTGAACCGTCATTACCAATCATTTGGAAAGCCATAATCCCTGGTAAAATAACTAATATAGGCGTAAACGTTTTCAACAATCCGCATAGCATAACACCTTTTTGGCTGTGTTCCAAACTTTTTGCCGCCAAAGCACGTTGAACAATAGACTGATCTGTTCCCCAATAGTAAAAGTTAACTAACAGCAAACCAATTATCGCGCCGTTGAAAGGAACTGCATCACCAACAGCGCCGATTGCATTGAATTTTTCTGGTGTTGCTGTTAAAAACTGCGCCAATCCAACTGAAAAATTGCCATTTCCCATATGGATAAGCGCAAAAATAGGTACTAATAAGCCACCAATGGCCAGAGCAATTCCATTAAATGTATCTGAAATAGCAACAGCCTTTAATCCCCCTAATATGGCATAGAAAAAACCTATAATACCAACGACCCATACTGTAAGCCATATCCCTTGAGCAAAAGTCAGTCCAAAAAGTTGTTGAACATTAAAGATTTGACTTAGCGCAATGGCACCTGCATATAACGTTGTAGGGATAATATTAATAATAAATAATATCATGAATAATATGGAAACTATGGATTTTGTTTGTTTATCATAACGATACTCCAAAAACTGTGGTATAGTAGTAAGCCCTTGTTTCAAATATCTTGGAACAAGCAGCAATGCTACTATCACCAAAACAAATCCAGATGTTACTTCATAGGCCATATTGCTCATATTCTGACTAAAAGCCTGCCCACTCATGCCGACAAACTGAGTAGGATTCATATTCGTCAGTAAAAGTGACATTCCTACTACACCCCAGGTAAGGCTGCGTCCCCCTAGAAAATAATTATCTTCCGACCCCGATGCACTCTGTCCCTTTTTCATTTTCCTATATGTATATATTCCTACTACTGCAATAGCCAAAACAAAGGTTATTATTGTTAAATACTGCATGACTAATCCTCCCATAATAATTTTGATAATAACTCTTCTGCCAATAACCAAAACAATTATAATATTTTATAACACCTTCTTTTTCATATTAGATAATATTTTTAAGATATTATCATTCTTGCAAATTTTCTATCTATTTTCTTGTAAACGTTTACTCATTATTTAAATTATAACCCAATAAACATAAAAAGTAAATAAATTTTTATATTAATCTTTGCATTGCACTAATTATATAATTTCTTATAATCTACATTACATTTGCTAAATTCAAAATGTAAGAATAGTTTATTGATAACCTGATTTTATAAAATTTTATTAACTAAAAAACATGGTACAGTATACTTGAGTAGATTTAATACACTGTACCACAATACTAACTTAATTATTTTTCTGGCCCAAGTACCAGTTAACAAACTGCTTTGCTGTACGTCCACTCCTACCTGAATGGAGCATTTCCCAGCGAATCCCTTCTAAGCGCAGTTCCTCTGCATCCATATGGATGCCTGCTTTTTGCAGATAATACTTAATAACTGACAAATATTGGTTCTGATCCGGTGTATCATAAGTAACAATAATACCAAATCTGTCAGCCAATGATATTGACTCATTTATGCTATCATTTTTATATAATTCTTCTTGAGTATCTTCTCTATCGTTCCATGTTTCTTTTATCATATGACGCCGATTGGAAGTAGCATATAAAATAACATTTTCCGGACATGATGCCGCCCCGCCTTCAATAATTGATTTAAGATATTTATATTCTGGTTCTGTTTCTCCAAATGAAAGATCATCCATAAATATAATAAATTTATATCCTGCCAAATTACGCAAATATTCCATAATTTCTTCCATACTTTGTATTTGGTTTTTCCTTATCTGTAATAACCGCAGCCCTTTTTTATAGTGCATATTAATTAGTGCCTTAACACTGGAAGACTTGCCTGTCCCTCTTGCCCCTGTCAATAATACATTATTTGCCGGCCTATTATTAATAAACGCTGCTGTATTATCGAGCAACAGCCGCTTTTGCTTTTCATATCCAATCAGATCTGCCATTTCTACTTTTTCAAAATAAGTAATTCCTTTAAGCTTACCACGGTTCCAATAAAAAGCCTTATAATTGGCCAATTTTCCTGAACCATATTTTTTATAATGATTTACCAATATCCTTGCTGCTTCATCTGCTGATTCTGCCTTCGCCATATTTTGCAATAACTCCATGTATGGCTCATCATTACACATATGCGAAGGTTCATATTCATTTATAATTTCTGCATAAGAATTGTTTCCTGACACTTTTATATTCAAATAAGGATATAATTTCTTCATGTCCAGCCTTAACATTTTTTCCAGTCCCTGACCTATATCACCACTACATTGGATTCTAGAAGCAATAGGATTATTTCCTTGTGCCAGTAAATATATTATATATGAAGATAATATATTCCCTGACAATCCTTTTTTTTCGGCTTTTTTTATTATTTTATAAAAAAATTTTCGCCAGTCCTTCGGTGAATTACTTTTATCCGCTATATTATATGCCCGTATTATAGAATTTTTCATAAGCTTACGAAAAACTATTAACGGTATTTTGCCTTTATTCATACTTTTATTCAATATACTATCTCCCAATGTTTATTATAAATAATTATCATAAATACACTTTTATATATAATAACAAAAAATTAATCTGATGCCAATGGATTAATATACGGTTTAGCTTAAAAAATTATTTTTTATAATAAACATTTTTTACCTTTTGATATATTGACTTTTTGACTTTTATGAGTATAATAGAATTTGTAAGGATAAATCAACAGATTGAGGATTCATCCTTACGAATAAAAAAATATATCTTATTCAAGGGGGTTTTCATTATGTTCGGTTTAGTTCCTTTTACTAAAAATAATATTACTAAAAAAGATGATGGTTTTGATCGCTTATTTGATATTTTTAATGAACCTTTTTTTAATTCTGCAATTGCCCCAATGCAATCGGCAATATCTGGATTTGCCTCTTTTAAAGTTGATGTAAAGGATCTCGGTAATGCTTACGAGTTGGCAGCCGAACTCCCTGGCATCAAAAAAGATGACATATCATTAAGTTATGAAAATGGATATCTCACAATTCAGGCTAATACTAACAGTAGTAAAGATGAAAAAGATGACAGTGGCAAATATATTCGCCGGGAACGCCGCAGTGGCAGCATGTCTCGTTCCTTTTATATTGATAACATTGATGACAGCAAAGCAAATGCCCAGTTTAAAGATGGCATTTTAACTATTAATCTACCTAAAGCAGCACCAAAAAATGATGCTAAACAAATTAGTATTGATTGATAGTGTTTATTAAATTAATTTATAAATAAGTTTGAAGGAGATCTTATTATGTTCGGTTTAGTTCCTTTTGTTAAAAACAATGTCATGGGTAAAGACAGTGAATTTGGTCGGTTATTTGATGTTTTTAATGAACCTTTTTTTGATTCAGCCATTGCTCCGCTGCGGACAGCAGCCTCTAACTTTGTTTCATTTAAAGTTAACGTAAAGGATATGGACGATGCATATGAATTAACCGCTGAACTACCTGGAATCAAAAAAGAAGATATAAAACTTAGCTATGACAATGGTTATCTTACAATTCAGGCCGTGACCAACAGTGGCCAGGATGAAAAAGACAATAACGATAAATACATCCGCCGGGAACGCTGCAGTGGCAGCATGTCACGTTCATTTTATATTGACAATATAGATGATACAAAAGCAAAAGCTCAATTTAAAGATGGTATTTTGACAATAATGCTGCCCAAAGCCACACCCAAAAGTACAGCTAAGCAAATTAATATTGAAAATTAATATTATTTGATTTACAGCAATAATATAGTTGCCTTGCATAGTAAATATACATTTTTGCTATGCAAGGCTTTTTTATTTAATATATATTCCTAATAAACAATAATATTATTTACTACATAAAAAAAACGTTATATAATATTATGTATATATAATAATTAAGAGGTGTATCGACAATGAAAGGTACAATAGTTGGCACATGGGTCCGCACTTGCAAAAAACTTTGGGGTAATGATCTGGTAAAAGAAGTTATGCAGGAAATTGGTCTTGAATCCAATCATATTTTTCTCCCAAGTGAAGATATAAATGATGCTACTGCCCAGTCACTGGGAAACATCATTGCAAAAAAATTAGGCAAATCATCTGCTGAGATTTGGCATGCTATAGGTAGAGATAACGCTGAAACATTTTTTGAATTTTATCCTGGTTTTTTCCAAAGGGAAAATCTACATGCTTTTTTAAGTTCACTTCATGACATTCATGTAGAAATAACCCGCCTAATCCCTGGAGCCAATCCTCCAGGCATAGAAATTAAAAACATTTCATCTGATGAATCATTATTTATATATCGTTCTAAAAGAAAAATGTTTAATTACTTCCGCGGTCTTTTAGATGGTGCAGCTGCCCATTACCATGAAAGTATTACTATAACTGTAGTTGAAAGTGGTAGTGATTTCCTGAAATTAAAATTAAAGTTTCCTTATCAGATAACCAATAAAAAATATTATCATATAAACAATATCATGAAATTTGTTCCTTCTCTAGCAATAAAAGCCGGTATAGTATCTGCTGTTTTATCGTTTATCATTGCTTTTATTACACAAATTATCGGTTTTTCCTTTCCTTTATGGATCCCTATATTATCTGGTATCATTACAGCTTTAACTACGAACTTACTTTTAAGGCCTTTCAGGGCCTTAGAAAATATACTCCATGATTTACAGGAACACAAATATGCTACTACTGTAGAAATAAAGTCCGGTGATATTTTTGAAAAAATCTCCCAGCAGATAGAAGACTATAAAATTAGCATACGTCGACGGTTTACAGGCATAAAAGGCCATGATGATGAACTAGCACGATATGGCAATGTATTTAATGATCTGGCTGATAATATGAGTTCAACATCTGATACAATTGCTGATGTTGTCAATGCCCGCGCTGAAGCTTCAATAAAAGCATCTGAAGAAGTTTCCCAGGCTGTAAATATTTTAAATGACAGTATATCAACACTGAAAAATGTCGTGGAAAAACAATCTGATAATAATTCACACCTGCAAACAGCTGTGGGTGAAATAGAAAACTGCTTTGGCAATGTACGTAGTTCCAGTGATAAAATCAACTCCAGTATGGCTAATTTTGCCAAGGTTAACGCATCAGTTGAAGGCCTGCGTAATCAAACAAAACGTATAACTGAAATAACAAATACAGTTGCAGCTATAGCAGGACAAACCAATTTATTAGCTTTGAATGCTGCTATTGAAGCAGCTCGAGCTGGTGAACATGGTAAAGGCTTTGCTATAGTTGCCGAAGAAGTAAGGAAACTAGCCGAACAATCGCAGGAACAATCCCAAATAATTTCCGATGATGTTTTATCAATAACTAAAACTATTGAGGAAGTAGTAGAACATGTTGATCTAGAATATGATATATTATCTAAAGAAAATACTAGTCTTGTAACTGCCGTAAATGAAAATGCCATATATCTAAAAAAAGCACGCAATGTATCTGATGCTATAGTAGAAATAATAAGACAACTGGAACAAGAAATGAGTGGCATGAACCAGGTATATCACAAAATAGAATCTATTGTCGATATTGCTCAAGAAAATTCTGCTTCCACTGAGGAAATAAATGCTTCTATCCATACATACAATGAACGTATCCAGAATCTTATGGATAAAATAGGTGAATTTAAAAAATTAGCCCAATATTTTGCTGATGATATTAGTATATTTAAAGTTTAATTTATACATAACAGGTTAATAAAATATTCTATATAAAAAACGTCTATTAATGTTATTTTTAACATTAATAGACGTTTTTTATTCAAACATTCATCTTTTATCTCTATCAGTTATGCGCCAATCTTTATTAATTTTATCTATATCAAAAGGCTTATGTTTATTGATAACTGGTTTAAATACAGGTGGTTTCGGTAAATTCCTCTTTTTCATAAACTCAGGTAAATTAAAACCATCTATATTATTTTTATGGTTTTCTATCTCATACTCTTTTTTCTTGTCTGGAACTTTATCATCCACAAAATCTGTCGCAATGACAGTTGCTCTGACCTTACCCTTTAATTTACTGTTGATAACTGTCCCTAATATGATATTAACATCAGGACTTGTATTTTCATAAATAAATTTTGTGGCTTCATTAACTTCGAACAAGCTTAAAGATGCATCACCTGTTATATTGAGAATTATCCCGCGTGCCCCTTTGACTGAACGTTCTATAAGAGGACTTTCTATCGCCATTTTTACAGCTTTTACCGCACCATCACTTTCACCTATTCCCAGCAGGGCTTCAGCATTACTATTCTGTCTGAAAATAGATTTAACATCGGCAAAATCGACATTTATTACCCCTACCGTCAAAATCAATTCTGAAACACAGCGAATCGCCTGTTTCAATACACTATCTGCCATATTAAAGGCATTTATAAGTGACATATGTTTATCAGTCTGCAACTGCAGAAGTTTATCATTTTCAATAACAATAAGGGCATCCAGAAATGGACGCATTTTTTCAACTCCAGCCATAGCAGTCCTTTTTTTACGCGAGCCTTCAAATGAAAATGGTATAGTAACAACACCTATTGCCAATATTCCCATTGAATGTGCTATTTCAGCAACTACAGGCATAGACCCTGTTCCTGTGCCACCACCCATTCCGGCGGTAATAAAAACCATATCAGCACCTGTTATGGCATTTTTTATTAGTGTTTCGTCATTTTTAGTTGCCTCTTCACCAATACTTACCTTTCCACCGCTACCCAAACCACGTGTAACATTTTCTCCTATGTGCAATATTTCTATTTTATCATCTACAAGGGTTTTCAATTGTTTTTTATCTGTATTTATGGCAATAAGTTCCATCCCTGAACTTCCCTCAGCAGCAATGCGCTTTATAACACTATTGCCACCGCCGCCTATTCCCACGACTTTTATATTAACAATTGCACTTTTTATATTGTGTTCCTTCTGCAAAAATACACCCCCTTTAATGTTATATATACATTTAATTACATATTATAACAATTTCTGGTAAAATTTACCTTTTAATTTCATAAACTACTATAATAAATTATTATATTTATATTCGTTATATAATAAAACAATCCTGCCCTTATTTATTTAAGATTATTCATATTTTATCATTTTAAAAATACACATTCCCACTATCCCTGATAAACATGAAGCCATAATAATACCTATCTTAGCAGAATTTATATACTCTGCTGTATTGGCAAAAGCTAACGAAGCTATGAATAACGACATTGTAAAACCTATACCCCCCAGTGCGCCTGCCCCTAAAAAATGTTTGTATGATGTTTTTTCCGGTAATTTTACAATTTTCATCTTAAATAACAAAAACGCCGTGCCAAAAATTCCTAATGGTTTGCCAACTACCAATCCTAATATTACACCAACAGATACTGGTGTTAATAATTCTTCCAGCCCAGAAAAATTAAGCTGGACACCTGCATTAGCCAAAGCAAAAACAGGCATTATAACCCATGATGACCATGGTTGAATCATATGCTCAAGTTTATGTAATAAAGATTTAGCAACATTCTGGCTTTTATCAGCTGGTATTATCATGCCTAAGGCAACACCGGCAATTGTCGGATGTACACCAGCTTTATAAAACGTAGTCCAAGCTGCTATACCTGCCAGTAAATATAATAATACATTTTTACTGCCAACCTTATTAAGTATAATTGCCATCATCAGAGCTGCAAGACCATATCCTAAATATAAAAAAGATACATCACTACTATAAAACAATGCTATCACAATTATTGCTCCCAAATCATCAACTATTGCCAATGCCGTTAAAAAAACTGCTATACTCCGCGGTGCCCGACTGCCTGCAATTGACAAAATCCCCAGAGAAAACGCTATGTCTGTAGCCATGGGAATACCCCAGCCATGTAAAGTGACCTGTCCCCAATTTACCAAGCTATATATAATAGCTGGCATAATCATGCCACCGATAGCCCCCATAACAGGTAAGATAGTAGCCGATAATGATTTTAATTCACCAAACAAAAATTCTCTTTTTATTTCTAAGCCTACCACGAAGAAAAAAACCGCCATTAATCCATCATTAATCCAATGTAAAATAGATAAATTAAATGAAGCAATAGTAAAATGCATATGTAAAATATATTTATATTTATCTGCAGCAATTGTGTTTGCGATTATCATAGCTAAAACGGCAAATAACAATAATACCAAGCCACTTGATGATTCATTTTTAAAAAACTTACTAAATGGTAGTGTTAAATTCTCTGCCCGTTTTCTCATATCACGTATTGTTCTCTTCATTTCTTCCTCCCTTATATTACTGTCTTTATTATATACATTGATAGTAGTATATGACAAGTATGTTAATTTTATTTTGTCTTTTTTACCGCTTTGTTGTACAATATTAAGTGATATAAGAAAATACTATTCACTGTAACAGGAGGGATCTTTTTGCCCAAATCATTGCAAATTTTTACTATAGCTATACTTTTACTAATTTTCGGCATATCTTCTTCTACTGTTGCTTTAGCCAATAAATCTTATGCTAAATCATCATTGGCAAAAATAAAAGATCTACGAATAAGCATAACTGACAATAAACTGCGCCTTGTTGCTGATGCTGATAAAGAAGTTGATTACAAATCATTTGGCTTGTCTGCTCCTGACAGAATTGTTATCGATTTACAGGGAGCTTATCTTACTCCATCAGTAAAAAAAGTTTATCCCGTAGCCAATAAAATTATTAAGGATATTCGCATTGCCCAATTTTCTCCCGACACAGTACGCATTGTCATAAAAACCTCACTGAAAAAAGATAACTATGATGTTTTTTCCTTAACGAGTGGAAATATTCCTTACCGAGTCGTGATGGATTTTGATAATAAAAAAACTGCTTCCATTAGACATACCACCAGTTCCAATAAACATATTGTTTCTTCCAATACAACACCGCTTGCAGTCACAACAAAAAATCATACAGATATTTTTAAAACTACTGGATTAAAGGGAAAGATTATCGCTATTGATCCCGGACACGGTGGTAATGATTCAGGTGCTATTGGTCCTTCCGGCGCCATGGAAAAAACTACAACATTGAGTATTGGATTAAAACTAAAAAAATTATTAGAAAATGCTGGCGCTGTAGTAGTAATGACAAGAACTACAGATACATCAGTCGCTGCTCCCACCGCTTCTGACGTGGAAGAATTGCAAAAACGCTGTGATGTCGCTGATAATGCCAATGCCGATATTTTTATAAGTATCCACAATGATTCCTTTACTGACAGCAGTACCAATGGAACGTCTTCATATTATTACGCCAAAGGTTCTGGGCTCAGTAAACAACTAGCTAACTATATCAGGCTGGGCGTTATAAATGCCATACATACCCCTGACCGTGGCACGCGCAGCTGCAATTTTTATGTTGTTAAACACACGAAAATGCCTGCATCATTAATAGAAGTCGCTTTTATTTCAAATCCCACGGAAGAAAAACTATTAACCTCTCAGTCTGGTGATGAAAAAATTGCTGAAGGTATATTCAGTGGAATCAGTAAGTTCTTTTCTCCTGCAACTTCATAAAAATTTATAATCGATTTTTCCCTTTATTTATAAAACATAAAAAACTGCCACTCAAATAACATCAATTAACATCAATCTCATAAAAATTGGACCACTATTACTGCATAGTTTTTTTCTTGCTATTTAAAAATAGTGGGATAAATACCTGTCACATATTTATGAATGAAAATGTTTATGGGTAGCAGCTTTTTTAAACTTTTCCCATAGCGGCCCCATATATAACAAATTGCTTATCATTATCAAAATTTAATAATTCATTAAGTTTTTCATCTTCAAATGCGCCTAAAGGACATACACCTGTATTAATTGTCTGAGCCGCAAGATAAAGATTTTGACATACATGCCCTGCATCAATAAAAGCATATCTATATCCTCTTAACCCAAACTTAAAAGATAATCTTTCGATCACAGTACTCCATATAAATACTACCGCACTATTGTGTACCACTTTATATGTTGAAAAACATTTCATCACTGCCTCAATATCTGCGCTTACAGGAATTAAAGCATGTTCTATTGCTAAAAACCGATATATACCTTTTGCCAGTCCACTTACATTATTCAGCAAAATATATGTTTCTAGCGAATGACTTGCTCCTGCTGAGGGAACTGTCCGCAGCGTCATATTAGGATTAGCTGCCTTTACACCTTGTGTACACCATAATAAATAGGATAGTTCCTCTAAAGTTAGCGGAACATTGCTGTATTGCCGCACAGTAGACCGCAATTCTACCATTTCCAAAAAATTAACATGATGGTCATGCAGCATTCCCGGATCTGGCAGAGGTATAATTTGTTCATTCTTTGCAAGAGGCAATTCTAATGCCGGTTTACTTCCTGATAGAACAGTCGATCCTGATTTCCATGCAGATTCGTGTAAAAACTTCTGAGCAGCTTCAAAATTATTCATAATAATATTCTCTCCTGGATTTTTTTAAATTATTAAATCGAGTAGGAGGTCACTCATTAATTGAATGACCGACCTCTCACACCACCGTACTTACTGTTCAGTATACGGCGGTTCAATAATTTAACGTGAATGAAACATCTCATATTTCTTGGCTATATTCATATAACCAAGCGACTCAAGATATTTATCTGTTAGTGTTTTGCCTAATATTGGACTGTTTGCGATGCGCCAGTACCCCAGTCTTGTATTGGCATACTCCCACGCCTTGCCTTTGTACAATCCTAATCGATTCAGATTTTTAAATCTCGCGGAAATTTTCTTCCACTGTTTCCACAGATACATTCTCAATCTACGCCTAATCCACTGGTTTAAATCTTGTATTCTGCTGCGCATATCGCTTATGGAAAAGTAATTAAGCCAGCCTATTGTATAATTTTTTAATTCAAGCAAGATGCTTTCTATTGACCGGCCGCGACTGCGGCCGGTTATTTCTTTCACCTTTTGCTTGAATTTCCGGATTACATTTTGGTGTGGCCTGATTCCTATTTTCCCTACTACTTTGTGCAGAGAAAATCCTAAAAACTTTTCCCGCAATGGGCTGCCTATTTTACTTTTCTTCCGGTTGACTTTTAGTTTCAGTTTTCCTTCAAGATAGTTTATACAGCTCTCCATTACACGTTTTGCCGCTCTTGGCGTTTTTACATAGATGTTACAGTCATCGGCGTATCTTACAAATTTATGTCCCCTGCTTTCTAGCAGTTTGTCAAATTTTGTAAGATAGATGTTAGACAGTAATGGTGACAGGTTTCCTCCCTGCGGCGTTCCTGCCATTGTCGGGCTTATTATTCCGCCTTCCATTACTCCGCTCTTTAAATATTTTCGGATGAGTGCTATTGCGCGCTCATCCTGTATTTCTTCTCGGAGCATGTTTATGAGCATGTCATGATTTACCGTGTCAAAGTACTGTGCAAGGTCAAGGTCCACTATTTTAGTGTATCCTTCTTTATAATAGGCTTCCGCCTGTTTTATGGCCAGGTGCGCACTCTTTCCCGGTCTGAATCCATAACTGTTGTCTGAGAATGTCTGTTCGAAAATTGGCTGTAGTACCTGCATTATTGCTTGTTGTATTACTCTGTCCAGTACTGTTGGTATGCCAAGCTTTCTTTTCCCTCCGTCTGGCTTAGGTATTTCTACCCGCCGTACCGGCTGTGGTTTATATTTCCCGTTCTTTAGCGATTCAAGGAATTCTTCCTTATGTTCTTTTAACCATCCGTACATTTCGTCAACTTTCATGCCATCTACTCCGGCTGCGCCTTTCTTTCGCTTTACCCTGAGATAGGCTTCATTGAGATTTGCCGGACTTAGGATTATTTCTAACAGGTTCACACGGTTCTTTGTTGCAGTTCCCAGCGATGTCATGCTCTGCGCTCCCTTGCTACTATCTGTTTCCAACATACCCTTACAAGGGCAGTCCATTTTATTGGTTTTCTGCTTTCTTTGCATGACTTCTCCTCCCTCTGCCCAAGAACGCTATTATTGTTCGGTCCTTCCTGGATTTCTTCCAGTACTATGACCTCAGCTGACTTCTCACGATAAATCTTATTTCAACCATGTTTCAATTTTATTTCTGCATGTCCGCGAGACCTCCCCGGGTAAGAACGCAGTCTTTCTCTCCATCCATCTGCCACATTTACAGGATTGGCCTCGAATAGTTTTGGGCTTTGGTTTGTCTAGCAACCTTACCCGGTTACTCCTGCCTTATATGTGATTTCTGTTCGTCAGACCAGAGATTTGCCGCTGGCTTCCTTTAGATTCCACCTCGCGATGGACACCCTTGCCTTAAGCTATGTGCTTGGCACTATTAACCTGCACTCGGGACTTTCACCCGTTAGACTGCGCCCATGCCGGGCACACTAGAAAAAGCCGCTAAAACGCTGTACATGCGCTTTAGCGGAGTATAAAAGATCAGTTATCACTCCTGATGGTCCAAATCATCAGGATCAATAAACTTGTGGTATTCGCCACCGCTCTTCCTTGTCAAAAGTTCATTCAATAATTCATTAGGTGCTATATTATGAAAAGCCAACGTTACCATACAATGATACCACAAATCTCCCATTTCATACAAAATTTCTTTTTTATCATTGTTTTTGGAAGCAATTATGGTTTCTACTGCTTCTTCACCCAATTTTTTCAAAATCTTATCCTGTCCATGACGCAACAGATAATTAGTATAAGATCCCTCCACCGGATGCAGCTTTCTATCCTGAATAACATTATACAAATCATTCAATACACGTGTTAGGCTATTCTCACGCTTCATGTTGTCGTCTTTAACAACAGCCACAGCTTTTTCATCTGCTCCTAAACGACGACCACTGAAACAGGTATATGTTCCTGTATGACAAGCAACACCCGTCTGATGAACTCTTACCAGCAACGTATCTCCATCACAATCATAAAATATTTCCCTAACTTTCTGTTTATTACCTGATGTTTCGCCTTTATTCCATAATTTTTTGCGACTGCGGCTGAAAAACCATGTATAACCAGTTTTTAATGTCTGTTGTAGTGATGCTTCATTCATATAAGCTAGCATCAATACCTGATTATTATCCACTTCTTGAATAATTGCTGGAACTAGCCCGTTATCATCAAATTTTATATTGCTGATATCTATCATAATCTTACCTCCACTCCGCGTGATAGCAAATATTCCTTAACCTGGCGTATTCTAAATCGTCCATAATGAAACACGGAAGCGGCCAATACTGCATCAGCTTTGCCTTCCGTTAATACATCATAAAAATGTGACAACTCTCCTGCTCCTCCAGAAGCTATTACAGGGACTTCCACCATCTCTGAAACTGTTCTTGTCAAAGGAATATCATAACCATTTTTTGTGCCATCACAATCCATACTCGTCAACAAAATCTCTCCCGCACCCAGTTCTACAGCTTTTTTTACCCATTCAATGCAGTCAATTCCCGTAGGTGTACGCCCGCCATTCACATATACTTCCCAGGAATTATCACCATTTTTTTTCGCATCTACAGCCAATACCACACATTGTCTGCCAAATTTCTCAGCGCCTTCAACTATAAGCTGTGGATTTTTCACAGCGGCAGTATTAAGAGAAATCTTATCCGCCCCAGCTTTGAGTATGTTTCTCATATCAATTGTACTTTTTATACCACCACCAACAGTAAAAGGAATAAACACCTGCGAAGCACACCTGGAAGCCACGTCTATCATTGTGTTTCTCGCTTCATTTGAAGCAGTTATATCTAAAAAAACAAGCTCATCTGCAAATTCTTTGTCATATAAACAAGCTAATTCTACCGGATCTCCTGCATCCCGCAGTGAAACAAAATTAGTTCCTTTTACCACCCGGCCTCGCTTTACATCCAAACAGGGAATAATTCTTTTTGTATACATATTCATCCATCCTCAGCAGTTTTTATTGCATCTTTCAAATCAAGTGCCCCTGTATAAATTGCTTTCCCGGCTATTACCCCGACAATTCCTTCCTCTTCATGTTTCTTTAATTCTTTTATTTCTTCTAAAGTAGAAAGACCACCTGAAGCGATCACATCTATACCACTTGCCTTTGCCAAGGCTGCAGTTGCTTTCACATTGATTCCCAATAGAGTACCATCACGAGAAATATCTGTGTAAATAATACATCTAACACCAACATCAGCCATTTTCTTCGCCAGTTCATCCGCATGAATATTGCCTGATATTCCCCAGCCTTCTACGGCCACAACACCATCTCTTGCATCTATTCCCACAACAATCCTATCACCATATATCTTACAAGCTTCACGTACCAATTCAGTATTCTTAACAGCTGCAGATCCTAGGATTACACGCTTTACCCCAATTGATAATATTTTCTCTATATTATCAATTGTGCGAATTCCCCCACCTAATTCAATAGGAATGTTAACAGTATCAACAATTTCCTTTATTACCGGTAAATTTTTTGATACGCCTGCAAGAGCTCCATCTAAATCAACTAAATGTAAATATCTTGCCCCCATAGCCATCCATTTTTTAGCCATTTTTGCTGGATGATCAGAAAAAACTGTTTCCTTAGAAAAGTTTCCCTTGAATAAGCGTACACAATTTCCGCCTCGTATGTCAATCGCCGGTAAAATAAGCATATTCACAACCTCACAATCTATTTATTTTTAATAATATACTATATCATCCCATCTTTTCCTAATTACCAGTTACTGTTTTTCTTCTTCTCGCTTTATAAGTAATAGAATAATGCATTTTTTATTTGATTTAAGCCATTAATGTACAATAATATCTTATCCAAAATTACAACGCAGCAGCCCACTGCTAAACGGTTAAACATCTAAAGATAGGTAAAACAATTACTATATTTAATTATACCATAAACAGACTTTTATTTTAAACCATTACAATGCTTTTTTTCGTCACCAACAAAATTCTGCAGAATTTTCATTCCTATATCACCAGATTTTTCTGGATGAAACTGAGTTGCCTGTATATCTCCCCTGCCAACAGAAGCCGTTACATGTTCCCCATACTCTGTCCATGAAGTTATAAGCGATTTATCCTGCGGTACAGCATGATAGCTGTGTACAAAATAAACATACGGTCTTTCCGGCAGCCCCTGCAGTAATGATTCATCTTCTTTAATAAAAATATTATTCCACCCCATATGCGGTATTTTAAGGCCTGGCGCTTTGATTTTTCTTACTTTTCCTTTAAATATAGCCAAGCCTTTTACTCCAGGACTTTCTTCACTATACTCAAACATGAGCTGTAATCCTAAGCAAATGCCCAAAAAAGGCTTTCTTGCCGCAGCATCCTGTAATACCGCTACCAACCCTGCTTTTGTCAAATTATCCATACAGTCGCCAAAAGCCCCTACTCCCGGCAGCACAACTTTATCTGCCATTTCTATACGTTTTATATCACCTGTAATCTCGGCGTCAGCACCTAAAAAATCAAATGCTTTTTTCACACTAAACAAATTTCCCCGTCCATAATCTACAATGGCTATCATAATTACAATACTCCCTTACTGCTTGGTATCCCATTTACTCTAGGATCCTTTTCTACAGCTTGTCGTAAAGCATGTCCAAAAGCTTTAAAAGCTGCTTCAATTTTATGATGAGAATTTTTTCCATATAATATTTTAATATGAAGTGTCAATCCTGCATGTACTGTAAAAGCTCTAAAAAATTCCTCTGTAAGTTCTGTGGCAAAATCGCCCACCATCGGTACCAATGTTCCAGCATCAAAAACTAAAAATGGCCTATTGCTAATATCAAGCGAAACCATTGCCAGTGTTTCATCCATAGGAAGAAAAAATGTTCCATACCGTTTAATTCCCTTTCTGTCACCTATGGCTCGGGCAAAAGCATCTCCCAACACAATACCAGTATCTTCTACTGAATGATGTCCATCTACCTCTGTATCACCATCACATTTCACCTGTAAGTCAATCAGACTATGCACAGATAAGAGCGTCAACATATGATCAAAAAAACCTATTTTAGTATCAATATCATATTTTCCTGTTCCATCAAGATTCATAACAACAGAAACTGCTGTTTCCGCTGTTTTACGTGTTATACTAAATTTACGCATGCTTTTACTCCCTGCCGCCGTTTTGCACAAAATTTCTTATTATATTCATGCAAATATCATTCTCTTCCCTGAGTCCCGCCGTCATCCGTATGCAGTTATCGAGACGCGGAGCATTCCCAAAATTTCTCACAGCAATTCCCCTACCGTTCAAATATTCATTCAATGCATCAGCCTTATCATATTTAAACAAAACAAAATTTGTTCTTGAAGGATATACCTTCAAACCATCCAGCTTATTCAGTTCATTTTCAATACGGCTGCGCTCAGTCTGCATCATTGCAATACGCGGTTCATATTCAACTTTCATCTGATAAACAATATCCGCTGTTGCAGCTGACATACTATTCACATGATATGGCATAAATACTTTTCCTATAACTTTTGTTATCCTACTGTCAGCTATAAGATACCCTACTCGGGCTCCAGCCAACCCAAATGCCTTGGAAAAAGTCCGTGCTACCATCATATGCGGATATCTAGCGCAGAATTTAACTGCTGATTCACCGTCAAATTCGATATAAGCCTCATCTACCACAAACGCACAATCAATATTTTTAGCAATATATTCAATATCTTCTAACGGGATATGGGTTCCGGTAGGATTATTGGGAGCACATATAATAGCCAGATGAGCCTTATTTTCATTTACGGTATTAACAAATTTTTGAGAATCAAGAGTATAGTCTTCTGCCAAATCAAATGGTATTCCTACAGAATTACTCAATTCAGTATATATTTTATACATAGAAAAAGATGGCTGCGGATAAACTATCCTGTGATTGCGTCCACCAAAGGAGAAAAATAATTTTTCTAAAATTTCACTTGATCCATTAGCAATAGTTATATTATCCTCCATAACGTTATATCCAGAAGCAAGCTGCTCAATAAGTGATTGAACTTCTAATGCCGGGTAGCGATTAAAAGCCAGCCGGGAAATACGTCCCATTACTCGTTCTTCAACCAATGGCGGCAAGTTCATATTACATTCATTAGCATCCAGTTTTATTTTCCAGTCATGTTCATTGACATTATATTCAGGTAATTTTTTTATTCCCGCACGATATTTTAACAATAGTACAACCTCCCCAAATTTAACAGCCTGTTCTTTATATAAATAACACATTAACCCCATATATTTTAGTCATTTGTTTATTACCTGCCGTAGCTCTTCAGTCATTTGATTGATGCGGGAAAATTTCAGTTTAAAGCTGACTCTGTTGGCTATCAGTCTTGCTGTAGCATCAGCTATAAAAGCATATTCTTCTAAATCATTTTCCCGCAAAGTAGTTCCTGTTTCCACTATATCAACAATACTTTCTGATAATCCGACAATAGGACCTAATTCAATTGACCCATGTAATTTTATATATTCCATCTGCATGCCCCTGCTGTTAAAAAAACTAGCTGCAATATGGGGAAATTTGGTTGCCACTCTGGTGTTAGCATAATCAATAAGCCGCAGTCGTTTTAATTTTTTAGGAACAGCCATCATTAAATGGCATTTAGCTATGTTCAGATCCAATAATTCATAAACATCTTTTGCCGATTCCAGCAAAACATCCTTACCAATAATGCCTATATCAGCTGCTCCATATTCTACATACACAGGTACATCGGCTGTTTTAGTGATTATAAATCTTATTTTCTTTTCTTCGTTAACAATAATAAGTTTACGTGACTTATCAGACAGGCCTTCCGCGGTATAGCCGATTTTACTAAATAAATCAACTGCCTTAGTAAAAACTTTTCCCTTCGGCAGAGCAATCGTAAGATATTCCATATTTTCTGCTGACATTTATCCAACACCTTTCCTTATAAGAATATTGCTGCATTTCAATTCAGTTCATCAGCCTTGCGTAGTATAACAAGTTCCTCATTATCATCCGGCAACGGTTCTGCATGATGCTGTCTTACTATAGCAGCAATACTTTTCTGATTGATTTTTTCTAATTTCTGCGCACTCAGTTCCGCATGATTTATACATATGTACAAGTTTCTGCGCCATTTACCGCCAATGCCCCTGGCATTTTTTTCTGCTAAACGCAATGACAGACTTTTGGAAATACTGCATATAATTACTGTAAATACTTTATCCCAAAGATTTGTATACCTATCTCTTCCTATATCATGTAATAATGCTGCTTTTATGAGTAGTTCGTTATTAATATCCACTCTTTGTTCTGCCATTTTTTCTGCTGTTACAGCCACATTGACTGCATGACATTTATCATATGCATTCATATCGTTAAATAATTTTAATTCCTTATCAGATAAATGTGCCTTTATAAACAATTCATCACAATATGATAAGTCTGCTGTAACTGCCCGGTAAAACTGCACTATTCTTTTCATCATGCTAAGTAAACCAGATTCATATATCCTTTTGTCTGGCAGTAAAGCTCTGCTTCTGCAAAACTTTGCTTTTTATCAGCAAGTTCTGTTACTTCCCCCGCCATTCTCAATGTTACAGCTTTTTCTATTGCCTCTTTATAATGGCCTGCTGCGTAAGCCACATAATTATCTTTTCCATTTACTAATTGCTCACTTTTCCCTTGTTTTTTGAGAGCTAGCATTAACCGTTCCAGACCTAACGCAAATCCAGTTGCCGGACATTTATTACCAAAATTAGCCAAAAGATTATCATATCGACCACCACCGCACAACGGACAACCCAATCCAGGTACATATATTTCAAAAACCATGCCTGTGTAATAGGTAAAATCGCGGATAACACCCAAATCGAATACAACATATTTTTCTACTCCATAACTTTTAAGTAATTCATAAACAGTTTTCAAATTAGCTATGGCTTTTTTACTTTGTTCATTATTAGAAAAAATTTTTGCTTTTGCCAAAACTTCTTCCTTGCCATGAAGCATTGGCAACATTTTTAATATATTTTTATCTTCCGCTGATAAATTTGTTTTATCAGCTATTTTTTCCAATTTAACCAAATCATGTCTTTCTAAAGCAGACCGCAAAGTTTTTTGTTCCTCATCTGATAATTGCCATTGCTGCATAAGACCATTTATAAAAGCCACCTGTCCCATACAAACTTGAAAGTCATTCAGACCTGCTTTTAGCATACTCTCTATGGACAAAGCAATTATTTCTGCATCTGCTGATGGATCATTATTACCCATCAATTCCACTCCAGCCTGATAAAACTCACACTGTCTGCCAGTCTGGGCTTGCTCATATCGATATACTTTACAAATATATGACAGTTTTAACGGCAGGTTTTCATCCTGCATTCTGCTGGAAACAAGCCTGGCTATAGAAGTTGTCATTTCATTACGCAGCGCCAATGTACGATTATTTTTATCAAAAAACTTAAACATATGTTTATCTATAGTATCCTTGTTATCTATAGTAAGTGTATCCATATATTCAACAGTTGGTGTAATAACTTCATCATATCCCCAAACCTTAAATAATTCTGCTAATACATTTTCCACATTTCTCTTTATCGCAGCATCATGTGGTAAAAAATCACGCATTCCATATGGTATTTCTAATAAAAATTCTTTATCACGACACACTTATTTCTTCTCTCCATTTCTTAATGCAGTATTATGTTTCACTCCCAACCGGTCTAATACGATATTATACCCATCAGCACCATAATTTAAACATCGTTTTACACGGCTTATCGTGGCTGTACTTGCTCCGGTTCTCTCAACTATTTCCTCATATATATATCCCTGTCTAAGCATAGATGCGACTTCCAGCCGCTGCGCCATTGCTTTTATTTCACTTACAGTGCAGATATCTTCAAAAAACTGATAACATTCTTCTATGCTCTTCAAGCTTAAAACTGATTCACATAAATGGTCATTCAATTCATCTTTCAATTTTGGATTACTCATATGATCCTCCTGGTTAATCTAAATATTATATTTTCTCTCGTTAAGTCTTTATCGTGTAAAAGTCTATATTATAGTTATACACTAAAACAACAAAATAATCAATATTTGTCATTAAACAAAATAAAACCCACATCCAAAAATTATGCGGGTTTTATTTTCATAATATTATTCTTTCCAAATCATCCGGCACATATACAATTCCAGAAAAATATTGCTTTGCTTCAGCAGTGTATCTTTCCTTGCGCTGAGGATAAGTTTTATCCTCAGTATGATAAAGGAGTACATGGACAGCATTTAATTTTTGCGCTGTTTCACATGCTTCCTTGACAGTACTATGGTGTTTTCCATACGGATTAAATTTATCTCTATCTGAATATAAACAATAAGCCTCCAATAGTAAAAGATCACTATTATTAACTATATCACAACATTTCGTATTATATGGTTCATCTCCCAGACATGATAGCTTATAGCCATCCGGGAAAATTAGCCTAAAACCAAACTGTGCTTTCTTAGTAGAAAAAATATTAAAAAAAGTTACTTCCGCTGCAAAAATCATTTTTACTTCCCGATCTTTTACCGGCATAAGCATAATACTTTTACCTATCTGCGCTAGATCCTTATCTTTTAAAGTCAGCTCTGCTATTGTCCTTATTATATTTATCACCTCAACAGAACCATATATATTTAAAATACCTGCATATTTATCCTGTTCCGCCAGAGAAGCAATTTTTCTTATAATCCATATTACACCTAAGATATGGTCTGTATGTCCATGAGTTACAAACATATGATGAAGCATATTATATTTTAATCCAACTGTTTCCAGCTGTTTTAAAATAGTATTTCCTCCGCCAGCATCTACTAAAAAAAATTCTTTTTCATTCAATCGAACCGCAAAACAGGTATTATAATATTTCGTGACCATAGCATTACCTGTTCCTAGCATAATAACTTCCCGCATAATAAATCGACCTCATATTCTAAGCTTCTACAGAAGTAAAAGCGAATTTTGTAACATCAAATAAACCCATATCAGTTATCTTTAATTTTGGAATTACCGGCAGTGCCATAAAACATAATGTCATAATTGGATCTATATTTCTATTGATTCCAAGTTTTTCATACGCAACCTTATGAATTATCGTCAGCTTATCATTGACCCACCTGCCATCCTTATCACTCATAATCCCCGCAATAGGCATTGGCATTGCTGCTATAGTTTTAGCAGCACAGGACAGGACAATCCCCCCCTGATGTTTTATTAATTCATTAACTGCATAGTATATATCTTTATCATTGGTTCCCACAGCTATAATATTATGCGAATCATGCGCTATTGAAACAGCAACAGCCCCCTTTTTTATCCCATAATTTCTTAACAACCCTGTTGCCACATTTCCTGTATATTTATGTCTTTCAATAACAGCTATTTTGACTATATCATTATCCGGAGAATATACAAACTCACTGTTTTCATTCAATTGTACTATTGCTGTTCCCTGCCCTGTAACTACACCATCCGGCATAATATCAATTGTTTTTACTTTGTTAGATGTAAGTTTCAAAGATAATTTTTCCTGCGAAAAATCCTTCACATGGCATGTGCCTGTGACCTTATTAATAGGATATTTCTTTATTTGCGGCAAATATTGTCCTCGTGATGCCGTTAAAATTCCATCAATATAAACATCTGATACATTAAAATTCTCCAAATCATCAACTACGACAAGATCTGCTTTTTTCCCGGGAGCTATCCCCCCCCTATCTGTCAGTCCAAAACATTCAGCAGCATTAATTGTCGCCATTCTTATCGCCGTAAAAGGATCTAATCCCGCCCGCACACATATTCTCAAATGATCTTCAAGATGCCCCTTGGAAAAAATTGTTTTTGGTTGTCTATCATCTGAACATAATAAACAGCGGCGCTCATTAGCTGCAGTTACTCCTTTGACAAGTTTTATCAAATCATGACAGGCTGACCCATTACGCAAAAGTATATACATACCGCGTTCAAGTTTCGCGTTCATTTCTTCAACAGTAGTACACTCATGGTCATCGCTTATTCCCGCAGCAATATACGTATTCAAATCATTTCCTGCTAATCCGGGTCCATGTCCATCAATAATTTTACCATTTTCCTTCGCTGTCAAAATCTTTGCCAAAACTTCCTCATCTGCTGCTATTACTCCGGGAAAATTCATAAATTCTCCCAATCCCAGTATCTTATCCGAAGCCATCATATCACGCATAACATCAGCCGTAATATTTGCCCCTGCATGTTCAAAAGGCGTTGCTGGAACACATGATGGCATCATATATTTTATATCCAATCGTGTATTAGCCGCAGCTTTAATCATATATGCCAGGCCATTCATCCCGCATACATTAACAATTTCATGAGGATCAGCAATAATAGTCGACGTTCCATGTGGTACTAGAAGAGCACCAATTTCTTCCGGGCTTACACAGGAAGATTCTATATGAATATGGCTGTCTATAAGACCAGGTATAACAAATCCTCCATTCATATTTTTTTCTTCACTGCCCGTATATTTTCCAATACCGGCTATAGAAGCTCCCGCTACCGCAATATCTCCTTTTATCAGTTTAGCATTATAAACATCGACTATCTGGCAGTTTTTTAGCACTAGATCTGCTTTTCTGCGGCCTTTTGCCGTATCAATCAATTTTCTCAAATATTCCTTTTCCATTTATTACTCCCTCCTATTATAAAATAATTATACTGAATTTTTTAAGCTCTATTATCCAAAAATTTTTCACCAATTATAATTGCTGCCAAATCATCAACTGGCACCGGCGGTACAAGCATTCCCCGTGGAATAATCTTTCTTAACCCTTTTGGCGGATTTTTCTGCCAATATCTTTTTTTAGCAGCATCAGTCGTCCTGTATTCATCAACTATATGTATATTTATTTCTGGCAAACATTGCTTTATTACTGCCTGCATTTTTTTACTGGTAGTACCACTACCTATAACTATATTTTTTATCTGATATTTTTCTCGCAACTTGGCAACAGCGATAGTAATCTGCCTTGTAAGTATTGTCTTATGAAAAATTGCTGTCTTATCTAAAGATAAGACAGCAATTCCACTTTTATCACGTCCAGGATCTATAGCCATTATATATGTTTCATCCATATTACTCATTTTCTTGCAGTTCCTCTACTTTTAATGTTAAGTGCAACGGGCCTAATATATCGGTATTTCCCCGGGAATATGCCGTAATGATGATCTTACCATTCACCCGTGATAAAACATCGGTAACATTATATAATTGTTCCATATTTATCACACCTATAGATCCACGCAATGGATCCGGTAAAATGCCATTAGCCGAAGCTATTTTATTAATATCATGTAAAAAAACCAGTAATACCTGCTGTGCTCGTTCTTTCGTTCCATTTAAAATAAATTCACCATTCGTAATAACTTCTCCATCATAATAAACTATTTTATCAGGATATAATTCTATATTTGTGCGTACAGGTTCACCTTTTACCAGATTTGCTGCTGCAATAAGACGAATGACCATTTCTGTCTTAGCCGAGCATATTTTATCTATAGCATCCTCATACTCACTGGGATAAATCCAAATTCCTGTTTTACCATTAACTGATTCTCCTGATTTTATTGCTACTTTAGTATTGGCAATAGTAATCAATTTTGACAAGCTGCTTTGAGCAGCTGCCCTGTCAGTTGTAGAGGAAACAATTCCGCCAAAAATAAGTTCTCCCGCCTGATATATAATCTTCTTATTGCTCAAATCTCCATTTCTTTTAAGGAGATCATCATTTTGTTTTTGCAGTTGGTCATTATTATTCTTAAGATCATCATTATTATTTTGCAATGCTTCATTTGTATTATCAAGAAATACATTCTGCTCTTCGAGTTTATCATTATCAGCCAACAGTTGCAATTGATGCTTCTGCATTTTTTTTGTTTCTCTCTGCGCTGCACTAAGTGCATCATTAGTTTTTGTCAATTCCATATGCATTTTAGTCTGCTGTATTTTCGCCTTTTTTAAATCAGCATCTGCTACTTTCAAACCATTTTGCGCCGTATTTAAGTTATTTTGTGTTATTTGTATTTTCTCTTGAAGTTTTTCCATACCAAAAAGAGCTGTTCGTACATTTTTTGAGGTGACAGCTAAAATCCCCAGTGTCATTGTCGTAATAGCAATACCAGTAATTATTGTCACTATTATCGATGTATGCCTTGGCCGCAGACCAAACAAAGACATTCGCTTTTTTCCTACTTTACTTCCCAGACGATCGCCAATAAAAGCTATCATACCGCCTACTATTACTAATATTACTATCAACACAATGCCATACATATCAGCTGCCCCCCTTTTCCTACAAATTATGAATTATGCACTATCTGGCCGCTTTTCTTATAAGATATATACCAATAACAGCTCCTATTATATTAGGCAGCCATACTGCATAAGCTGGTGGTATACCCACTCTGCCTATCACACTTGCAATTGTCATTAACGCATAATAAATAAAAATTATAATAATACTGAGACCAAAACCTATTGATGAACTGTTACGATTTGGCTGCATTCCCAATGGTGCCCCTATAAGAGTAAATATTAAGCTGGCCATTGGTACAGTTATTCTCTGATATAGTTCTATTTCCAAATCAGTTGTATCAACATACTGGCTCTTCATTATTTTTATCTGCTGTTCCAGTTCCTTCATTGTCATTTCTTCTGGTTTTTTTTGTTCACGTATTATACTGTCAGGACCTTCCCTTATAGGAAGTTTTTGCGTCCCAAAATGCATTGTATGTGACATTTCCCCATCAGATATGGAATAAATAATCCCATTATGCAATATCCATTCATTACCTGAATAATCAGCGTAATCCGCATTTTCCACCCGCACTAATTTCCCATTCTCAAAATCCTGCATGGCAATCCTTTCCATGCGGTTTTTCTTAGCATCATAACGGCGTGCATAAATCAGTCTTTGGATATTGCCATCCTTTATTTCCTTGAGTATTATATGTTCCTGTGATTGCGGTTTGGCATTATTCTTAATTTCATAATTTATAACATCAGCATAAGCCTGATTAGCCCAAGGAACTACATATTCATTAAAAGCAATGGCAAAAAGGCTAACGATAAATCCCATTATGATAATCGGTCTCATAAGACGATAAAAACTTACGCCACATGATTTCATTGCTGTTATTTCACTTGAACCTGATAATTTCCCAAATACGAGTAATGAAGACAACAGCATCGACATTGGAAAGGTCCAAAGCATTATCGCCGGCATGCTGTATATAAATAATTTGACTACAGAAGAGAAAGACGCACCATACTGTGTAACATACTGAGCAATACGAAACAATGTACCCGAGCCGATAAAAACAGCAGAAAAAGCAAATATACCAAATAAAAATGCTAATAATACTTCTTTTAATATATATCGGTCTAAAATTCGCATGTACAATTGCTCCTATAAAGTAAAATTATCTCCAAGGTAAAATTTCTTTGCTATTTCACTATTAGCAATAGTTGCACTATCTCCAGATACAAGTATTTTACCCTCATTCATTATATAAGCGCGATTTACTATTTGTAAAGTTTCACGCACATTATGGTCTGTTATCAATATACCCATTCCCCTTTTGCAAAGATAACCGATTATATTTTGAATATCAGCTACTGCTAAAGGATCTATACCAGCGAACGGTTCGTCAAGCAGAATAAATTTGGGTTCTAATGCCAGACAGCGGGCAATTTCAGCACGCCTTCTTTCTCCTCCTGAAAGCTGCATTCCTTTACGCTGGCTAACATGTTCCAAACCAAACTCTTCCATTAGTTCATCTTTTTTTCTCAATTGATCTTTTTTCGATAAACTCGTTGTTTCTAATATTGCTAATATGTTTTCCTCAACAGTCAATTTGCGAAATATTGATGATTCCTGCGCTAGATAACTAACTCCCAGCTCAGCCCGTTTATGCATAGGCAGTCTTGTAATATTCAAATCTGATAAAAAAATCTGACCTTTTGTCGGTCGTTCAATTCCTATTATCATATAAAATGTTGTAGTCTTACCTGCCCCATTAGGTCCCAGCAGTCCAACAATTTCACCTTTTTTTACACTAAGTGATACATTATTAACCACATTTCTGCCCTTATAATTTTTTATAAGATTTTTAGCATCTATATTCAAGACTATACCTCCAAAGCAGTTTTGCCTATCCTGCCATAATAGCCCGCTAGACAAAGATTGCCGCACAAACAACATTAAAAATCATAAAATGCAGCCTCCCCCGTTGTGCATTTCTCCACCCTCTGACATCGGATATGGGAAATAGTGTACTGCATATTTATGAAGAAAAATGGTTATGTGCGACAGAACTTTATAATTTCCCGAACTTTTATAATGGGAATTTCAAATGAATAAGCATTAACAACTACATTGTATTTTCTATTTTATTGCCGCATTTCCATTATCATCTAAATACAAGGTAAGCTTATCACCTTTTATAGTATTATTATCCTGCATAGCTACTGCATTACCATTTAACACAATTTTTCCCGACGCATCACTATAATAATCTGCATTATCACTATATGCTTCAATATTACGTGTCTGACTGACTATATGTACATTTCCCGCCGCAATAAAATGATTACTATCCATATAAGCTTCTAATGTATTCCCAGTGATAGTACCATCTTTTGATATGATTTTACCTCCGCTAGGCATTATCGCATAATCTGTTTTAGAATTATACTCCAGTTTTGAACCAATAAGTGTCTTGTCCAATTGATGTGCTCTCACATTTCCCGACGCGACTATATTGTCTGCTCCTTGCGTAAAAACTTCATTTGCTGTCATATGCATATTACCCTTATCGGCAACAACATTACCAGTAACACTACCTTGCTGTGTTTTTGTATTATATACGGCATTTGTTCCACTTATTCTTGCTCCATTTTGCATCATTACCACGTTTCCCATAGCGTTTATAACGCCTGTCTGCATATTATATTCTATTGTATCTGCATTTACTTCAGTTGCTTTATTCTCTGCCGCAAAAACTGTCCCGACACATATTATAAAAGTATATACTACAGTTATAACAGCTATTTTAAATTTATTGGTCATTTTTTTCATCTCATTCTATCTCCTTATTATATGCGCATGACCGGTCAACTTAAACTGAGAAAAAGCTTTACTGCTCTCAAATTTATCTCCAGCAGCCTGTATATCAGCTCTGACTATTCTTACATTTCCCTCACCTGTAAACAGCTGTTCTTTATTATTCCATGTCATTTTTTGCGCATCAAAGCTTAAACCATCACTATTTTCTGCATGTACTCCCTGATCCAAAATAATATTTTTTTCTTTTGCATCATAAAGCCCATGCGGTGCTGTCACTGTTAAAATCTTTCCCGGCTCACCATAATATTTCCCTTCTATTTTTTTCATTTCCGCTTCTTGTGTATCAGTGTTCATATTTATGCTCTCAGCCTTTATTTCCCATATTTTTTTACCATCTTTTTCTTCCACAATAGTATTGGACTTATAATCCATACTTCGTTCATTATTTACATTCTGAGCCGATTTTTTAGTCGGTACTGGTTTTGTTACAACAGCCCATACACAGACAGCAACGACAAATATGATAAGCGCATATATTAATATTAATTTTTTATTTTTTGTTAATTTATTCATACTTTATCGTCTTCCCGATACATGATGTTTTATTTTTTGTTCATTTGGTTTAGTATTCCACCGTTTCTGGAACCATAGCCATTGCGTAGGGTTTTCTCTAATTACCTTCTCCACAAAAGCAGTCATTTCCCGTGTAAAGGTAAGTAAATCATCATCTATATTTCCCGAGTCCTTGTAACGCATAACATTACCGACTATTAAACGATGTTTGCCATCGTTACGCCGCACTATGAACATAGGTATTACTGGTGATGAAAATTTATGAGCAAATACAGCTGGTCCTAATGGAGTAGATGCTGTCCGTCCTAAAAACTTAATAAACGCACCGCCCGGACCAGCATCCTGATCTGCCAGAAAACCTAAAATTTTTCCTTTTTTTAAAGCTCTAGCCGCTGCTAAAAGCTCACTTGTTCCTCTGGCAAAAACTTCTACTCCTACCATTTCCCTGTATTCATTCAATATACGTGTATGCTGTGAATTAGGCTGTGGCTTAACTATAGTCGTCGTTGGCATTCCATTAAAGGCCAGTGAAGCTGCCAGCCATTCCCAATTTCCCACATGCCCCGTAAGAAGTACTACTCCATGTCCTTCTGCTAATGCATTCTTTACCTTCTCGAGTCCTTCCGGTGCGACAAAATCATTTATATTAGCTTTATTTAAACGCGGTGTATAAAGTATTTCCAGAAAAGATTGTCCCATATTTATAAAAGATTTTTTCACCAGTTCAGCAGCTTCTGATTCACTATTATCCAATGACGCACGCATTTGTTTTATAGCCCTATTACGTTCCTTTGCTATACAACGAAAATATAATATTCCTAAAACTTTACCTATATATAATAATGCTTTATGCGGCAGCATGCACACACAAAAACTTAATATTTTTAATATACGATACTGCAACAGTACTTCCCCTTTCCAAACGCTTACCATCACAATAACAAAAATAATTTTAAAAATCAATCTAATAATATAATTATTGAGCTTTATTATCAAATAATCTGGCAGAATCTGCTTTTTCTAAATAATCTTTTACTATCTTCTGCCATTTGCCCTGCGCTTTTAAAATAAACTCTATTATCTGACGTACCGCTCCATAACCGCCTTTAAAATCACTTACCATATCTGAATTTTGTTTTACTTCTTCAACGGCATCAGCAACAGCAGCAGCAAATCCGACCCTTACCATGATAGGTAAATCCACTAGATCATCACCGATATAGGCAATTTCATCATTTTTCAGGGAAAACTGTTCCTTTAATGCTTCAAAAGCATCCATCTTGAATAACTGCCCTTGATAAATAGCATTAAATTTTAACTCTCTGCCACGTGTTTCTACTATTTCAGATTTTCTTCCGGTTATTATTGCCAATTTTATACCATTTTGTCTGGCCAAACTTATCCCTAAACCATCTCTGACAAAAAATGTTTTGAGCAGTTCACCTTTATTACCATAATACAACTTGCCATCACTTAATACACCGTCAACCTGAACCTCCCACGACTAAAGTCGCGGGGTTCCTGCTTCACGGATAGTTGCGCCAAAAGCACGTCTTACATTATCTCCACAGGCTATCCCCGTAGTTCCTACGGTTCTTATATATGTTATTACGCTGTTATGTTTAATATTCTTAGTCCTTCATTGCGAATGTTTATGGCGGCATTTATATCTCTGTCATGCTGGGCTTTACAGTTAGGACATTCCCATTTCCTTATAGTAAGGTCTTTTATTTCTTTGTTCTGGTAACCACAATTATGGCACAGCTGGCTTGATGGATAGAATTTGTCTATTTGTACTATTTCTTTGCTATACCACTGAGCTTTATATTTTATCTGGCGGATAAATTCTGACCAGCTGGCATCTATAATACTTCGGGCAAGTTTGTGGTTTTTCAGCATGTTATTTATTTGTAAGTCTTCTAAGCAGATAACATCGTAGTTTTCTATAAGTTTATGAGATAGTTTATGCAGCATATCTTTTCGCTGATTTGCAATACGTGCCTGTAATCTGGCTACTTTGATTCTTGCTTTGTTTCTGTTTATACTTCCCCTTGTTTTTCGGGACAAGCTTTTTTGCAGTTTGGCAAGTTTTCGTAGTGACTGCTTGAGGTATTTGTGATGGGGATGTTTATCGCCATCGGAGGTGATTGCAAATTCTTTTAGGCCAAGGTCGATACCGACATAGTTGTCAGTACGATTAAAAACAGGTTTTTCTATTTCTGTACAGCATAGGGATACAAAGTATTTACCATCAGGGGTTTGTGATATTACTGCGTTTAAGATTCTGCCCTGCGGTACTTGCTTATCTCTTATTTTTACTTTACCTAGTTTGGGAAGTTTTATTTTTGTTCCCAGAAATTCAATGTTGCTATTGGTAAAGTTTGTCTTGTAGGATTTATGCCTGTTTTTTTTGGTCTTGAATTTAGGAAAGCCAACTTTTTTGTGTTTAAAGAAGTTCTGGTAAGCTGTATCGAGGTCTTTTAACGCGTTTTGTAAGGAACATTTATCTGGTTCTTTTAACCAGGTGTTTTCTTTTTTCAACTGCGTTAAATTACTGGAACATTTGGTATAGGTAAGTGTGGTTTTATCATTATTGTATGCTTTGATTCGCATGTCGAGATAGTGATTAAAAACATATCTTACGCAGCCAAATGTTTTTTGCAGCAGTAGTTATTGTGTTTTGTTGGGGTATATCCTAAATTTGAAGGCTTTTTCCATGATTGCTCACTTTTCTTTTTATCTTTACAAGATTATTGCCTGATTATTTTAAACTTAACATGCAGGCTTTAGAAAAGCAAGTTCTTTGCAGTAACATATATAAGAGTCGTAAGTTCTTTTTTAGTCGTATGGGGGAGGTGTCGTTCACACTGGCTCGCTGCTTCCTATGCGGTTCTCTTATGAACTCCTTTATGTTTCCATAAAGCACAGACTATATCTTGTCCTTCGGCATTATCCGTTAAGGTCTGCCCACTTCCAGCCGCTTGGCTGTACTTCCCTCAAGAGGAATAGTCGTTGGGGATTCTCCTGTTCGGAGCTTTCCTGCTGATTGTCCATTTTCTTAGTGTTTAGGGTTTAACCTTGCACCATACAGCATATTTTTTTTACTTTCGTCGCCGTCACGTTTGAGCTTGTTTCATCTTAGCGTTGTGGCTATGCTGTCTTTAGGAGTTTCCAGCATTTCAGGCAGTATTGGATTGGTCTTTGCCAATCTCTATATGCATATTTCTATACATACTGACTAGTTTGGTCGCCTAACTCACGACTAATGTCACGAGTGTGCGGCTCCCATTTAATCAAAAATAATCAAGCGAACTTTTGCTGCTTTTAAATTCGCTCCTTCATTCAATTCCATTATACTACACCTTGACGCAGCAGATCGGTAAGATGGACAATCCCTACAGGATTATTTTCTGTATCAATAACCGGCAGTACCGTAATTGGCCGTGGTTTATGTTTTTCCATAATACTCAAAGCCTGTGCTGCCATCTTATTTTGTGCAATAGTAATTGGTGATTTTGTCATAAGACGTTCTACCGGTTCGTTTAAAAATTCTATGCCCTGAGATAAACCTCGTCTTATATCTCCATCTGTTATAAGCCCGATAAATTTATTATTTTCATCCACAACCGAAGTAGCCCCCAGCCCTTTATCTGTCATTAAGAACAAAGCTTCCTTCGCCGTTTTATCTTTTCCTATAACCGGATTATCTTCACCACTATGCATAACATTTTCTACCGTCAGCAGTAATCTTCGTCCTAAAGCACCACCTGGGTGAAATACGGCAAAATCCTTTGCAGTAAAATTTCGTGCTGATAAAAGAGCCATCGCAATAGCATCTCCCATAGCGAGAGTAGCTGTGGTACTTGCTGTCGGTGCTAATCCCAGTGGGCAAGCTTCTTTTTCTATACTTACATCAACATAATATTCCGCATTACGACCTAATGAAGAATCACGTTTTCCACATAAAGCTATTATTGATGCTCCAATTCTTTTTATTATTGGCAATATATTTATTACTTCAGCAGATTCACCACTATGGGACAATGCCATGACGATGTCTTCAGCTGTTACCATTCCCAAATCTCCATGGAACGCTTCTCCCGGATGCATAAAAAAAGCTGGTGTTCCTGTACTAGCCAATGTTGCTGCTATCTTACGTCCGATATGGCCCGATTTTCCCATTCCGGTCAATATAATACGGCCCTTGCATGCTAAAATAGCTCTTACTACTGTTTCAAACTCTTGATCTATATGTTGTGTTAATGCCTTTACAGCATTTGCTTCTATCATAAGTGTCTCTACTGCTTTTTCCTTTATTGTTCCCTGCATAACAAAATTCTCCTCATAAACCAAAGTATTTCTATAAGAAAATCTAAGTAAATTATCATCCATATTATCTTATTTTGCATCATGAATATTTTCTTAAATTGTCTATACTAACTACCAATAGTATCAAAAATGTTTTTTTACTATATTATGAATTGCCAAGGCATCTTCTAATATTACTGATAAATCATCCAGTCGAACCATGTTTGGCCCATCTGATAAAGCTTCTTCTGGTTTATCATGTACTTCCATAAATAAACCATCAATGCCTGCTCCTACAGCAGCTCTCGTTAAATATTCTACATATTCACGATTTCCGGTTGAACATGTACCGCCTCCACCAGGCAACTGTACGCTGTGTGTTGCATCAAAAATAACAGGATAACCAAAAGATCGCATTATTGGAAACGCACGCATATCCACTACTAGATTATTATAACCAAAAGAAGCGCCTCTTTCTGTTAGCATTATTTTATGGCTGCCAGCACTTTCTATTTTTTCCACAACATTCTTCATATCCTTAGGTGCCATAAACTGACCTTTTTTTACATTTACTATTTTACCACTTTTTGCAGCAGTATATAATAAATCTGTCTGACGACATAAAAATGCTGGGATTTGAATTATATCAAGCACCTGTGCAGCTGGCTCTACCTGTTCTTCTGTGTGTACATCACTTATCACTGGTACCTTTAATTCTTTTTTTATTCTTTTTATTATAGCCAATCCCTCTTTCAATCCCGGGCCGCGAAAACCTTTATACGAAGAACGATTAGCCTTATCAAATGAAGCTTTAAAAATATATGGTATACCTAATTTTTGTGCTATTTCTTTTGCTCTCTTACCAATATAAAGACTTCTTTCATAACCTTCAAGTACACATGGTCCGGCAATAAGTATCAGTGGATTTCCTGAACCTACTTCAAAATTACCTATCTTAATATTATTCATTCATAATCTCCTTTTCTGGTAATATTCATTTACTTTTAATAAATCTTCCAGTGTATCTACACCAATAAAACGTTTTGGCGAAGTTATAACCTTTATTTTATAACCATTTTCAATTGCCCGTAATTGTTCAAGTGATTCCGTCTTTTCCAAGGGCGTAGGTTGCATTTGAGCATACTTAAATAAAAAATCTCTTCTATACGCATATATTCCAATGTGCTTATAGACCTTAACACCTGTATCATTACGAGGATAAGGTATTAAAGAACGGGAAAAATATATTGCATAATCATTTTTATCCGTAATAACTTTTACATTGCCTGGTTTCGTTTTTTCTTCTTCCAGCATTGGTGTTTTTACCGTTGCCATATCAAGTGCATCATTTTCCAAAAACAGTTTCCCTAATTCATCTATGAGGGCTGGATCTATAAGCGGTTCATCTCCCTGGATATTGACTATAACATCAGCATCCGGATAATGCATTGCTGCTTCTGCCAGACGATCCGTCCCTGTAAGATGATCAGCCCGTGTCATAACTGCCTTACCGCCTGCATTTATTACTGCATCATAAACCCGTTTATCATCTACAGCCACGATAAACTGTTCCGGTACCATCGCTTTTACAGCCTGCTCATATACCCTGACAATAAGCGGTTTACCTGCCACATCTGCTAAAGGCTTACCCGGCAACCGTGTTGACGCATATCTTGCCGGTATTATACAAATAATCTTCATTAATCCTGCCCTCCTATCAAGACTTAGCTTTTTTTGCAGGCGGCAGATGATTACGCAAATACTTTTCGAATTCTTCTGCGCCCTTTTTAAATCTTATTTCTATACATATTATATAAATAGGAATTCTGCGTTTTTGCTCTACAATCTCCCGAGGAAATTTCACTGCATCCTTATCAGTTATTACTATTGCCTCCGCGCCACGTTTTTTAGCCTGTTCCATTACTTCCGTAATTTCAGCCGATGTGTAATCATGGTGATCAGGGAAACGAATACTTTCCACAATCACGGCTCCGATACTCTGCAAAGTCTGTTCTAAAGATGCCGGATTGCCAATAGCTGAAACAGCTATTATTTTAGCTCCAGCCAATTCTGTTACTTCCTTTCCACTACAACCGATATTAGCTAGCCAATCACCAATTTCCACAAAGCCCCGCGGATTATGAATACTTTCCACCACCAGTGCATGATTATTATTCTGTGCCAGTGTATTCCTGATATATTCACACGAATGCGGTGCTGCCTGATCCACCTTAGTCAATAAACATATATCGGCCCGATCTAAATGAGTAAGCGATTCACGCAAGGTTCCCCGTGGTAAAACATATCCATTATCAAAAATATTTATCGAATCAACCAGCAATATATCTAAGTCTCTCTTTAACTGCCAGTGTTGATATCCATCATCCAAAATAGCAATTTCTATACCAAAATTCTCAATTGCATATCGACCTGTCAAAGACCGATCGGCACCAATCAATACGGGGACATCCGGTAAATTTTTAGCCAGTAAGTAAGCTTCATCACCAGCCTGCGCTGCTGTCATCAGTAATTTTTTCCCATTAGAAACCACACCTACATCACCGCGCCATTTCGCCCTATATCCTCTATTTAAAATAGCTACTTTATAGCCCATTCCACTTATTTCCTTAGCCAGCCTCTGTGAAGTTGGGGTTTTGCCCGTTCCTCCCACCGTTATATTACCAATGCTTATAACATAACAATCAATCTTTTTTTGCCGTAAAAAATTGCAGCGATAAAGCCACAATTTAAAATTAACCAGTTTTTCATATATAAAGGAAAATATCTGTAAAATAAATAACAACAGATAACCAAAAAAAGTTTTTTTCCTTTTTCCATGCGCCAGCTCAAATAAATATGTTTGAAAGTTTTCTATTGCCTCCGTCGACTGAATTGCAACCATCTTAGGATTATCGCCTAATTCCGTCAGAACTTCACGCAAAATTACAGCTGAACGCCTAGAAGCTCCCTGATTATCATGAATTATTTTTAGGCTTGCCGCTTCCATATCATGCCGAAGCTCCGGCTGCCTGAACAAATCAATCATTGCCCTAGTAAGTTCAGCCGTATTTTTTACGGTAATACACGCGTTATTATTTTTAAACAACATATATGTGTCCTTAAAATTAAACATATTTCTGCCTACGATTATAGCCTTACCATGGGCAGCCGGTTCTAATATATTGTGCCCACCATGCGGAACAAGGCTACCGCCAACATAAATAACATCACCGACACTATATATCCGTCCCAGCTCACCTATAGTATCTAAAATTAATACATCGTGTTCTGAAGATTTTCTATTTTTTAATTCAGTGCGGAAGGCTGTCTTTAATCCATGTTGCTCACATATTGTCCTGACATCATCCTTACGCAGTATTTTACGCGGCGCAATAATCAATTTAACATCGGGGAATTCCTGCCGTAATCCAGCAAAAGCATCAAGTACAAATTTTTCTTCGCCTTTATGGGTACTTCCAGCAATAACAATTCCACTGGCCCTGCTAAGCCCCATTTCATCTATAAGGATCTGCTTTTCTTTAGAAGAAACATTGGTATATGTCTGGTCAAATTTGGTATTTCCTGTTACAGCTACCAGTTTGGGATCTGCTCCCAGTCGCATTATATAGGAAGCATCAATATCAGACTGCATAGCAAATTTGTTTACTGTCCCAATCATATCAGTAAGCAAACTAAACATGTACTGATAACGTTTTACACTTTTATCACTTATTCTGCCATTTACCATCATTACTGCTACATTGTACTTGCGTGCTGCCTTTAACAGATTTGGCCAAAGCTCTGTTTCTACCGGTAAAAATATACGTGGTCGTATTTTTTTAACTGTATTTGCCGCTAAAAATGGCAAATCCAAGGGGAAATATATTATACTGTCAGCATCTTTTATAATACGGTTAGCCATTGTATAACCTGAACATGTGACAACAGATATTAATATAGGTGTATGGGGAAATTCCCGGCGAAATTCGCGTATTAAAGGACTCGTAGCAACTATCTCTCCTACAGATGCTGCGTGTACCCAGATACAATTTTTTCCTGCCACCTTATCCAGTGCATGTTTCGGCAAAAAACCAAAGCTCTGTTTTATCCGCCGCCAAAATCCCTTTTCTCTTATCAATCGTACGAAAAAATACGGCATCAGTATAATTATGAGTAATACAACTACAACATCATATAGTATCTGCATAAATCAAATCACACCTGCCTAGATTTTTTATCATTAAATTGTATGTTATATAAGTGACTATACAATCCATTTTGAGCCAATAGCTCTTTATGCGTTCCCGATTCAACCATTTTACCGCTTTCCATAACTATTATATTATCTGCCTGTAAAATAGTAGATAAACGATGTGCTATAACAAAAGAAGTCCGCCCGACCATTAATTTATCAAGAGCATCCTGTACTAATTCTTCACTTTCTGTGTCGAGAGCTGATGTAGCTTCATCCAATATCAATATTCGTGGATTTTTTAAGATCGCACGGGCAATGGCAATACGTTGCCGTTGCCCTCCTGACAGCATAACTCCCCTTTCTCCAATTTTAGTTTCATAACCATCTTTTAATTCCAAAATAAAATCATGTGCATTTGCTGCCTTTGCAGCAGCAATAACTTCTTCATCTGCTGCTTCTAGCCTGCCATAACGAATATTATGCATTACAGTATCACTGAATAGCATTGTTTCTTGCGGAACTATACCAATTTGCGCCCGTAACGAATTAATTTTTACATCACGCACATCAATATTATCAACCTTAACAGATCCTGATGTAACATCATAAAACCGTGGAATCAAATTGACAATGGTCGTCTTACCCGCACCACTTGGACCTACTATAGCTACTACCTGCCCCGGTTTTACACTAAGCGACAAATTGTTAATTATAGGATGCCCTGTATTATATTCAAAACAAACATCTTTAAACTCTACTGCCCCAGCCACATCGGGAAGAACAACTGCCCCTGGTTTATCCTTGATTTTTTCTTCTGTATCCAATACACCAAAGACTCGATCAGCAGCAGCCATAGCTTTTTGTACTGTCCCAAAAACACGGCTGATCCGTTTTACCGGATTAGCTAAATTTACGGCATACGTTAAAAAAGCTATTAATGAACCTGCTGTCAAATTGCCATGGACAACTTGATATCCCCCAAACCATAAAATAAGAGTTACAATAACCGCTGCCAAAAATTCAACAATTGGTGTTAATAACGACATTAATTGTACACTTTTCATATTTGCCCGGAAATTTAAGTAGTTTTGTCTTTTAAAACGCTCTATTTCATAATCTTCACGCACAAATGACTTTATAACTCGCACTGCTGAAATAGTTTCCTGCAATAATGAAGTTATATCCGCTGTACGTTCCTGAACCACCACACCACTGGCCTTAAGCTTGCGTCCAAAAATCTTCATGGCCTGCCCAATTAATGGCACTACTATTATTGTGATAAGTGTCAGTTTCCAATCAAGATAAAGCATCATTGCTATAGAACCTATAAATATCGACAATTCTGTAACCATATCTATCAGGCTATCAACAAGCGCAACTTGCAGTGCCGCTACATCATTAGTTATATAACTCATAATTGTTCCGGTTTGTTTGTTCTCATAATAAGCAAGTTGAAATTCCTGAAATTTTTTATAAAGAACTTCTCTTATATCTATAATGACTCGTTCTGCTACATAAGATACTAGGTATGTTTGTCCATAATAAAATATTCCCCGGAAAAAAAAGACAATAATAATACCTACTCCCAATATATTAAGTGTTACCATATCTTTTTCTGCCAAGACCTTATCTATAAGGTCTTTTATTATCCATGGGACATATAAATTGGCCGCAGCTGCCAACATTATACATACTACTGCCAATAATAGACGGGGGATATATGGTTTTATAAATAATAAAAGTCTTTTATAATTTTTCATGTTTTATTCCCATTCATCAGCTTATTTTTATCTGCTGTTTTTATTATTAACTCAGCCACGCGTCTTGATACACCCGGCCTCCCTAAATTCATTTTTATTTTACGTAATTCTTTTTTTATATTTTCACCGCCATTTTGTAATATTTTTTCTGCATGTATCACAATATTAGCTGGAGTTACCTTATATTGAAGTAGTTCCGGCATAACCTGTTTTTGCGCCAAAATATTAGGAAGACTAAAATATTTTATATTAACAGCTACCTTGGCTATACAATACGTAAGAAAAGACATTCGATATAAAACTATTGTCGGCAATTCCATCAAACCTGCCTCCAAAACAACTGTTCCTGATGTCGCAAACGCCATATCACATCCATACATTAAGTCATAAAGATGATCTTTATGATAGGCTATATTTAAAGTATATCTACTAGCAATTTTTTTTAACTGCTCTTCTTCAATTCCCTGTGCAATTACTAAATGAAATTTCGTCAGTGGATGCCGTTTTTGAAATAATTCTGCTGCCTGCAGCATTACCGGAAAAATTGCCTTTATTTCCTGTTTACGACTTCCCGGCAAAAGTAAAATATTATTTTCCCCATTATCCAGGGAAAAATATTCATTAATATTTTCTGGCTTTAAGGACGGTTTTACAGTTTCTATCAAAGGATTGCCCACAAATTCTATATCTGCACCATTTTCCTTATAAACATCTATTTCAAAGGGAAAAATAGACGCAATCTTATCTGCTAATACTGCCACTTTTTTAGCTCGGCTTCTGCGCCAAGCCCACGCTGACGGGGGAATATAAGAAAAAACAGGAATATTTAATTTTTTTGCTATAGGTGCCAACCGCCAATTGAAATCAGGATAATCTATTAATACCAATATATCTGGTCTCTCTTTTTCCATGAAACGGCCTAACTTATCACGTAATTTAATCATTTTACGTAAATTTACCAACACTTCATAAAAACCCATTACACTATATTGGGCCATATTGGCAATTAATCTGACACCAGCTTTTTCCATCTTGTTACCGCCAAAACCAACAAGCTTTATATCAGGTTCAATTTTTTTTAATGCCTCAGCTAAATTAGCCCCATGCATATCTCCTGACACTTCACCGGCTGAAAACATAATCTTATGCATTAAATAAACGCTCCATACTTACCATTACATTAATTCAAACGTGGTTTCATTTCCGTATAATATTCACCATATAAATCTTTTTAGCCAATTAGAATATTATCAGGCAGAAAAAGACGCGAGGATAATTCATTTTTGAAAATCCGCCGCGCCCATTTATTATATTACTGCTATTATCATATCGTTTTCATTTACTAAGGAAATTACTTTCTGCCTATCAACTATAAGCGTTTTCCCAGCTTCAACCGCTAGCACCTTTGCCTTAACTTTAATCATAACTTCTATAGTATTTACACCTATAACCGGCACATCAAAACGATTATCCTGATTTGGTTTTGCAACTTTTACAACGACGGCTCCACCATCTTTTCCTGCTAGAACTCCACCGCGTTTAATGCATGCATCCGTGCCTTCAATGGCTTCCAAAGCCATAACCGCTTTATTTTTTATCACTACGGTCTGCCCTACATCAAGGTCACCCAATTTCTTTGCCATAAAAAAACCCAATCGGATATCTTCCATTTCTTCCTCAGAAGGTTTTCTTGCTGATAAAATTCCCTCATTCGGCATAAAATGTTTTAACAAAATTGTCTGATCTAAGGTTTCAATCCCTTCTGCTGCCAATTCTCCAACGAATTTCAACATCAAAGTATCATCACTTTTATCTCTAGCACCAGCCAGCAGCTTAAGCATTCGTGTATCCAGCTGTTCATGCTGCCCATTAAATAATAATTCCTTAGTAACTTTTCCGATCATTGTTACCTTTTTTATATCGTTTTTTTTAAAAAATGTTATAATTTCATCTAACTTAGCTACATTTATTCTAGCAAATTTTTCTACAACATGTTCCAGCTCTTTATCAACATCGTCAAGCAGCGCAACAGCAAAAACCCTAAATCCTGCCTGACGGGCTGCAACTGCAAGTTCTACCGGTAACCTGCCAATTCCGGCCAATAACCCTATAGACTCCATAAAAATCCCCTTTTATTCAATACTTTCCCTACGACTGCGGCAGATACCACGTTCTGCATTTCGTAAAAATCGTAAAAAATGTTCTATTTCCTCACAAGAATCAACATCCTGCTCTATTACTTCTATTGCTTGTGATAAACTGAGACCCGAACGATATAATATTTTATATGCTTTTTTTATATTGCGCCTTACCTCAATTGAAATACCCGCACGTGAAATGCCAACATTATTTAATCCACTGACTTTGGCCGGATGTCCGTCAACAATAGTATATGGCACAACGTCCTGAACTAATTTCGAAGCTCCACCAATCATCGCATTGCGTCCTATGCGTACAAATTGGTGTACACCTGTTATTCCTCCGATAACAACTCTGTCTTCTACTACCACATGACCTGCAATCATCGCTGAATTAGCCATAATAACATTATTGCCAACAAGACAGTTATGCGCTACATGAGTATAAGCCATAAGCAGACAATCATTACCTATGCGTGTTTCACTTTCAGGACCACAGCCTCGGTGAATAGTTGCACATTCTCTTACAGTAGTTCTGTCACCAATAAAAACATATGATTTTTCACCTTTAAATTTTAAATCCTGCGGTTCCGTACCTACAACTGCTCCCGGATAAATTATACAGTTCTTACCAATGCCCGTCCAACCTGTTATAAGCGCATGCGACATTATTTTTGTCCCATCACCGATTTCAACATTTCCATCAATTACTGCATATGGCCCTATTTGAACATCTTTACCAATTTTCGCATGGGGATCTATAACAGCGGTTGGATGTATATATGCAATCACTTTATTTTCTGCATTCATAATCCCACTCCTCGCTGACGTCTCTTAATTAGTAACACGTCTTTTCTATGGATAAAATCCACATGAGGAAAAATATTCCACCCTTCATTTATGCTTAAAAAACGTAAAAATAAACGATATTAAATGTTTTCTGAGCATTTATATCTATAATATCACTATTTATCAGCATCTTTCACATTTTTTAAAGCAAATGTAAAATCTCCCTGTGCTACAAGTTTTTTCTCTACAAAAGCTTCGGCATGAATTTTGCCAAAATCTCCCCTAACACGCATAAGTTCAGCCTTCATAACAAGTTGATCTCCAGGAACTACCGGTACCTTAAATTTTACATTTTCCATGCCGCCAAAAAAAGCCAACTTCCCCCGATTTTCTTCTGGATAAAGCATCGCAAAACCACCAACTTGAGCCATTGCTTCAAGAATAAGAACTCCTGGCATTATCGGATGTCCTGGAAAATGACCTCTAAATTGAGCTTCGCCCATAGTAATGTTTTTTATTCCAGTAGCACTCTTAAAAGGAACTACTTCTAATATGCGGTCCACAAGTAAAAAAGGCGGACGATGTGGTAACACTTTTTGAATTTCATTTATATCTATCATTTCTTTTCCTCCAATGCTAAATGTCTATGTATTGACATTCCTTCTAATAAGTCCTGCTAACGCTGTATTAAGTTTATGACCTGATTTGACTGCAATAAAATGACCCTTGACTATTCCACCGGTTAATCTCAGATCACCAATAATATCAAGTATCTTATGCCTAACAAGCTCATTATCAAAACGCAATTTATTTATCCAGCCTTTATCATTATAGACAATTACGTTTTCCAGACTGCCACCTAGTCCCAGGCCCATAGAGCGCAACTGTTCTATTTCTTTTTCATAAGCAATTGTCCGAGCTGGTGCAATTTCTTTCTCATATGTAGTTTTATTAATTGTGAAATCAGCATACTGGATTCCTATCAGTGGATGCTCATTAAGCGATGTAAAACTCACTCTGAAACCATCATATGGTAGAGCAACAACAAACTTTTCCCTATCATCTATTCGATAAACTTTATCTATAACTATCTCTTTGCGTTTCTTCTGTTGTTTTTTTTGCCCAGCTTTTTGCAAAGCTGCAAAAAAAATAGCCGAGCAACCATCTTCAACTGGAGGCTCCTCACTACTCATTTCAATACGACAATTGTCAATTTTACAAACATGCAATGCCGACATTAAATGTTCGATAGTAAAAACCTGAGCCTGTCCATTGCTGATTGTAGTAGCTCTAAGCGTTGTCGTTACATTTTCTGCAACAGCTTCTATCTGCGGACATCCTGCCAGATCTGTTCTTACAAAAATAATTCCCGTATCTTCTGGTGCTGGTAAAAGCTTTATTTTAGATAATTTGCCTGAATGAAGGCCTATTCCCTCACAAATCACTTCTCGTGCCAGCGTTATTTGATAACACATAAAAATCCTCCTGCCATATCTTATTATATTCTACAAGACATCATCTTTAACTGCAAGCTTTTTTACTTGTTAAATTTAGAAAGATAACTATAATTTACACTGTACATTCTCTCTGTGATACACTTAACTTTGCCAGCACAAATATATAATGCCGCAAAATAATTTCTTCTTATGTTTTGATAGTCACGGTACTGTATATGTGATCCCCCAAAAAGATTTTTTGTCACGCCAACCTGCCGTAAATTGTAATCCCTTTGCTGTTGCCAGGCGAAAACCATACGAAGTTTTTTTGTCAATATGTTCCACCATAAAGGATAAATCAGGAAATTCTCCTCCTTTTGACAAGGGAATAAGTCTTGTTTCTAAACCTGCAAACCCATGTTTATAACGCATTGTCCCAATTCCTGTATGAATTCTCAAACCAAAAGGAAGTGCCTTGCTCAATACCAAATAAGCTGCAGTATTATCATTGTCAGCTATATCATCAACCCCCATAGCGATTCCCGGGGTAAAAACACCTTCCTGCTCCAGGCTGTATTTCAAATTAAATGTCTTTAATGTATGAATATTATTTTCATCACGTACCGCCCCACTCATTTCAAAACTGCGAAACAGAGGAACTGCTATAACTTCATAAGCAGCCGTATTCAAATGATAATAACCTATTTCCATTTGATTACTACGCATTACATCAGCAGATGGTACATCAATAAGACCAGTAGGGCCATAAGTTGTAGGTGCTGCCTTAGTTATATCGCAATTTACCATAATTCCCACAAGCACTAATAAAATCACAACAAATTTTTTTTGCATTACACCTCTCCTGAATACACCACATTCAAAGCATTGGCGAGGACAAGACTATCAACATCTTTGAGACAAATAAATTCTGCTTTATATTGTGCAGGCGTGTTTTTCAGTCTTTGCTTAGTTGTTTTGTAATGTTCTATTCTATCACTAAGCATTCTATTGTAAATAAAACGTGTGCAGCCAAAAGTTTTTGCAATCATAACACTTTGCTCAGTATTAGGATATATACGAAATTTATATGCCTTGTTCATAGCCTTACCTCCTGCTTAATTTTTACTACCTTGTTCTTCAATATATCTCTTTATCACTTCAATAGGAACACCGCCTGTTGTGAATAAGCAAAAACTTTGATTCCAAAAACGTTCCTGCCAGAGACTTTTACGAATTTGTGGATATTCTTTTTTTATTAGTCTGCTACTTGCACTTTTATATGCATTAATAAATTTACTAAGTTCGCTTTTGGGCTGTGCTGTAAACATGATATGAACATGATCTTTATCATGATTCCATTCATCTATAGTAATTCCATATTTTGGACTAATGTAGTCAAATATTCCTCTAAGTCTCCCAGAAATATCATCATTAATTACCTTGCGACGATATTTTACAACCAAAACGAGATGGTAATACATCAGAAAAACTGAATGTGAATTATGCTGTAATTCCCTCATTATAAAAATTCTCCAATCATTTCGACTGATAATATAATAGCATGAAAAAATTATACTTGCAATATTAAAACCGTGGTGATTCATCCAACCACTTTAGAAGTGGGGGAATTCTCCCCACAAAAAATTAAAAAAGAGGCTGCCGCACAAGTAACACTAATTTCATGATAATACAATCAACCATTGCTACGCGAATTTCTTTTTTCTAATACTAGAAAAACATGGTATATTGCATATTTATGAATAAAAGTGTCTACATGCGACAACCGCTTTTGGAAAATAAACTTTATTTATTTTCCAGCTGACGCTTAATTTTTTTTATTTCTTTCAAAATTTCCGGCGTATGTGATGAAGCTGCTATTATCCTTAACCATTCCTGATGCGGCCTTGCCGGAAAACCTGCATAAAATGATCCTTTAGGCACATTATTTATAACACCAGAACGTGCTGCAAATATTGAATTTGCCCCTATATCTATATGTCCAACAATTCCATTCTGTCCACCAAAAGTAACATTATGCCCGACCCTTGTAGAACCTGATATTCCCGTTTGCGCTACGATCAATGTATTTTCTCCAATATCACAACTATGACCTATATGTACAAGATTGTCAATTTTAGTTCCCTTACGGATATACGTAGATCCCATAGCGGCCCTATCAACTGCCGTATGGGCTCCTATCTCCACATTGTCTTCCACTACAACATTTCCAACCTGTGGTACCTTTTCATGTATCCCATTTTCTGTAACAAAACCAAATCCATCAGAACCAATTACAGCCGAGCTATGCAGTATAACATTCTTCCCGATTTCACAAAATTCTCTTACAGTAACATTAGAATACAATATACTATCGCTGCCAATTTGTGCATACTGTCCTATGTAAACATGCGGATATAATACGACATTATCTTCTATTACAGCATTATCATCAACAACTGCAAATGGCATTATAGCTGTATTTTTACCAATAACTACATTAGTTCCAATAAATGCCTGTTTACTTATTTCTTTTTTTATTTTTAAAGGAGGTGTAAAAATTTTAATTAACTTTATAAAAACTTCACGCGGATTTTTGACAAAAATTGCCGGCAATGGGAAATTCTTAATTTCATTAGATAAAATAACAGCTGCAGCATTACATTTTTTTGCTTTTTCTACATGTGGCTCTACTGCAAATGTAATATCGCAAGAACCCGCAGACGCAATATTAGCTACACCCTTTACTATAATTGACGGATCTCCTGATAATCTGCCGCCGACAAATCTTGCTAATTCCCCTAATGTTTTTTCCATTGCCTAAACTGCCCCTTTTTAATGTAATTTCTGTATAACTTCATCCGTTATATCTATTCCGCCTTGTACCACAACACCATCAACAGTAGCTGCATTTCCTGAAGCATCTTCAGGATCAAGTCCTACAGACGATTTTACCGTTACAGCAGACAGACCTTTTTCCTTTACAATTTCAGCTAATACCTTATTCATTAAATTCTGCCGCTGCACCGTATATTTTTGCTGTATGCCATATGCTTTACGTCGCAAACTTCCTACTTCTTTAGTATACTCATCCTTTGGCATACTTCCTTGTTTCTGCATCAAATCTTCCATTTGTTTACTGACAGTTTTATATTCATTTTCAAAATTTTTATTTATATTTTTTATTTGCGGACTTTCATTCGATACCCGTTCCAAATCAACATAGCCTATTTTAGCATTATTAGAACACCCAGTTAATACAAAACATGCAGCAATTGTAACAGCTACTATTATTAAAACTTTTCTCATTTTCTGATTCAAAACCATATCCTCCTATTAGCTTTAATCTGCATTTCTAAATTCTTTTACAACAGCATCTGTAATATCCTGTGTAGATGCTCCCTTCACGACTTGTCTTTTTAAATAATCATCCATGCTTTCTATTGCCTCATCATCTAAACTATCCTGGTTAATAAATACAATATTTAAATGATCATTTACAGCTATTTTAGCCACTTTTACCCTTATATCATTTATCATTGTCTCTTTCAAGGCATTAATCTCATCATTTTTATTCATTAAGTCATGCTGTACTTTCAGAATATCCTTCTTTTGGGTATTCATCTGGGCAGCTTGTTGATTTAATATTTCATCCCTTTTAGCCTTAAATTCTAATAATTTTTTATCTGCTAACTGTCTATCATTGTCATTTTCCGCTGCCAATTTAGCTCTAAATTGCTTTATCTGCTCAGCATAATAGGCATCTAGTTGATTTTTTATATACATTTCATATTTCATATTCACGGTATGGATCTTTTCTGCCTGCTCTTTTTTTAAAGCAGTCAATTGTGTTTTAATTTCTATTATTTGATCGTAAGTTAACCGCAAATTATCAGCATTATCTAGTTTTAATGTACAGTTAAATATATCAGTCTTATAGTTGTCACTTATTTTTTTTATATCAGCCGATTTCTGTCCCGCTACTTGCTGACGTAATTCTTTTTCCTTATCAGTCATTTTATTTTGCAAAACTTTATATGCAATATGATTTCTCATATTTTCTCTTTGTTGCGTAAAGTTAAGAAAAGACTCATTCACCACTTTATCACGACTATTGAAAGTTTTTGCTAAATCATTCATATTGCCTGATAGTGCATCTATTTTACTTTCCAGAGACACTCGTTCACTTTGCAGTTTGAGAAATTCCTCATAGCGGGGATGAACTTTTATCACTTTATTTATATCTATAACACCAGCTGCATAAAGTATTGGTGGATTATGGACAGCAGCCGGTTTATAAAAATGTTTAATAATAAAAAACAATATTATACAGGCAATAATAATTATAGCTGTTCCTAAAATAATATTTTTTTTCTTCCGGTACTGCTGTTTATTCGTAGAACTCACCTCTTGAGAAAATTACCGAGCACAAAGGCTCGGTAATTTCAGTAAAATAATACATTATCATTTACTTTTCTGCATTTTGTTTAAAACATCCTGAGTAATATCCTGCCCACCATATATTACGCTGCTTTTATCAAGGACTACAGCTAAACCCTTAGCATCAGCCACCGATTGTACATTGGCTTTTACTGTTTCAACTATAGGATTCAATAATTCTTTTTGTTTTTTCATCATATCTTCACGAATTTTTAAGGCATATTCACTTTTTTGTTTATCATCCATATTAGCTGCTTTAGCTTTAAAATCTTCTTCAGCTTTTTTCTGTTCAGTCTGCATTTGCTGACGTGCTGCCGCCAATTGAGGTGAACTGGAAATAAGCTGGCGATAATCAACAATGCCTACATTGGAAGAAGACGCTGCTGAAGCAATTCCTGAATCATACTGTGAAATACCAATAGCTGCTATACTAAGAACAAATACAGCTGCAATAACAAAACTTATAATTTTAATTTGTTTTTTTTCAAAATTAATCATTAAATAAATCTCCTCTTAATTATAAACGTATATTTTATATAAACAAAATAATTATATCAAACAAATTTTTTTTATTCAAGCAGCCTCAAAAAGTACCAATTAAACGTATCCATTTACTTTCCCTATTATCAAGATTCTGCCATATATATTCTAAACCCACAAAATCATGTATACGATAACGAATTGCCGTTTCCCACGAATCCTTTGTCAGAAGATAATTAAATCGTCCCTGCCAGCGATTGTTAAATTTTCTCTGAACATCAATAGTTTTTATCCCATCCCTAAAAAAATATCTTCCGCCCAGCTTCCATTGATCGTTAAAATGATAATCATAGCCTACTGCCCATTTTACTACAGCATCCTGCGGTTTAAAAAACACTTCACTGAAAACTTCATTCTTTTTATTTATATTTTTTCCCAAATGTGCCCGATAAATTGAGTCATTATCATTATTGCGACCAAAATCGACCCAACCTTCCAGATTTATATTATACCTATCAGTATCTGAATGAGTAGTGATATATGTCTTTTCACCTGGTTCTATATCAACTGTCGTATGCATCTTAACCATAGAAAAGGCTTTTTGTTTATCAAGTGTTTTTGTTAGTCGAACGGCAAAATACTTTTTATGCCTTTCTACAAAATCTACTGGCACGCCTAATAAAATATTAGTCTGCTCTTGAAAATATAAACGTTCCTGTAATAAATAAATATTAGGCATAGATGATGAACGCATTTTTAAATCAATGTTCCGCACAACCGGCATTCGTGGGTAAATGGTAATAGTGATCTTCGTATTTATACCAGGAGTCATTTCAAAGTCCGCCCGAAATTCCGGCAGATGTATTTTCATAAAGTCATCCAGGCTGCGTTTCAATACTCCATTTGTCCAATCCACTGCATCAACAGGAAGTCCGCACAAATTATTCTTAAATAATTCATCAACCCCCTGTATGTCACTTATTGCCAAATTGGCTATATCCGCCGAAACACCATCGGTCTTAATATCCACATCTACATTCGTTATAACATCATTCCATGGAAGTAAGTTTATTGTAACATATACATTACTCTTATCAAAATAAATATTTACATTACTCACCGTATAACCAATAAGAATTTTATCAAAGACATCTTTTATTATATTCTCATACTGAATTTTTTTATCTGTGATATCAGCAAATTGTTTTCCACTCATCAGCTGATCGGCAATAACTGTTACACTTCTTTCCATTCTATTTTTTATAAGCACAGGCAGACGTCCTGAAGTAACTATATCAACTTTTATATTATTATCATCAGCTGCTGCCGCATAAACATTACTAAAACTAAAAACAACTATAAACAATGGCAACAGCAAAAATATTTTTCTTAAGTTCATATTCATGCCTTTAAAAACATCTAAAACGACCCGCCTATTGAGAAGTTAGTGCGCCCGCCATCTTCTCCAATACCATAATCCAAACGAAGCGGTCCTACAGGGGTTTCAATCTGAATACCAACACCATAACTATGATGCAGGGAAAGTTTATCTTCAATAGGCTGCCATGACCAATTCCGTCCACCCCAGGCATCACCCATATCAAAAAACAACGCTCCCTGGACTTTAGTGATAATAGGAAAACGATATTCTATTGATCCTAAAATCATCTTGTTTCCCTTAAACTGATCATCTTTATAGCCACGCAGAGTTCCCTGACCACCAATTTCAAATCTACCTGCCTCAGGCAGATCATGGTTAGCATAACCACCATTGAGTTTTAACGCCAGTACATGAGAATGACCTAAATTATAAAATCTCTGGGTATTCAATATATATTTATCATAGTTGAAATCACCACCTAATCCAGCAGCTTCAACAGATACACTGTACCTGCTTCCTTCCATTGGATTATACACATTATCTCTTGTATCTAACACATGCATAAAAGTTATGCTTCTGGTAGTACCAAAATTACTGTCCTTCCATTCCGTATTGTTACTTCGATCTAGACCATCTTCATGCCCTGCATACTCATCTTTACGATTTCTCAGTGTTATATAATTAGTAGAATATTCATTAACAGGTCTTCCTAAAGTAATTTCTCCACCTTTATAACTTCGGTCATAATCTTCAATTTCATTTCCGTCAGAATCATAGTCGTCATACTCATATGTACGATTATAAATACTCAGGCTTAAGGAAGTTTCTTTAGAATCGAGCCAGGGATGTCTATAGCTGAAAGTAAATCCACGGTCATTATTATCATCACCACCAAACTCATACACCAGCTTAGTAGCATCTCCTGTACCACGGAAATTACTATCACTTAAAGTAATCATACCAATAAAACCATCGCTATTACTATACCCAGCTCCAATCCCAAAAGAACCCGTACGTTTTTCCACAACAGTTGTTTCGATAATCACGCTATTAGGATCTTTTTCACCCGGCAGCAGTTTCATATTTACATCTTGAAAAAAACCCAGATTATAAATCCGCTGCATGCTTCTTTTTGCCAGTTTCGCATTAAAAGCATCTCCTGGTTTCATTCTCATTTCACGTGTTATTACTTTCGTTTTTGTTTTATCATTACCCTTAACTACATAACCTTCTAGGATGCCTTCATCAAATTTGAGATTTAAGACACCATTTTCATCTATTGCCATATTGCTTACTTTAGCAAGAATATATCCTTCGCTTCTATATTCTTCTTCAATGTTAGCAATATCATTACTCAATGTTTTGCTATTTAATATCTGCCCTACTTTAACATGCAACATTGACTTAATCTTGTCAGTGGAAATATCCCTATTTCCTGTTATGTTAATCTTACGCAATACCGGATTTTCCATAACATGGTAAGTTATTTTCACGCCTTCAGGTACCACTTCATAGGACGGAAAATTATCATAAAATAATCCTGTTTCATAAATAGCCTGTCTATCAATTGTAATATTTTTACTGGCAAATATATCACCCGGTTTAATTTTTACTGCATCCATAACGGTTGATTTAGTTAGTGTAGTTAAACCAGCAACATCGACACTCACAACTGTCATACCATTATACTGCGCAGCTGAATCAACAACTTTTTTTTCTTCTGGACGCTGTTTTTTCCACTTTTCAATAGGATTTTCTTTTTCTATCATTTTTTTATTGCTGGAAACGGCCTTATTTTCTTCAGCCGGTAAATCTTTTTTTACAATTGATTCCTGATCAGTTTTAACATCTATATCTTCATCTTCTTTTTTTAATTTATCAGTTGCTGCCAATTGAGAAGCTGGTTCTTTAGGATTATTATCAACAATCACATTATTATAGGCTGTACCATTATCTTGCGCGTGAGCAACTGGTATTTCCAACATAGTGACATTTGTTACGGCCACAGCTAAAGCACAAGCTAATAAACGACCCTTATTTTTGTTCAAATAAATTACCTCCTGAATCACTTTCTAATTTTTTATTATTCTTGCAATGTCTTTTTTGCTGTTCGCATTAATTGCTGCATTTTTTTCGAAGGGACTTGAGTCTGCACTTTAGGATAATCTGACTTTTCCTGCCTGGAAATTTTATTCATATGGTTTGCTGCAGGTGTAGTTATGACTTCTTCTGGTACATTGGTTATCTCTTTTTTTTGTAATTTATGACTGGAAAAATTTGTTTCAGCAATATTATTTGTTATAATTTTTTTCTCTGGATCAACGGAGGCCAGCTGTTTTTTGGCTTTATTTACTGCAGGATTATTAACAGTAGTTGCTATAACGGGTGTTCTCTTACTTTCATCATAACTATTTGATTTTCCCCATAACCAATAACCACCAGCCGACAAAAATAACACAATTGATGACAGTAAGACAACATATTTCACCCATATTGGATGAAAAGTATTATGCCGCTTTTCCTTTGCACATTTCAATTCAGCTTCCGCCAACATAATGTGAAGGTCTCCGCGAATATCATTATCATTATCCAATGATGTTTCCGCCTTGCCCAGCCATTTTTTAGCAGCTGCAACATGATCTTTCATTACTTTGTCAACTTTTGCCATATGACTGCCCTCCTTTATCCATGTCTATTAATAATATCCAATAATAAAAAATTATTTTACATGTCATTTTCAGGTAAATTTAGTTATATTATACTATATTCAGGAAATTAATACTATTTTTAAACATATTTCAACACATTATCTTCATATCTTTATCATTAGCCTTTCAATGCCAATGCTGCATAAATTTTGCCATCATACCACGTAAACGACGTACCGCATTTTTCTGCAGTCGATATACATGAGATAAACTGACATTCATTATATCAGCTATTTCTTGCGGAGCTTTATCCTTAAGATATACACCATCTAAAACCACTCGTTCCTTTACCGGCAGGCGAAGCATTTCTTTTCGTATTTGTCCCTGTAAAAAATTTTTCTCAGCCTGATTTTGTATATTTATCTTATCATCTGCAATTACTATTATATCATCAAAAAAATCATATAAACTACAGCATTTTGCCCCTTTACATTCTTTATCAAAATAATTTAGTATACGTCCCTTAATACGATGGACAGCATATAAAGAAAATGCTACTTTTTTCCCCGGATCATAGCGCTCAACAGCTTCGATCAAACCAACAGTTCCTTCCTGTATTAAATCCATGACAAACTCAACGTGGGAAAAAGGTTTTACACACTTAAATACAAGCGGCTGATATGATTCTATTATCTCACAGCGTGCATTTTTATCATTATTTATTTTATAGGCTTTCCACAGTTTTGCTTCCTTTTCCGGTTCCAGCAGAATAACCTTTTGTATTTCTGCCATATACTCTCTAAGCTGCATACCAGCCGCCTCCTTTCACCAATATTATTATTTACACTAAAATTTAATATTAGCCTGCAAGGTAATTTTATATCCATCTTTTTTATCCCATTCATTTAAAATGCTTATATTATTATTCAAATCATATTGCACACCATATTTATAATCATCATAATTTATACTGTTAGTGTATTTTAACATCATTTTATTAGAAATATATTTTCCAATTTCTATATTATAAACTTCATCATAGTTATCCTGATTATTTCGTACGTTTCCGTTATATATAGTATCTCCTACTACATTAAATTCATCCAATTTCAAAGTATCACGCATAAAGTTTCCTATTTCATTGAAAAAGCTCATTTGAAATCCGATAGAAGCAAGCTCTGCTAAATCGGCTGACCCAATACGGCCGCCCTCCCGATAATTATTGCGAAAAGTCAAAAGCTTAATTATTTCTTCCTGACTCATCGCCGGTTCTGATACAAGAGTAAATTTCATTTTTTCCACAGGCCCTTCTGCTGATAAAAACACTTTAGTCTGCATCAATTCCGTATCAGCTTTAAAAACTATACTAGGGAAAAAGGAACCAATTTGGTTGAAGGAAGCAACACCTTCACGTATTTTAAAAATTGTCTTTAAATAATTTATCGTACCTCTATCTACGATAATTTCACCTGATGGCAGTGGATATTTTGTCGTCCCACCAAAATGAATATTTCCCGAAATATCCATATCATAAAGCATTGAACTAGCAAAACGAACATTTTTCCCGACATTTATGCCTAAATCTAATATCATCTTTGGCAAGATAGAAATATTATTATCTGGTATCCCAGGAAAAGATATGGTGGCCTTCTCTATGTTTACTGTCCCTGTTAATTTAGGCATAACTCTACCAAATAAATTTTCTTCTGTCAAATTGCATTGCGCACTAAATGGTCCACGATAATATTTACTGTTGATAGATAATTTATCCATATTCAAAGTAAATTTGTAATCACGCAGACCTCCACCTGTAAGCAATGTATCACCTACAAGAGAATATTTCCCAGAACCTATTTTGCCACTGAAATCATTTACTTTCATTTTTTCACGGTTGAAAACAATATCAGCTTGCATATTTTGTATGGGATCTACCAATCCTTTTAATTTTACTGTACCATTATGCATTTTTATGAATCCATCAAATAAAGGATGTGCTAAAGTACCATTAATTTTCAATCTTCCTTGTAAAGGTCCAGCAGCCCAATCAATATCTTTAGATAAAAATGGCAAAATACTCAAATCAGCATTATCTAGTGATATATCAAGATCAATCTGATCGTACTGTGTAAGCATTTCCCACGGCTTCGCCTTAAGTGCTACAATAGGTACCCGCCCACTGGCAGATGCTTTGTACTGTCCTTTATTTACTAAAATCTGATTAACATTTATAACACCGTCTTTTAAATTTAGAAGCCCTGTCATCCTGTCAAATGTTGCTGTGCCTATTCCTCCACCATCTATTTCAAAAGAAACATCAGCCTGAGGTTTTTTTGTTGTGCCTTTTATTTGCGCATATGCATTCATGATTCCCTTCGCATCGACATCATAATTCATCAGTTCAGTCATTAATTTAGCATTTATGCCTTGTGTTGAAAATATTATATCAATTGGCCCATTTATATTCCATGTACCTTTTGCTGCAACTTTTCCAGCTCCTTGTTCACCATAAAATTTATTAATTTGTACAATATTATTCCTATAAGATACATTAATAACAATATTTTGCAATGGATATTTTTTTAAATATCCATTTTTTATATTTCCATCTAAATGTATAAACGGATCAGCAAAATTCCCTCCCATATTTACTATCCCATTAAAAGTCCCAGTTAAATATTTATTTTTAAAGTCCGCTATTGCTGCCAAAGATTTAATATCAACTGCATTAACATTCAAATTGCCCATAAGCTGCTTTGTCTGCAAATCCATCTTCCCTTGAAGTGAAATCGTTCCCTTATCCTGCCTGCATTGTATTTTCGGGAAAGACAATATCCCATTTTGGTAATTGCACTGCCCGATTACATCAGTTATTTCCACCCCATTGAAAATAAGTTTTTCAGCTTTAACGGTACTGGTAAATATTATATTATCAAAAGTTCCTCCTACATGCCCTGTAAAACCTGCTTCACCTTTTATAGGATAAGGAAAATATGCTGGTAATTTGGCAAGGGATATTCGATCTATATCTACTGCAAAGTCGAGTTTATTATTATCTACTTCTCCACTTATTTTTGCAGACAAAAACGGAGTTTTGATTATAAAATCTTTTAAAATGATATTCCCTGATTCATATACATAATTGCCATAAGCTGCTGTCAATAAAACACCATGATAGCTTCCCTCATGAAAAAACACATGCCCCTGTACTTTTATATCATTAAAAGTACCTGTTAAATGCAGTGTATTATCTATATTTCCTGTTATAGGCTGACCGGGGAAAAAAGCAGCGGCTATATTCTCCATGCGGGCATTTTTAGTATTTACAATTAAATCTACTGGGTGGTTATTTTTTAGACCAATAGTCCCTATAGCACTGTGAACAACATTATTTTTATCATTTTTCATAACAAATTTATCTAAATGGATACTATTAGCATTACCAGAAGCAGAAAGTAATAACGTATGATAAGGCTGCTTTGCTATCTGCCCATCAGATGCCCCCAGTTTTATCGTCAAATAAGGATCTGCAATATTGCCTTGCAAATATCCATGAAATTCTGCCCGTCCACTTAATGGAACAGCCATATATGTATTCAAAAGACTTAAATCAACATTTGATCCATAAAAATCCACATCAATATTTTCACTATTTAAGCTGCCGGAAGCAGTGATATTACCTTTTCCTACCAAATCAGCTGTAAAAGTTTGTAAGCTTATCATTTGCCCAGCACTTTTTGACAGCACAGCATTTGCTTGGCTTACTTGTATACCGTTATAGCTACCATTTTCTAGTGATAATACAGCATAAAATACCATGTCATCAAATTCATTTATCGTTCCTTTAAACACTGCATCAGCAGATATTTTACCCGACAATGCTGGTAAAGTACGGGGCAGACTTTTAGCAGATATATTTTTTATCTGGGCATGCCCTTGATATTTTTTACTACTAAGGTCAAATATACCTTCTGCACTAATTATCCCTCCATAGCAATTAGCAGAAACCTTATCCAAATAAATTTTATTATTAGAAAAATTTCCCTGCACTTTGGCGTTGCTAAATGAATACCCATATATTTGGCCTTGTCCAGCTGAAAGCTCTGCTGCAATCACAGGATTTTTTATACTACCAGTGACGTCAGCCGTAAATTTTACATCACCGTTAAACGGACTTTCTTTAAATATACTATGCGGATTGATTTTATTTGCACTAACGGTCATAGAAATTTTAGGATCAGTTTCTATTGTTATTTTCCCATGTAGTTTTACCAATTGTCCTTTTACAGCAGCATTGGCAAAAACAACTGCGTATTTGTCTTTAAGAATAACTAACCCTTTAATATCTGTAATATTTGTATCCATAAACTGACACTTTCCGCCAGTTACCTGTAATTGTCCTATCACGCTAATTTTTCCATTTGCCGGTATATTTACTGATATGTCTAATTTATTTATTATTCCTGCTTTTATTTTTAAATTACTAGGAATTTTACCTGAAGGTATAAATATACGGTATTTCATTATATCTATTTTATCTGCTCTTATGTTAAAATGCTTTGCATATTTATCCATAAAACCATTAATATGTATTTTGCTACTTTCCTGCATCATATCGATTTTAAATACAGTTTTATTACTATCTGATAAATCAATTTTTGCATTTACCTTGTCTATTATAAGTTTCTTATTTTTTATATTCCCATTAACTAATCCATCTTTAACAACAATATTACCTCTAAATGCATTATTTGTCTGATTCTGCACTAGAATATCATTATAATTCCAAGTTCCATCTTGATATTCTATAATATTCATCTGCGGTTTGTTAACTATTATTTTATTAACACTTTCTGTTATTTTGCCTGTTAAAATTCTCCACGGATTGAACTTAACACCAACCTTATTAGATTGTAAAAACAAAATGCCTTTTTTGTCATAGATAGCTACCCCGTCTGCCTGAATAGTCGAAAATGAAGTTATTTTAACTGACTGAATATTTATTTTTGTGTGTATTGACTGAGTTAATATATTACCTGCTGTTTTGGCTGCTCTTTTCATAAAAGATTCAGAATGGCTTATATAAAAAAAAGAAGCCGCTATAAATATACAGATAAATGCCACTACAAATATCGCAATTTTTTTCCACGGCTTCTTCATTATTATCCTCCCTTAATTTCTGTTATATTGTCTTATTTTTCAGCCTCTGTCAAGTACATCCAACTGTGGTGAATCATTTTTTTGTTGATCTATCTGATTTGTATTTTCAGCTTTTTGTTCTACTACTTTCTGTTCTGTAGTGTTCCGTTTTATTGCCTTTTGTTTTACTACTTTTTCATCTTTTCCTTTATCTGCTTTATTATTATTGTCAACTACTGCTTCAGCTGGCAACCCCATCGCTTTATTTAAAGCAGCTCTGCTTATCGTATAATCGTATAGTGCCTGATTATAATTCATCTGTGCTGTAACATAATCAACTATTGAATCCAGTCTGTCACTGTTCGTGCCTACACCAGCCTGATAACGTACCTGGGCTATTCTATTATCTTCAGCCGCCTGGGCAACTGCAATTTTTGTTGTTTCTATATTTCTCTTAGCTGCTTCCATTGATAAATATGCCTGACGCACATCCAAAAGTATCTGGTCATTTGTTTCTGCAACTCCCTGCTGTGCATGTATTACTGTTGCTTCAGCCTGCTTAACCTGGGATTTCGTGACAGAACTATCAAAAATTGTCCAGTCAGCCTGCACACCGATAGCAGACTTATCCGTCTGATCATCATCAAACATGCTATTCCCTGCTATATCTTTTTGCGCTACAATGGATACCTGCGGCAAATAGCCAGCCTTAGCCGATTTCACTGATTTTTGTGCCTGCAATACTGCCTTTTGCGCAGCCAAACCATCCGGTCGATTCTGCAATGCTGTATCCATACATTTTTGCAATGTATTGGGATACTCTGTATTTGTAAGATAATTGTCACTTGGTTCCACATCAGTCAATACATTCTGTCCAATCAATTTATTAAAATCTGTCACAGCAATCTGTAAATCATTTTCAGCAGTAATCAAATTTTGCTTTGCATCAGCTAAATTCACCTGGGCCCGCAGTAAATCTGATTTAGGAACAACCCCTGCATTATACTTGGCCATAGCTACTTTTTCATGTTCACTATATTGTGTTACTGCTGACTGCCGCACCTTCTTTATATTCTGGCAATCTAATATTTTATAATAGTCCTGAATAGTTTGCAACTGTATAGTTTGTTTTTCATTTTCCAAAGTAAGTGCACTAATTTCTACTCCCAAATCAGCACTCTTATATTGATTTTCTAAAGCCCCACCAGTATATACTGGGATACTTGCCGATAGAACATTACCATAAGAATGGTCTATATCATATTGATTATAATAATGTCCACCTACTTTATTAGCTGTTCCTTCCCATGTTAACTTAAGACCTTTATTGCCTTTTGCTTCTCCTAAAACAGCCTTAGCTTTTTCTAAATCAGCCTCTGACTGTTTTATCGAATGATTATTACTAAGTGCTTCAGTAATACTTTCTTCCAATGACATCTGACGAGCAAAAACCGGATTAGTTAAAGACAATGTCATAAACCCGCTTAAAATTAATGCCGTTAAATTTTTAATCAATTTTTTATTGTTTTTCAATTTATTTCCCCCTAAAAATTTTTTAAAATTCCTTACGTATTCCAAAATAAGCAGCTCTATCTGCATCGTTTAAATCACTTATCTGCCCCAATAAATAGATATCTGACGATAGCCTGTATTGACTGCGCAATTTTAACCTTACATCATCAATATCATATGCATCAACAGAAAATTTCCATGGACCACTATAAGCATCAATACCTAGTCCAGCTTTATTATCAATTATCCCTACTCTGCCGGAAAAATTTTTATTACCTGACCCCAGCTGTAAATTCATTGCCGGGTTGTCACCGCCTATATCATCACCTCCGATTAACAAAAAATCATTAGGATTATTATATATTTTTAAATCAGCATTTACCATCAAATCTGATTTTTTACCACTATATAAAACTTCTGTACCTGTTTTCATTTTTATGGAATTAATTTTTTTCATCATATGATCTGCACGCTGAGAAACATCACTGGCATTATGTATAATATTACGCAGTTCATTTGCAGTCTGTGGATCAGAAATTACTGGTTCTAAATTAGCAGCCATATGCTCTATTCTTGTACTGGTTTGTGCCAGATTACCAACAGTAGTACGCATGTCATCTGTCATTTTTCCATCACCATTTAACTGCTCGACCATATTTTGCACATCACCGGTAATATTCTGCACATTAGCCGATGCTACTGTCAAATTACGTATAATATCGTTTATATTGGCCTTATTAGCCTGCATAACATCTGCCATAACCGCTGTTGCTTGATTCATATTATCAGTTATCTGTTTTATATTAACAGCTGATTTTATCAATGAATCCTGTACTTTTGGATTAGCTATCACCTTATTCATAGCCGTAACCATTTTATCAACTTTATCCAAGGTATCAGCTGCTGACTTTATCAACGCATTTATACTGCGCTCTTCAGTTCCTCTCATAACTGCCCCATTTTCTAAATACGCTTTGCTAGGATTCCCATTTGAATAAATATTAACAAACTTTTCTCCCATCAATCCATCACTGGAAATAGTAATAACAGAACTCTGCGGAATATTAACATTTTTCTTTATTTCTAAAACAACTTTTGCTCCCATTCCATCTGTTTTTACTGAAGCTACATCTCCCACATCTACTCCAGCATATCGCACCAAAGCTCCTGGTTTTAAACCATCTACATATTTAAACGAAACCGTTACATTATAATGAGGCGGACCGCCAAAACTAAAATGACTTAAACGAACTATAATTGCCAGTGCTAAAACTACTGCTATCACTGTAAATAAGCCCACCTTGGCCTCTGTAGTCATATAATCGCCTCCCTACGAAATTATTTATATATTATTTCGACCACCACTTATAAATTCCTGTACACGTTCGTCCTTGGATTCCCTTATACTTTTTACATCCCCCAATGCTATTATCTGTCCTTTATAAATCATTGCTATACGATCTGCAATATAATATGCGCTATTCATATCATGCGTAACTACAACAGAAGTCACGTTCATTTTTTTTTGTGTATATTTAATAAGATTGTCTATCTTTCCTGCCATAATGGGATCAAGCCCTGAACTAGGCTCATCATAAAGAATAATTTCTGGTCCAAAAGCTATTGCCCTTGCCAAGCTTACTCTTTTTTTCATACCACCGGATAATTCATTAGGCATATAGTGCTTAAATTTTTTTAAGCCTACTAATTCTAATTTATCATCGACTATTTTTTCGATTTCTTTTTCTGTAAAATTGCTGTGTTCATTCAACCCAAACGCAACATTTTCTGCAACTGTCATTGAATCAAATAATGCCGAATATTGAAAAACCATTCCCATCGTCAACCTTATTTCATCGAGTTGTTCTTCATCCATATGAGATATCTCTTTATCTTTTATCCAAATCTCTCCTGTAGTAGGTCGTTCTAACCCGATCATCAATTTTAGCAGTGTACTTTTTCCCGAACCACTGGCACCTATAATTGCTAAGGTTTCACCCTTTTGTATTAATAAATCTATATTTTTTAATACCATATAGTCTTTATAAGATTTGTTAACATTAACTAACTTTATCATTCAGTTCACCTTTTCAGCGATATAAAATTATAGATAAAAAACAATTGAAAAAAAATATCGCTATTATTGCATCAACCACTGATTTTGTTGTTGCCTTGCCTACCCCTTCTGCTCCATTTTCCGCATTTATTCCATAATAGCAGCCAATTATAGCAATAATAGCACCAAAAACAACTGCCTTTATCAATCCTCCTGTAAAATCATGCGCAATTACAAAAGTATTTATTGATTGCATATACATGAAAGAGGAAATATCATAATAACTTGCCACTATCCATCCGCCAAAAGTTCCTATTATATCACCAAATACTACTAATAATGGCAGCATAAACATGCATGCTATAAATCTTGGAACCACAAGATATTTTATCGGATTAGCCGCCATAACTTTTAATGCATCTATTTGTTCTGTTACTTTCATAGTGCTTATCTCCGCAGTTATTGCAGCCCCAACGCGTCCTGCTGCTACCACTCCCGTCAAAACTGGCCCCAATTCACGGCCAACTGCAATTGTTACAACTCCACCAATTGTAGACTGTGCGCCAAAGCGTATAAATTCCGTTGCTGTTTGCAAAGTAATTACCATTCCAGTAAAAAGCATTGTAAGTGTGACTATAGGTAATGTATCCACACCTAAATGGGCCATTTGCACTAAAACATGACGAGGGCGGGGTATGTGCTTACATTGAGTTAGAGTCTGTGCAAATAAAATTACGAAACCTCCCCATGTTCCTAAAATCTTTAAAACAACAGACCCAATCTTTTCCAATATAAACATTTAATCCCTCCTTGCATTTATATTATATAAAAACCCTACTCAATGATTTTAACAATAATAAAAAAAATAGTAAATACTAATTTACTATTTTTTTTAAATTAACCACTATTTTATTTCTTTTACCTTTAAGTTTATCCGTACAACATTATCTATTACATAATTAGTTGATGCTTTTACTCTATCAACAGCAGCATTCTTATTTCCAAGTTGGCCGTTTTTTTCCATTTTTTGCTGCATCTTCACAGCATCTTCTATAGCTTTTTTCTGTTCTTTTTCATTTTTTATTGGTGGAACAACTCGATCTACAATAATCTCATTATTTTTATCAGTCTGCAAAAAAGTATTTATTTTATCTGCAGCTGTAAGCGTCTTATTTTCCTCTGGGCTTAAATCAACTCCCTGCAGTGCTAATGCCGACACAGGTATAAGTCCACCGCCTCTTGCTTCTATCGTCATATTTCCTGCTATTTGATTTTTAGGAACTATATAGGGAATCAGCAATTGTTCCCTAGGTGCACGATACGGCTGCAGAGTTAGCTTAAAATTCACTCTTTCACCCGGATAAACAATACTCTTATCAGGTACTATACTTATGATTGATGCAGTTTTTCTAGCTTCATTAAATGATATTTGTGCTTCTACACCTGTAATGTCATACTCCTTATTAGGATCAGAACATATTATGTCAAGCACCTGCGCCAAATCTGACACAGCAAACTGTCCTACATCTGTTCCATTGTAATACATATTGCTGCAAACCACTTTACCACTGGGAACAGCATCTGTCATTATCTCAAATTTAACATTTGCCGTTCCAGCACTTAAGCTGTCTATAGCCCGGTCCAAAGACGCATATGTTATACCTGCTGTTAAATTAGGGATCAACTCTTCATCATAAGCTATATTTGTACCAAACACTTCATGCTTATTCAGCTGTTTGTCATCTACAGTCACTCTTACCGGTACAACTTGGGGATACTGTCCTGTTATTCCACTGACACCTGCATATCTATCCTGATTAATACGGCCAATTATTTTTCCAAAAGAAGACACTTTCTGCCCGTTAACAAGACCACTAGCAGTTCCAATAATAGCCGCATTTGTCATGAAATAATTTACATTTCCCCGATAAGTAAAAGGATGTCCAAATGCCAGGATTTTATCACCGTCAATAGCCGTAATAGTTCCCACTGCTCCGACAGAAAAATCACCATAAGCAATTGCCACACCGACGGAACTGCCTGGCTTCAAATCAGCTTTTCCCACAAGACTATCATCATCTGAATTACCCGAGGCCGTACTCATCATATATGGATACATATTAAATGGCGCTAGTTCCTTTTTCAAATATTCCATTCCTATACTTGAAAAACCATTAACAGCTAAAGGTATACTTTCCCCTTTTAATTTTGTTTCCTTTTGAACACCATAATTTTTCTTCCAGCCTTTTGTATCCACAAATTGGACTTTATTAAATTCCTCTTCAGTTGCAGCATTAGCCTTTGCAACCGATTTTTTAATACATTTTTTTTCCGTTGTATCTTTTTTCCATATTTTATCTAACTCTTTTTCTTCTTTAAGCACTTCCGCCTTATGGCTTTCCAGGCTTATTTTAATCTGTTTTACTTTTTTAGTATTTGCCCTATTATCCGGCATATCCCATAAAGCAAGCATATCTTGTATAGGTGTTATATAGAATACATGCGGATTAGTGTCACTACCTATACCTCGGGCAACTGCACCTATCAAGTATCCATCAACATATACCGGACTACCACTCATACCATGAATAACTCCATTTGTGTCTTGCATCATAGGCCCATAAGCTTTTGCCATTATTTGCCTTGGAGCCCCTTTTCCATTATCTTCTACACCAATTATTTTTACATTAAAACTTTTAATTTGATTTCCCTGAACCACCGTTCTTGCCATTCCAATCATGCCAGGTCTTAATTGTTCTGTTGTTAAAATCTTTGGCATAGCAAACGCGGTGATCGGTAACAGCCAAATTAAAAATGACAACACTACTGAACAATATTTTACAAAATTACGCAAAAAATTCACCTCAAAATTATCATGGATTTATATCTATTATTTAGTAATTATACGTGCTACAATTTGTCCTGCTTCTATTTTTTCCCCTGGATGAACTAATATTTCTTTTACTATACCATCTGCTGAAGCTCTACATGCTGTTGTACTTCCTGTAATTGTAGATATCTTTACCAGTTCGCTGCCTTGCGTTACATTATTCCCTGGAACTGCCGTCCAGGAAACCGTGCCTGATAAAGCCGATTTTTCATTTATCATTGACTGAGCAGTTGCCATATGATAAATTCCTGCTATTATACCTATGCCAATTATAAATGCAAGTAATAACTTTTTTTTCATTTTCGAGCTCCTTTCTCTGCCATACTAATATTCTCTCTTTAATTATACAGTAGCTGTTTCTAATAGCAAGAAGAATATTTTTCTTTTTATTTCTTTATAACTGCCAGACTAACTCCAACAGGCCTTTGTATTCCATCAGAAGGTGAATTAATGACTTCATTTTTAATCACTAATTCCGATGATCCGCCACCATCAAAATTAACTGCATTTTTTGCCCCAAATTCAATTAGCAAGCGAGCCAATTGCTTTAACGTCAGGCCATCACTTATCGACTGACGTCCATCAGCTACCAGTAACAAAACATGCCCATCATTAGTTATGCCGACAGCAGTACGTGGTGACTGCCCCCCTGTCACATCAGGTCCTATTTGTTCTTCTGCGGCGGTTATGTCAATCTGCCCATTCTTTACCAATTGCGGCCCAACCCCAATTATTTCTGAAGCTTTATTCCATTCATCACTGCCCAAATCTTCATTTATAGTCATTTCATCGCCAACTTTAAGCCCGTTCAACGCATCTTTCATTGTTCCGTTTGCCGATATTACAATTTGTCCATCTTTTAACAGAGTATCATTAGTGTTTATCTTGACAATTTTATTATTTTCAACTACATATTCTATTCCATATTCATTAGTTTGTGTACTATCACCATAAAATGAATTATATTCAACAATTGTATTTGCTTCCCGAGCACAATTTACTCCGTTGATAAAAAAATCGCCATTTTTGGTATGAACACTACCACTGTAGCTTACCTGTCCTATAATTGGTTTTCCTGCTGCATCTATTCCAAACGCAGTACGTTTTAAATAAGTATTTGTTGCAATTGTTCCATCTATCTTAGTTAGTCCATACACTTCTTTTTCTCCGCCAAAATAAGAGGCATTAACAGCAGCTACCGCATTATAATAACGGGCCATATTCAAAACTGTATTTTTCCCTAGAGTTCTTCCACCGCCTAGTACTGGAACAAAACTGAATTTAGCCGGATCTATATTAGCTATATAAGCTGTCAAAACACCATTTTCATCGTACCGACGAAATGTTGTATAATCAAACCCATCCATTACATGATTTACTGAAGAATCCTTATAATATCTTTGTATATCTATAAAAATTCTGTCAGGTGAATTTAAAACATTCACCGTGTATGGCTGTTTTTGCTTAAGTTCTATTGATACCTTGCATCCAGCCTGAGTATTACTAATATTAAATGACTTTATTACATCATTCGGTGCTGGTATTTTATCCTTCACTGCCTGGGCATTGACACCTGAAATATCAAAAACAATGCACTTTCCATCCTGTTCTGTGCTAACATTATAAACAGGTTTATCATCAAACTCAAATACAATACGTTCTTTTTCTGGTGATATACTGGAACGTATATCCGTCATGTTTATTGGTTTACCAGCTGCAAACGCTAATGAATGAAATAAAAAAATCAAACCAACAAACAAAAAATATATTTTATATAATCGTTTCACACCAAAATCTCCCTACACTTTTATTATAATAGCAATTTTATTAAAAATTGCTCTACTTAATTAGCCATATATTATCTCATACATAAACTTTAACCATACTTTATATTATGCTGACTGATGTAAATAACAATTTTTTTATCATCTTTTTCCCTTATTTTATGAACATAAATATTTCCTGCATATTTTTAGTAAAAACAATTAATGTCTTTTTTCACTAATATATAACTAATATAATCTAAAATCACAAAAGAGACCACTGTAAATAATATCATTTGGAGTCAAATCATCAAATATATGATATCAACTGCAAATAATTATCTTTACAATAGCCTCTTTCAAATATTAATAATTTCTCATTTTTTATAAGCATGTGCTACGGCAGTTAAGGGCTGTTTTACATTTTCCCGCTTTATTTGCTTATACATCATATCAGCTAAGCCCATTCCCCCAGCATCAGCTAATTCCTTAGTCATTTGGGTATCATGCATTGATCTTAAAATGTTATCTGCATTAGAATCACCTAATAACGGATCCTTAGGCACTGTCTTTCTCATTTCTTTATACATCAGATCAAGAAATAACGCTTCAAATTGTTTACAGGCATTTTTCAACTTAGCATCATTTTTATTATCTGCCGAAGTCTTTGCCGCATTTTCCAATTGATTAGCTGACTCTTTAAATTTTTTCAATTCCTGAGCCTGCTTTGCCTGTTCCATCATAGGCGAAGACAATATGGGATTTATTGTTTCCATTATTACTCCTATATTACTCCTAAAATTTCTTATATAACCTGCAAGTCTGCATGCAACGCTCCGGCAGATTTCATAGCCTGCAATATGGCAATAATATCCCGTGGTGTTGCTCCAACTGCATTCAATGCCCCTACAACATCGTTTACATTTGCTGTAGCATCCAACACAATAGTATTGGCTTTTTGTTCTTTAACATTAGTATTCTTATTTTTTGTCACAATCGTACTTCCCAAGCTATATGGAGAAGGTTGATACACATCTGTTGATTTATCAATACTTATACTAAGACCACCCTGAGCAATAGCCACCTGATCAACAGTTATATTGCCTCCCATGACAATTGTTCCTGTTCGTTCATTTACTACTACTTTAGCCACTGAATCTGGTACAACTGATAAATTTTCAATATTAGCGACAAATCCTACTACATTATTACGATAATATGGTGGCACCATTACTTCGATTCGACCTGGATTAACTGCTGATGCTACATTTCCAAAATGAGAATTTATTGCATTGGCTATTCTTGCAGAGGTGGAAAAATCAGCATTATCAACTGACAATGAAATACTCCCATCCTTACCTAAAGTATCTTCTACATTTTGTTCAACAATTGCTCCATTAGTAGCAATCCCCACTGTAGTAATATTCTTACTGCGTCCCGATGTAGAATATCCCCCTGTAGCAATAGGTCCCTGCGCTACCGCATAGACCTGTCCATTACCAGCTTTTAATGGTGTCTGGAGTAATACCCCTCCAGCCAAGCTTTTCGCATCTCCCATTGACGCTGCGGTAAAATCAATAGTATCACCAGCATGTACAAATGGTGGCAATGTTGCCGTTACCATAACAGCGGCCACATTTTTCGTCTTCAAAGATGCTGTATTTATACTAACCCCAAAGTTTTTAAGCATATTTGCTACAGAATTAAGAGTTTCTATTGTTTTATTACTATCACCGGTCCCTTGTAACCCAACGACCAGCCCATAACCTACAAGCTGATTGGAACGCACGCCCTCAACTTTTGCAATATCTTTTATTTTTGCTGAAGAAACACCTGCCGCCAAAGACATTCCCTCAATTCCCAGTATCATAATAAATACTGCTAAACAGCTTATAAATTTTAATCTCTTATCCATATATCTCCCTCTATAATCAATACATTTAAAAGAGTATATTAAATATTTGTGACAAAATGCCTTGTCTTTGCTTAGCATTAAGTGGTCCCTTGCCATCAAATTTCAGCGTAGCATCTGCCACCAAATAAGATGGAACTGTATTATCATATGCAACATCATCCGGTCTTACTACTCCACGCAAAGTTATTTTATGTTCATCTTTATTCTGCCATATGGACTGTGTTCCTTGTACAATCATATTACCATTGGGTTGAATATCAACAACAGTAACTGTTATTTTACCACTTACCGTATTAGTATCCTTTGCTGAGCCGTTTGCCTTAAAACTATCAGATTGACCGGCACTTGCCTGCGCTAAAAAACTAAATATTCCAACTCCGCCATTAAGCGAATTACTAGCCGTTTTTCCATTACTGGTGGATTTTGTAGCACTTGAAGAAGAAGATTCACTTATAATAACTGTCAATATATCTCCTATATTTCGTGCCTTTCTATCTGCAAATAAATTCATTGAAGAATTAGTCTGTGATTCAGACCATAAAGATTGGGCATGAACAAAAGACTGCTGATAAAAAAAAGCACTGCATAAAAGGAATATTATAATTACAACTTTTCTTAAATTCATTTTTACCACCTGTAATCAATTCTTAATCACTTATTTCAACGTTAACAGTTTGTGCATCAACTACCTTACCACTTATAATCTTTCCTGTTGATAAATTTTTCACCCGGATATATTCACCCTTACTGCCATCCATAAGGGCTATGCCACTAGCCTTAACAAAAAGGCCCTTTGTTTTTACAATAATCTTGACAGGTGCCCCGCGTTTTATTATATCCGGCATTACCAATAATCTTGCCTTTAGTATATCACCTGGTCTAAGCGGATATCTAGACATCTTACCAGTTACGTCACTTATTTTAGTCAAATAATCAGTGTTTATAGCACCTATTTCTTTTTTTTCTATATGCAAATCAGCTGCAGTCAATATTTCATTAGCACGTAATGGCTTAGAGGCAACTACTACATTATCATATAAATGCATCTGCAAACGACACAATGCCTTATCAACAGTCTGCCCTTTTACTTGCAGATAAACATATACAACAGTAGGAACAGCATACTTTACACCATAGGGGATTTCTGCCTTAAGTGTTAACTGCCCCGGTGGAATAACCATATCCGAAGGTGCAGTCAGAATTTCAGCTGTCCATTGACGTGTTTCTCCAGTTTGCAAAATAACCCGTTTCATTTCTGCTTTTGCTGCTGCGATTATTTTATCAGCAGAAACTGTCTGCGATGCACGTGTCACCTCCACGCTTTGTGGCATACTCCAGCTTATATTACTGCTGTCGACACCTGATGATTGTATCTGCAATCTTAAAACATATGCTGTAAGTATCTTTTCACCACCAGGTTTTCCTATAAAACCAAGTTTCATATTTACAAGATCCTGATATCGCTGCGGATCTTCACAGCTAATATCTGCAATAGACCCCAGTAGTATGTCTTTTCCCCATATTAGTCCTTTGCTATGAATAACAACCTGCGCAGGTGCTGAAGCGGCCAAGGTCTGTGTACAAAATAGGCTAAGTAAAGCAAAAGTAACAATGATAATCTTTCTTATCATTTCCATAACTTCCCATTACCGTTTAAGATTATTAGCAATTTCCAGCATCGCATCAGAAGTCGTTATTGCCTTTGAATTAGATTCATAAGCTCTCTGAGCCACTATCATATTCACCATTTCATCAGCTACTTGTACATTAGACATTTCCAAATATCCTTGGGTTATAGTTCCAGCCCCGTCTTCCCCCGGTGTACTTTCAATAGGATCGCCTGAGGCATTAGTCTGATAAAATATATTTTTCCCCTGTGCTGACAATCCTGCTGGATTGACAAAACGAACCACTGTTATCTGTCCTACTTCTTCAGGTGTATCTGCCCCTGCAGGAGTTGCCGATACTGTTCCGTCTGAACCGATAGTTATTGTATCTGATGGTGCATCTTCCGGAATAGTAATTTCAGGTTCCAACGGATACCCATCTGAAGTTACCAAACGCCGTGTTTCATCTAGTTTAAATGAACCATCACGGGTATAGCCAATTGTTCCATCCGGCATTGTAACCTGAAAAAAACCATCCCCATCAATCATCATATCAGTTTTATTATCAGTAGATTGATAACTGCCTTGTGTAAAAATTCTATTTGTAGCTGATAACTTAGCACCATGCCCAGCCTGCATAGCCGATGGATAAATAGTATTCGGGCCGCTTGTAGCACCCGGTTGACGTAGTGTCTGATACATTAAATCCTGAAATTCTGCACGTTGTTTTTTATAACCGGTAGTATTCACATTAGCTAAATTATTAGAAATGACATCCATATTTTGCTGCTGCGTAGTCATCCCTGTCGCCGCAGTCCAAAGTGCTCTCATCATAACACTAAAACTCCTTCCAAATATACATTATATAAATAAAACTGTAATATAATCTCAAGTTTGACATTAACTAAAAACTACTTTTTAAAACATTATACTCTACCCACATCATTAACAGCCTTATCTAATAAGGAGTCCTGTGTCGTCAAAGCCTTCGAGTCTGCTTCATAAGTACGATAATTATTAATCAGTTTAACCATCTCTCGTGCAACATTAACATTAGATTTTTCTAACCATCCCTGCTGTATCGAACCAGTTGCAGTTTGTGGATTAGCACCTTTTTGCGGCCGATATAAATTATCGCCTTCCTTTAATAATGCACCCCGATCAGAAAAACCTGCTAATTCAATTTTCCCTAAGGAATTACCATTTGCCGTAATAGTTCCATCTGCTCCAATAGCAATATTATCAGTATTAGCCGGCAGGTTTATTGCCCCGCCTGACGTATTTAAAACAGCCTGATTATTTGCCGTCACTAACTGCCCCGCAGCTGAACGATAAAAATTTCCATCACGCGTATAACGTACTCCCTGCGGTGTATTAATAGCAAAATATCCCTGTCCAGTAATCGCCAAATCCAGTTTATTTCCCGTATTTTCCATAGGTCCCTGGTCACGAATAACTGCTATTTCAGCAATCTTAGCCCCGCGTCCTAAAGATCCAATAACAGCTTCACCGCTGCCAGTATCTGCAACAGTTCCTTTTAAAAGGTAATTTCTCGCTGTATCAATATTTTGCAAATCAAATATATTGCCTTTTTGTGTGCTATCATTAATTCGATGTAATAATACCGACTGAAATTCCTCACTGATAGTTTCATCTTTTTTATAACCATTAGTATTAACATTAGCTAAATTGTTAGCAATAGTATTAGTGCGTATTTGCTCTGTAATCATTCCTACAGCCGCAGTATACAGGCCACGCAGCATATTTATCACTCCTAAAAAAAATACAGACTATTATTATGCAATAATACATATATTCTATAAAAAAAGATACATACCTTTTATAAATTCATAAAAAATTATTTTATGTTCTGCTTAAGCAAAATAGATTATCTTCTATGCTTTGCCCGAATTGTCAATTTATCCAGACATTCCAGTGCTTTTCCTGTGCCTAATGCCACACATGACAAAGGATCTTCTGCTAAATATGTAGGAATTGCCGTTTCCTTTTGGATAAGCTTATCCAGTCCATGCAACATAGCCCCTCCACCTGTCATAATTATTCCATGATCCATAATATCAGCAGCTAATTCTGGTGGTGTATCTTCTAATGTTTTCTTTACACAGCGTACTATTGCAATAACCGACTTATTTAAAGCCGCTGCGATTTCATCAGATGTAAGTTTAATCGTTTTTGGCAGTCCACTCAGCAAATCTCTGCCGCGAAAATCCATTTCAACACTACGAGCTCCTTTTATTGCTGTGCCCACATTCATCTTTATATCTTCTGCTGTGCGTTCACCGATCATTATATTATGGTTAGCTTTTATATGCTTTATTATCGCTTCGTCAAATTTATCACCTGCTACCCGCAGAGATTCACTGACTACTATTCCTCCCAAACTTATAACAGCAACATCTGTTGTTCCTCCACCAATATCAATAACCATCGTTCCCTGAGGTTCCGAAACATCAATGCCAACTCCCAATGCTGCCGCCATAGGTTCTTCAATCAAATAAGATGAAGCTGCTCCAGCCTGCCTTGCTGCCTGCTGTACTGCCCTCTTTTCAACTGTTGTCACCTTTGATGGAACACAGATCATAATACGTGGTTTACTAATCAAACTGTGTCCAATGACTTTTTCAATAAAATATTGAATCATTTTTTCCGTTATATCATAGTCAGCAATGACTCCATCACGCAGCGGTCTTATTGCTACTATATTGCCAGGAGTACGTCCAATCATTTTTCTTGCCGCTTCACCTATTTCCAAAATACGATTAGTATCTCTGTCCACAGCAACAACCGATGGTTCACGTAAAACAATGCCTTTTCCCTTTACATATATCAAAACATTGGCCGTGCCCAAATCTATACCAATATCCTTAGACATTCCAAACATTAATATTCCCCCTAAAACTAAAGACTACACGTGTATAACTATATAATATTCCCTCCATATTATCAATATATATTTAGCATCTTTATGTAATATTTCTTTCTCACTAAAACTTTATATTATTATTATACATTTAACAAATTTCCCATCTGCACTCAACAAATAAATATCAATAAAATAAAATACGAAACTTCTCATATTTTACAAGAAAAATTTCGTATTTTAAACTTTATTCGTCACTATCGTTTTTTTTACTTTTTTTAATTTTTTCAGCTGCCATTTTTATTAGATCTTCATAACAGGAACCATCTGTCGGATATACTGCTTCACCTAAATAGTAATCAGCTTCTGGAATACATACTGATTTATTAGACAATTTTAATATTTTTTCAATATCATTTATTTTATTTTTTACCATAATGTCATTTTTAATATTTTTCATAAATATTAAAAATATTTTATTGCCTGCATAAGCTTGCAAATCTTCTGACCTGAATGCGCTTTTTATTTTTTGTCCAAAACTATTTAAAGCATATTCACTCAATACATGTTTTCTTTCATCTTCACTATTATCTGAAGGCGGAATACAACAAAACTGTATCATAATAACTGCATGAATAAAATGTCTGCCACTTTTACTCAAATAATTGTCTACAGCTTTTTTCATTCCCTGTACATTAAGCAATCCCGTTATAGGATCCTGGTCCGAACGAAAATGTATATGTTCTTCTATCATATTATAAGGAGGATTCACCTTCCAAATAACACCAATGGTTCGCATTATATGCTTATTATCATCAAAAAAGGGCTTACTAGCTATTTCATACCAAGAAAATTTTCCCGATGGCCTATGTGAAATATCAAGTAAAATCGGTCCTGATTCTGTGGAATGGCCTGCATAAATCGACAAAAGCACTGCTAAAAAATCTGGATGCACTACTATTTTCTGTACTCTACACATTTTTTTACGATAATCTTCAATCGTACGTTCATTTCCATCATTGTCTGTCAACATCATAATATCATTTACAATATCATAATCATAAATTAATGCCGCTAATCGTTTAGTTAATAATTCTAGTAATATGGAACATTCGTCATTTGTCATTTCAATCTCCTCCTAAATTAAGATTATTTTACAATTACATTCGTTAATCCCTATAGATAATATATATAATTTTTCTTAATATTTTGTTAATATAAAATATTATAAGACTATATCAATAGTTCATAATTCATTAAACTCAGGAGTAATATAAAAGTAGTGCCAAACTCTATACAACAACTATCCTGTTGAGAATCCAGCACCATTAATATTATGCTTTTTTAGAAGAAAAATATTCTCTGGCAAGAATTCCTAAAATTACCAGATTTTCATAAACACCATCCGTTAAAATAGTCTCACGGATAAGCCCCTCACGCACCAGTCCTTCTGATTCATATACATGAAGTGCTCTTGTATTATAATCCTTACAGTCAAGCCAAGCTCTATGAAATTTCAAATCATCAAAAGCCCATGATTTGAGCATCTGCAAAGTTTCATGTCCATATCCTTTACCCTTTACATCTAGAATAATACGTGTAAATTCTATTTCCTTTGCTGGATTATCCAATCCAGCAATCATCAGGAAACCTACTTTTTCATGGGTATCAATTGTTTCTATTATTATATGGATGGCATCTTTAGTATTAAGTGTCTGCATATGGACATCACGTGTATACGGAATAACATATTTAGCGTTTTCCGGTTTGTATTCGACTTCCATTATATAATCCATATCAGATACACCAGCCTGGCGAAAATAAAGACGGTTACCCTTTTTTATTATTTTTTTTTCTTCCATTATTCCACTTCCAACCTTATTTATGTTAAATTCATCTATATTATTGCTATCAATTTATAGTATATAGTATAATACAATGTAATATTAAAGTAAATTATAATTAAGGAAAGTAACTACGTTATCAATATAAATAATAGCTATCTAGCATCTTCTCATGAATCAAGTTGCTATATGTATATTGGCAGACAGTTTCTTTTTAGCAGGAGGAATTATGTTTTCAACCGGACTCTGGACTGACTGGCATTACTGGCTGCAATTATTAATCGTTCCTTTTTTTATTCAGGCAGCTGCCTTTATCATAGGGAAATTATTAAATAAATTTATCAACAAAAAAATCCATAATCATATAGAAAAAAATTCTCTGTCATATGTTTTCGCCAACGCTGTGCAGGGACTGCCAGTAGCATGGTGTTCTGGCATTGGACTGTATTGGACTATAGATTCGTTAAAGCTGACAAATTCAACAATAACAACCCTGTTATCCTCTATTCTCTATGCCGTAATTGTATTTTCATTAACACGCGTTATTGCCCGTACTATATCCGGCATGTTGGAACTTCGCATCAAACGCGGTGAAGAAAATACTCAGGCAACTTCATTATTAACTAATATAATTTCATTTATTATTTATTCTACTGGATTTATTATTATCTTACAGTATTTAGGTATTTCTGTTACCCCACTACTTACCGCACTAGGTGTTGGTGGCATGGCAGTTGCTTTAGGATTACAAGACACACTGACTAATATTTTTTCAGGACTATATATCGTCCTGTCAAAACAATTGCAAATATACGACTTTGTAAAATTAAGTAATGGCGATGTTGGACAAGTCGTTGATATAACCTGGCGTTTCACTAAAATCCAAGCTCCAGCTAATAACATCATAATTGTGCCAAATAAAGATATAGCATCAGGAACTATAACTAACTATAATATGCCTAAGCAGGAAATATCAATTTATGTCACTGTAGGTGTAAGCTATGACAGTGACCTTGACAAGGTTGAATCAGTAACTATAGATGTTGCTCGTCAGGTACTGCAGCAGGTTGAGCATAAAATTGACTTTGAACCAATAGTAAGATTTTTTGAATTTGCTGACTCCAGCATTAATTTCCGCATAATAATGAAATCTAATACCTTTCTAAATCAATATGTAATCAAGCATGAATTTATAAAAGCATTAACGAAACGATACCGCCAGGAAAATATAGATATTCCGTTTCCTATCCGTACTATCATAAGCAACAATAAATAATCGTATGCAATTTAATCAGCTTCTTTTCTACACAGGTTAACTTATATCATTAACAAATAAATACAGCAGGATAGTTATGATATAAAATCTTTCTTTTTTTCTAATTCTTTCTTAATATATAGATATACAATACAAGGGCATTTTTATTTTCTCTTGTCTTTTATAGGTGACTACAGTTTTTAATTACTTCTTTTCATTTTTGCTTGAAAAACAAAAAATAACTGCGTAAAATAATAAATAGCAGCTAATCTTATATAAAAATCATTGCTGGATTTAACTTTTTAATTTTAAAAATGAATTTCTTGTTATAACTATTATTATATGTTATATTTATTTTAGTTTATACTATTTTCATGAAAGGTTGGAATATATGCAAAGTTTTGCGGCTCAACGTGGTCGCTCTATCATCATAGTGATAATATTACTAGCTTTGTTAATTTCTATAAGTTTGTTATTACATGGTAAAATATATTTAATTTCAGCTCTCTTATGCGGCTATATAACAGCTGCTTATTATTTTTTTATGCTTGCAACGCGTATAAAAAAATTGATTTTATTATCTGGATCTGTTAGAAAACCCCACCGCCAGACAGGAATATTATTGCGTATTTTATTTATGTTGCTACTTCTACTTATTATGATAAATTTATCTAAAGAAATTTTTATATTTTTTATTGCAGGTTTTTCCCTTATGTATATCGTAATATTTATTAATCTCATAATTTTTTCTTATCACAAAAAGAATTATTAATTTAGTTATAGTTCTCTTAGGAGATTGCTATAAAAATCCAGTATAGGGAGTGATTTTATGCCTGAAAGTGCAGCTCATGGGTTCATGTTATTTGGTTTATATTGTGACATGAAAACTTTGGAAATGACATGGATGGTCATGGCGGCCATTATTATCATTTCTATAATTGCTACACACAATTTGAGATTAGTGCCTGTTGGATTGCAAAATATATTTGAAATGATTATAACCGGTCTTAATAGTCAAATCGATGTGACGCTCGGTAAACGCGGGTCATTATTTGCACCATTTCTAATCTCATTATTTTTATTTTTATTAATTTCTAATTGGTGGGGCCTCATCCCAGGAATGGCATCACCGACCAATACCCTGAACACTAATCTAGGATTAGCTCTTTTAGTGGTAATTATGATCCATGTATTAGGCCTTTACTATAAAGGGCCAAAATACATAAAACATTTTTTTGAACCATTTGCTCCATTTGTCATAATAAAATTGGTTGAAGAAATAGCTAAACCTATTACACTGTCCTTTCGTCTGTTTGGCAATATTTTGGCTGGTGAACTTTTGATACATATTCTTCCTAAATTATTGCCAAACATCATCGCTGAACTAATTCCAGGTGTTGTTTGGCTTGCATTCAGCCTTTTTGTCGGTGCCGTACAGGCTTTTGTTTTTACAATGCTTTCCACCGCATATCTGGCTGACGGAGTTAAGGACGAAAAAGAATAAATATGCTCATATGTCTTTTAAAGACATAATTATAATTTTACATCTTTAAGGAGGATTTTTTAATGGAAAATACAATTGCAACAGCAGGAGCTTTACTCGGAGTCGGTATTATGCTCGGCTTAGCAGCCTTTGGTGCTGCTATTGGTGATGGTCTTGTCACAGGAAGAATGATTGAAGGGATCTCCCGCCAGCCGGAGGCAAAAAATACTTTGTTTGTTAATACACTGATTTCCGTAGGTTTGATTGAAGCTATGCCTATCATTGCATTGGTTGTTGCGTTTATTATTTTAATGGCTATAAAGGTTCTCTGATTCGAACTAAATAAAGTTTATAGTAAAAGGGGGACAGATAAATTGATTAATCTTCAACCAGGAACACTTATAGTGCAGCTTATCAATTTTATTGTACTGGTCATCCTGCTTAAGAAATTTGCCTATAAGCCTATAATGAAAATGCTTCAAGCTCGTCAGGCTAAAATTGCCAATTCCATAGAATCAGCAGAAAATGATGAAAAAGAAGCTAAGAAAACTTTAAGCGAATATCAAAAGCAGCTTGCTAATGCTCGCGTTAAAGCTCAGGGAATAGTTGACAATGCCGCAAAAAGAGCACAGGAAGAATATGATGCTTCTATTGCTCAGACTAAGCAGGAAATAGAACAAATGCGTCAAAATGCCAAAGAAGATATTGAACGTGACCGCAAGCATGCCGCTATGCAACTAAAAGGTGAGGTTGTTTCTTTATCTATGGAAGCTGCTAGTAAAATTGTTGCAGCCAACATGGATAACGCTGCTAACCAAAAATTAATTGGTGAATTTATTGAAAAGCTCGATAAAGATAAATTAGGTGATTTGTCATGTTAAATATCCAGCTGGTTAAAAAATACGCTGCAGCCATGTTTGAACTGGCCAAAGAAGAAAATATATTATCAACATGTGATAAACAATTATTATTACTCTGTGAACTATTTAAAAAAAATCATGATTTAACTGCATTTATGGATAACCCTCAAATAAAAACACAAGCTAAAAAAGATCTCATGACTAAAATTTTATCTGATGGATTTGAGCAATCAATATGCAATTTTATTTTATTGCTTATTGATAAACATCGTATATCATTGCTCACAGAAATTATTACATGTTTCCACACTCTTTCCAACGAAGCGCAGGGAATAAAAATTGCCTATGTAAAGACAGCTGCCGCTTTAACAAATGAGCACAAAGCCGCCCTCATAAAGAAATTAGAAAATATCACAAAAAAAAGCATACAGTTAAAAACACATATTGATAAATCGATTATTGGCGGTATTATTATAAAAATAGATGATCGTCTTATTGATGGCAGTGTAACAAGTCAAATAAAATCTATAAAAAAACAACTGGTGGCAAATTGTTGATTGGGGTGACTAACTTTTTATGAAAATTAATCCTGAAGAAATAACAGCCATCATCAAAGAACAAATCAAGGATTACAATGTTGATTTGAATGTTGATGATGTTGGCACTGTTATGGAAATTGGTGATGGTATCGCCCATATTCATGGCCTTGATAAAGCCATGGCTGGCGAACTATTAGATTTCGGCAGTGATATATTCGGTCTTGTATTAAATTTAGACCAAGACAGCGTTGGTGCTGTTCTGCTCGGCGGTGAATATAAAATAAAGGAAGGTGCTACCGTAAAACGCACTGGAAAGATAATGCAGGTTCCTGTTGGTGAAGCAATGATAGGTCGTGTTGTAGATGCTTTAGGCCGCCCAATTGATGGTAAGGGTCCTATAGATACTAAAAATTATCGTCCTGTTGAATATCCTGCACCTGGTATAGCTGATAGAAAATCTGTAAATGAACCATTACAAACAGGCCTAAAAGCTATTGATGCACTTGTTCCTATTGGCAGAGGACAACGTGAACTTATAATTGGCGACCGTGGTACCGGAAAAACAGCCATTGCTGTTGATACAATTCTAAACCAACAAGGTCAGAATTGTATCTGTATATATGTTGCCATAGGGCAAAAAGCTTCAACTGTTGCCCGTGTAGTAAAAACTTTAGAAGATCGTGGTGCAATGAAATACAGTATAGTAGTTGCTGCAACAGCAGCTGATAGTGCACCATTACAATATATTGCTCCATATGCGGGAGCAGCTATGGCTGAATACTTTATGTATAAAGGCAAACATGCACTATGCGTTTATGATGACTTATCAAAACATGCTGCTGCTTATCGTGCTATGAGTTTGCTTCTTCGCAGACCACCAGGACGTGAAGCTTATCCCGGTGATGTATTTTACTTACATTCCAGACTATTGGAACGTGCTGCTAAGTTATCCGATGAATTAGGCGGTGGATCAATTACTGCTCTTCCTATAATTGAAACACTCGCTGGTGATTTATCTGGTTATATTCCTACAAATGTTATATCTATTACTGATGGTCAGATAATGTTGCAGACAGAAATGTTTTATTCTGGTGTTCGACCAGCAATTGATGTAGGCCTTTCTGTTTCGCGTGTTGGCGGTAGTGCCCAAATAAAGGCAATGAAACAAATTGCCGGCCGTATGCGTCTTGATTTGGCCCAATACCGCGAACTTGCCGCTTTTTCTCAATTTGGTTCTGACCTTGATAAGGCAACCAAAGATCAGCTAGACCGCGGAGCCCGTATGGTTGAAACATTAAAACAAGCTCAGTATTCTCCTTTGAGCGTTGCTGAACAAATTTTAGTTATTTATACTGCCGTTCGTGGTTTTCTTACTGATGTGGCAATAAGTAAAGTTGCTACTTTCCAAAATGACTATCTTAAATTTATTAATTCTTCTCATCGTGAAATTATTGAAACTATTAATAAACAGCAAAAACTTGATGATAATTTAGAAAATCAAATAAATAAATCTATTGAAGAATTTAAAGCATCTTATTCTCTCTAAAATATTTATTATTTTTATCTCAAGAATAAGCCAACATAAAGGCGAGGTGATTAACTTTTGGCTAGTTTACAGGATATACGCCATCGTATAAAAAGCGTAAAGAATATCCAGCAGATCACTAAAGCCATGAAAATGGTAGCTTCTGCCCGTTTACGCAGAGCACAAGCTGCAGCAGTTGCCAATAAACCATATGCAGAAAAAATGTATCAGGTAATTGGTGATATTGCTTCTAATACTGGGGAAATTTCCCATCCATTATTAGAAGTGCATGAAACCGGAAAAACATTATTTCTTATTATTTCCTCCGACAAGGGTCTGGCTGGCGCTTATGCTAGTAATGTATTCAAAGAAGCTAAAATACATATTTCTGGAACTAATGAAGCCCAGAATTTTGCATTAGAGCAAAAAAGCCGCCCGCACAAATCTTCTAATGATAAAATTACTATGGCTGCTGCTATGCAGCAGACTAATTCTGATATAAAATCACAACAGTTTTTACAAAAAGCTGTATTACACACTGTTAATAAAAATGATCTTGATATTATCACAATCGGACGAAAAACATTGGACCATTTTAAAAACCGCGGATATAATATTATAAATAGTTATATTGGATTTACTGAACGTCCTAAATATGATAATGCCCGCGAAATTGCGGGAGAAATAATGGAGCTGTTCAAAAAAGGTCAGTATAAAAATGTATATATGATCTATACACGATTTGTTTCCGCTATATCATCTACTCCGGAAATTGTAAAATTGCTGCCATTTGAAAATATTAATAAAAAAGCTTCTAAGCCGCATTCTGAATATATTTATGAACCATCAACCGAAACTGTACTTGGTTTTCTGCTACCACAGTATTTTGTAACAATGATCTATGCTGCATTATTACAGGCTGCAGCCAGTGAATTATCTAGCAGAATGACAGCGATGAGCAACGCTACAGACAATGCCCAGGATCTAATGGCTAAATTAGATTTACATTATAATAAGGTACGTCAAGCCAACATTACCCGCGAAATCACCGAAATCGTGGGCGGTGCAGAAGCACTGAAGTGAGGAGGTTTTTAATCATTGGCTAAAGGTAAAATTGTACAGGTCATAGGACCTGTCGTAGATATTGAGTTTCCCGCTGAGGAATTGCCAGCAATTCTAAATGCAATAACAATAACGGGTAAGTCTGGTGATATTGATATTGATCTTACTGTAGAAGTAATGCAGCATCTGGGTGATGGTATCACCCGGTGTATAGCCATGAGTTCTACTGATGGATTGACTCGTGGAATGGAGGCTGTTGACACGGGCTCTCCCATAAAAGTTCCTGTAGGTGAAGAAACTTTGGGTCGCGTATTCAACGTATTAGGAAAAACTGTTGACCATAATCCCAAACCGGTTGGGAACAAGGAATTTTGGCCTATTCATCGTACTGCACCAAAATTTGACGAACAGGAAACTTCTACTCAAATTTTAGAAACAGGTATAAAAGTTGTTGATTTGATTGCCCCTTATGCCCGTGGCGGTAAAATTGGACTGTTTGGCGGTGCCGGTGTTGGTAAAACCGTCCTAATAATGGAACTAATTCATAACATTGCTACACAGCATGGCGGCTATTCTGTTTTTTCCGGTGTTGGTGAACGTACCCGTGAAGGTAATGACCTTTGGTCGGAAATGACAGAATCAGGTGTTATAAATAAAACGGCATTAGTATACGGCCAAATGAATGAACCACCTGGAGCTCGTATGCGTGTAGCACTTACCGGACTAACCATGGCAGAATATTTCCGCGATGTACAAAATCAGGATGTATTACTATTCATTGATAATATCTTCCGTTTCATTCAGGCAGGTTCAGAAGTTTCCGCATTACTGGGGCGTATGCCTTCAGCCGTTGGCTATCAGCCTACACTAGCTACAGATGTTGGTGCATTACAGGAACGCATCACTTCTACAAAAAAAGGATCTATAACTTCTGTTCAGGCAGTATATGTTCCGGCAGATGATTTAACAGACCCGGCTCCTGCGGCTACGTTTGCCCATCTTGATGCTACAACAGTACTTTCCCGTCAAATATCTGACCTTGGTATTTATCCGGCTGTTGATCCACTCGATTCAACTTCACGTATTCTTGATCCTAATGTCATTGGTCAAGAACATTATGAAGTTGCCCGCGGCGTACAAGAAGTTCTACAAAAATACAAAGAATTACAGGATATTATTGCTATACTGGGTATGGAAGAATTATCTGATGAAGATAAGCTTACTGTTACCAGGGCGCGTAAAATCCAAAGATTTCTGAGCCAGCCATTTGCCGTAGCCGAACAATTTACTGGTACACCGGGAAAATATGTTCCGTTAAAAGAAACCATCCGTGGTTTCAAAGAAATTCTTTCCGGTAAATATGATGATTTACCAGAAAGTGCTTTCTATATGGTCGGTGGCATCGATGAAGTTGTAGAGGCAGCAAAAAAAGCTAAGCAGGAGGGATAATCCATGGCAACCGTCAAATTGGAAATTGTTTCTCCAGATAAAATAGTCTATTCTGAAGACATTAACATGGCAATAGTCCGATCTACAGGCGGGGAGCTGGGTATATTACCCAAACATGCTCCCTTATTGACTGGACTTGTTCCCCATGCTATGCATATAAAAAAAGATGACAATGAAGAATTAATTGCTATTGCAGGTGGTTTTATGGAAGTAAACCCTGCTAAAATTACTATTTTAGCTTCCGCGGCAGAATTACCCATAAATATAGATGTAAATCGAGCTAAAAAAGCCTATGACAGAGCTAAGGAACGACTTGATGCTTTTAAAAAAGCTCCTGATGCACATCAAGATATAGACTCTTTTCGCGCCCGTGCAGCATTAGAACGCGCTATAGCCCGTTTAAAAGCGACTAAGACAATGGATTGATTGACTTTGTATAAAAGCTGTAGTATTTTTTTACAATACTACAGCTTTTATTTGCTTTTATTACTAAGATACTATACTATTATCTTAGTAATAAAAACTGCTATAATTTATTATTCAAATAATTTTCCATCTTAAAATGCGCTTTAATTATATTATTAACACATGAGTATTTTATATCAATCTACACAGTTACCATTTTGAAAGGATGTTTATTATGGAACATATCGGCTACATCGGAACATATGATTCAGCAAACAGTCATGGAGTTTATAAATTCAAGTTTGATGACGCAACCGGAAAATTATCTTCTCCTGCTTTATTTTATAAAACCCGAGGAGGAAAATGCATTACTTTAGCTGGCAAATTCATTATTGCCACCAAAGAAATATCCGGAAAAGCCGGTATAGTGTTACTCAATCACAACGGAAATACTTTATCCGAAAATTTTACAGAAAACAGCACACCATGTTTTACTGGCTTTTATGATAATATGGTCTATACTGCTAATTATCATGACGGAGTTGTTTTAATTTATAAAATAATAAATGAAAACCTTCATTTGGTAAAACGACTGGAAATGGGCCATGAAGCAGGCTGCCATCAAGTAGCTTTTTGTGATAATTTTATCTTTGTTCCCTGCCTTAATCTTGACTGTGTCAATATCTATGACATTACAAATGATTTTAAATTATATAAAAGCATTACTCTTCCTAAAGGAACTGGACCGCGTCATTGTGTGTTCAGTAAAAACAATACCCATATGTATCTTGTAAGTGAACTCAGCAATCAACTATTCCATTATACACTAACCATAGAAAACAACTGGCTTTTAACTGATATTGTATCTTTTTTACCAGAAACAGCTATTAAAAATAGTGCTTCTGCCGCTATTCGCTTATCAAAAGATGAACTATATATCTATATATCAACCCGTGGCAGCAATCTTTTAACCGTATTTTCCATAGAAAAAAATACGCCTATAGTCATTCAGCAAAAATCATGCGGCGGAGATCATCCCCGTGATTTTATGCTCAGTCCTGATGGCTGCTATCTGTTAGTAGTTAATCGCTTATCTAATGATCTGCTTAGCATGCAGATAAATAAAAATACTGGTTTTATAGAAAATATTATTGACAAAGTCCCGATCTTTGAAGGGATCGGCATAGCATTAAATTAGGAGGTATGAATATGAATAATTCAGCATTTACAATATTTGGCGGAACAGGAGATTTAACCTTTCGCAAGTTATTGCCTGCACTTTATAATATGAATACCACTAAAGGCCCTGCTGCCGACCGTCAAATAATTATTATCGGCCGTCGTGATTATACTACGGAAAAATATTGTTCTATAGCTCAGGACTGGGTAAAAAAATTTTCCCGACTGCCTTATACTGATAAAGATTTTAAAAACTTTTCCCAGAGAATAACTTACTATAAAATGGATTTTACTAATCTGTCATCTTATGACCAGCTTGATGAATACTATAAAAGACATGACTTGTCACAGCATATTTTCTACTTTGCTGTTGCTCCGCGTTTTTTCAGTACCATTGCTGAGGGATTAACTAATGTTTCTCATGCCTGCCATGGCAAAGTTATTTTAGAAAAACCATTTGGGGCAGATTTAGATTCAGCTAAACTTCTCAATATACAACTAGAGAAGTTTTTTTCAGCAGAAAATATTTTTCGTATAGATCATTATTTAGGCAAGGAAATGATCCGCAATATTCAGACACTGCGTTTCAGTAACCCTATTTTCTCTAATTTATGGAATTCGCGATATATAGAATCAGTACAGATCTCTGCTCCAGAAGATATGGGCATTGAATCACGCGGTGGATATTACGATGCCAGTGGTGCCTTGCGTGATATGGTACAGAATCATTTATTCCAAATATTGTCAATTGTAGCCATGGAATGGCCGGAACAGCTCTCCAGTACAGCTATGCATGATGCCCAGATTCGTATTTTACGAGCATTGCGACCGGTAAAAAATATCCGCGAAACATTAGTCTTAGGCCAATATAAAGGCTATCACCAAGAGCGTCTGGTCAAACCAAACTCTACTACAGAAACTTACGCCGCACTTCGTTTATTTATTGACAACGAACGTTGGTGGGGAACTCCCTTTTATATCAGAACTGGTAAAAAACTTAATCGCAGAGAAATAAAACTAGCCATAGTATTTCGTCCTTCATTTTTAGAAAAAGCCCCACAAAACATCTTGATTATAAAAATACAGCCCAGTGAGGGTGTTTATTTACAATTCAATATAAAAAAACCCGGTGATACTGATGAAATCATCCAGGCCAAAATGGATTTTTCACAAAGTGAATATGTAAAACGCTTAAATACACCAGAAGCTTATGAAAGACTAATAAAAGCCTGTATTAATAACAACAAATTGTGGTTCAGCCAATGGGACCAAATAGAATTGAGCTGGAATTTTATTGATAAACTACATGAATTATATAAATGGGAACACCTCCCTGTATTCAAGTATGAACCTTTCACCAGCGGACCAGAACAAGCCGATGAACTATTGAATCAATTTGGACACAGCTGGATTGACTAATTATTTACGATAAAGAAAAAAATATCCTTGACTGTATGTCTTTCTTTTATTATAATAGTCGAGTATGAAGTTTTCTCTTGTGATTTCCAAAGCCCCGGTAATCGCGATGAGGCTTTATATAATTATTTTATAAATTATTTTAGTTAATCGCATTATAGGGAAGGAGATATTGATGAAAACCACATTCATGGCTAACAGCCAAAATGTTGAACGTAAATGGTACATCGTGGACGCTGAAGGACAAACAGTAGGTCGTCTTGCTGCTGAAGTTGCTAAAGTTCTCCGTGGTAAAAATAAACCGACTTTCACCCCGCATGTTGATACCGGTGATTTTGTTATTATAATAAATGCTGAAAAAGTTGTATTCAGCGGCAAAAAATTAATAAAGAAAACTTATTTCCGCCATTCTGGGTATCCAGGTGGTACAACATTTACTCCAGCAGGTCAAATGTTGGAAAAACAACCTGTTAAGGTTTTGGAATCTGCTATTCGCGGTATGCTTCCAAAAAATCGTCTTGGTGCTCAAATGTATAGAAAACTCAGTGTATATGCAGGTGCACAGCATCCTCATGCTGCACAGAAACCTGAAACACTTGCATTCAATATTCGTTAATAAACTGGAAGGGAGAACATATTAAATGGCATTAGTTACTTATTATGGTACAGGCCGTAGAAAAACTTCGGTTGCCAGAGTTCGCTTGGTTCCAGGTGAAGGCAACATAAAAATAAATGGTCAGGATATGAATGATTATTTTGGCCTTAAAACATTGGAATTGATTGTAAAGCAACCGCTTGTTTTAACTGAAACTGAAGGAAAATATGATGTAATAGCTAAAGTTGAGGGTGGCGGTGCATCTGGTCAAGCAGGTGCAATTCGTCATGGTATTTCTCGAGCTTTGTTATTAGTTGATGGTGAATTACGTAAGTCTTTGAAAAAAGCTGGTTTCTTGACACGTGATCCCCGTGAAAAAGAACGTCGTAAATATGGTTTGAAAAAAGCTCGCAAGGCTTCTCAATTTTCAAAACGTTAATATCATGCATATATCATATTGCAAACCCACAATCTCACGATTGTGGGTTTTTTTACTTTTGAATGTATTGTAAAATTTTTTTTGCTATGATATCATCGAATTAATAACTATTTAATCTTCTTACACTAGAATATTATTAAAATAATAACAACATTCATAAACTTAACAGACAAAATTATTTTTGTAGCCAACCCATATACAGTAATATATTCATAAACCAAAAATTCTCAGAGAGGTCATACAGCTCTTAGATACAAGCATTTTCATCCATAGAAATATCCATCTTCCCACTAAAAAGCACGAATTTAGTAGTGAGGAATATATATCTTCATGGAGCTATTAACTTGCGTCAGCCCTGTTTCCTCTTATTTTCTGGAGGTATCATGAAACAAACACACTCTTATTCGCAAAAAACAATACAATTTTTCTCTGTATTACTTCCTATTTTTATAACCCAGCTGGCAATAATATCAACTGGATTTTTTGATACTGTGATGTCTGGTCACGTAAGTGAACAGGACCTGGCAGGTGTTGCTATTGGCTCTAATATATTTTTCCCTTTTTTTGGCAGCAGTCTTGGCATTATTTCTGGTCTTACACCCTCTATAGCGCACTTTTTCGGTGCACAACGTTATAATATGATAAAATTTGTTGTACAGCAGGGATTTTACTGGGCAATACTACTATCACTAATCTTTATATCAGCCGGATATATTTTTATTCCGTCAATTATACCTCATCTGCATTTAACCTCACATGTAGAATATATATTCACACACTATCTTTTAGCTATTGCTTTTGGCATATGTCCAATATTTGTAGCTGGTGTCCTCAGAAATTTTATTGATGCGCTGGGATTTACTAAACTTACAATGCTAATAACTGTAGTTACCGTTCCAGTGAACATTTTTCTAAACTACCTTTTTATTTTTGGCAACTGGGGCTGCCCAGCTTTAGGGGGAATAGGCGCCGGTGTTGGTTCAGCTATTACCTATTATGTCAACTTATTACTCAATATACTTGTAATCACCCATATAAAACCTTTCTGCCAATATAACATTTTTAACAAATTCCCCAAACCATCTATCTATGAATGGAAAAAACAGCTCAGCATTGGCATTCCTATTGGCTGCACCATGTTTTGTGAACAAAGTATTTTTGGGGCAGTAGGTCTGTTCATGACAAGCTATGGTACTATCATCATTGCTGCTCACCAGGCTGCAATGAATTTTACTACAATGGTGTATATGATACCTCTTAGTATAAGCATGACCCTTACAATTATCATTGGCTATGAATTAGGTGCCAAACGTTATACAGATGCATTAACATACAGTCGTATGGGAAGAATTTTTTCGTTTATTTTTGCTGCTGTTCTTGCTTCAATATTAATAAATTTTCGAGCAGAAATTGCTTCATTATACACTAATGATACTGCCGTAAAAGAAATAATAACTGTGTTTTTAATCTATGCTGTCTGCATGCAGGTTTCCGATGGCATCAATGCCCCGTTGCAAGGAACATTACGCGGTTATAAAGATGTAAAAACTACTTTCTATCTGGCTGTATTATCCTACTGGATAATTGGCTTACCCTTAGGCTGGATAATAGCTAACTACTTTAACATGGGACCTTATGGCTATTGGATCGGTCTTATTTCTGGCATTTTAAGTGGAGCAATATTATTGAACATACGCTTAAAAATAGTAGAAAAAAAATATCTATATATATAGGTTTTTACCTTAATTATACTATAAAAACATAATTAATATTTTATAAAACAAAACAATCACATGAATGGTATTAACTTTCATAAAAATATAATTTATCAACATAATCTTTTCATCTTCTGAAAGTGATCATGAGAATAAAATATTGCTCATATATAAACTATATTTTTTTTAGTATAATATATTTATATTATCTTCATTTATCTTCTTAAGCTTAAAAGTGATATAATATAAGATATGTTATTTTGTTTCCTTACAGAAATATAAAATAATTACGATGTACCAAAATTCACTAATTTTAATATTACACTAAATACACTCACAATATAAAAAATATTGTGATAAAAATAAGTTGGCTATCAAACAAAGAAATCAAACAAAATATTTCAAGCTATATGTTTTAAGTATTTGCAAAAGTTACTCAGGAGGCTCATTTATGCAAAATCGGATTATAAAACTTTTATGTTTAAGCTTAATTACTATTCTTTTTACTGCTGGCTGTGGAAAAAATGACAAAACTGCTGATATACCACCTCTAGTAAAAACACAAAAAATCTCAGCTGCTGATAATCTTAATACTGCTAAATATGCTGGGACAGTGCATGGTCGCTATGAAACTAATTTATCATTCCAGGTAAGTGGTAAAATTCTGCGGCGTAACGTTCAAATAGGTGACACAGTTCATGCCGGTGATGTACTAATGTTAATAGACAGCAAAGATATCATCCAGCAGGTAAATCAAAGTGAGGCTGCCGTAGAAGCTGCTCACTCTAAGCTATCCTTAGCTCAGGCAAATTATAACCGTTATAAACAGCTATATTCCCAGGATGCCGTTTCCAAAGCAGCTCTTGATCAATACCAGACCTCTTATGAAGCTGCTTTAGCTGATTATCAGCAGACTATAGCCCAAGCATATCAGGAACATAATGCCCTTTCCTATACTAATCTGCGGGCCAATGCCAATGGTGTCATTTCAGCCGTGAAAGCAGAAGCAGGACAGGTAATTTCTGCCGGACAAACAGTATTGACTTTAGTTCAAAACAATGAATTAGAAGTACAAATAAATGTCCCTGAAAATGATATCCAGAACATGCCCGTAGGCAAACATGTAAAAGTATCTTTCTGGGCTCTTAATAATTCCATTATTGATGGTATTGTAAGGGAAGTATCTCCTATTGCTGATCCTGTTGCCCGTACATATTTAATAAAAATAGCTCTTTCTAATCCACCCAAAGGATTAAAGCTTGGTATGACTGCCAGTGTATTAAACAGCACTGCTGAAAATACCTTGGGACAGTCATCTTATATCCTTCCCCTTTCTGCTATTTATCAAACAGGAAAAAAACCTCAAGTGTGGATCGTCAATAAAACCAACAATACCGTATCATTAAAAAATATAAGTGTAACTGCCTTTGACAATAATAATGTCAAGGCATCTGGTCTAGCCGATGGTGATGTAGTAGTCACAGCAGGTGTACAAAAACTGCATGAAGGACAAAAAATCCGTCTTGATAACGCTTCAGGTGATACCGTATGAAAAATCTTACAGAAATCTCCTTAAAAAATAAAACACTTGTCTGGTATTTTATTATTGTTATCTTCATAGCTGGTATATTTTCCTATTTTAAGCTTGGGCGCATGGAAGATCCAGCATTTCCTATAAAAGAAATGGTTGTAACTGTAAACTGGCCAGGTGCAACAGCTAAGCAAATGGAAGAACAGGTAACAGACAAACTGGAAAAGAAACTGCAGGATACTCCGGGACTAGATTATTTAAAAAGTTCTTCCCGTCCGGGGACTTCCATTATTTACGTGATACTACGCCAAGATGTGGATGAAAGTAAAATCCGTCCAACTTGGCGTGAAGTACGCAATTTATGCGAAGATGAAAAGTCTGCCTTGCCCAGTGGTGTATATGGCCCTTTTTACAATGACCGTTTTGATGATGTATTTGGCTCAATTTATGCAGTTACCGGGAATGGCTATTCTTATGAAGAACTGCGCCAGCATGCAGAAAAGATTCGTCGCATGCTCGTTGACATTCCCAATGTGCAAAAAGTTGAACTGCTTGGCGTACAAACGGAAAAAGTTTATATTGAACTATCAAATGAAAAATTAGCTGAACTTGGTATAAGTCCCCAGACGATTGCTAACACGCTGAAAAAACAAAACATAATAACCCCAGCTGGCATGCTGGAAACTTCATCTGACAATGTTTATCTGCGTTTTACTGGTATCTTTGACAATATTAATGCTATAAAAAATATTCCCATTAATGCCAACAGCAAAATTTTCCGGCTGGGCGATATTGCCACTGTAACTCACGGCTATAGTGACCCCGCTGATCCCAAAATGTTCTTTAATGGCAAACCCGCTGTTGGTATCGCTGTATCAATGAAACCCGGCGGCAATATTTTAACATTGGGAACAGACCTTAATTCATTGATCTCTACAGTAAAAAAATCCATGCCTCTGGGACTGGAAATTCATCAGGTATCTGATCAACCTACTGTAGTTAAAGAATCCATAAGTGACTTTATAGATACACTTAGGGATTCTATTATCATTATACTGGCAGTTAGTTTTCTCAGTCTGGGACTCAGAGCTGGTCTTGTTGTCGCTTGTTGTATTCCTCTAGTTTTAGCTGCTGTGTTTTGCATGATGTATCTTTTGGGCATAGATCTCCAAAAAGTTTCCCTGGGTTCACTTATAATTGCCTTAGGATTACTCGTTGATGATGCCATAATAGCTGTAGAAATGATGAGCGTCAAATTGGAAGCAGGCTTAAATCGGTTCAAAGCGGCCTGCTATGCTTTCAATGCCACTGCCAAACCTATGCTTACAGGAACCTTAATCACCTGTGCTGGCTTTATCCCCGTAGCTTTCGCCAAAGGAGATGCTTCTGAATTCTGTAACAGCCTGTTTCCAGTAATAAGTATTGCCCTATGTACTTCGTGGATCGTTTCCGTCATGGTTGCTCCTCTTTTAGGCTATTATTTTATCCGCACTAAAGTAAAAAAAGATGGTACAGAAAAAATAGAACCTTATCAAAGTAAATTCTATAACATCTTCCGTAAAACACTGACATGGTGCCTGCAGCATAAAAAAATAGTTATAAGTTCCACTGTATGTTTGTTCGCACTTTCTATCTTTTCTATAAAATTTATCAAACAGGAATTCTTCCCCCCTTCTCTACGTCCAGAAATACTCATTGATATGCAGCTCCCTGATGGTTCTTCCCTAAAAGCTTCGGAAAGTACAGCTAATCGCTTTGCTGCATTTTTAAATACACAAAAAAATGATATTAAAAACTTCTCATACTACGTAGGCGAAGGTGCTCCACGCTTTGTCCTTACAGTTAATCCGCAACTGCCACTTGATAATTACAGTCAATTTGTAGTCGTGGCTAAAGATCCTGATACCCGTAAAAAATTAACTAAACAAATCGAAAAAGAATTAAATGATAATTTTCCCAACGTACGCAGTAATATAAAATTCATTCAGACAGGACCACCGGCTGATTATCCTATTATGCTACGAGTATCCGGCTATGATGAAGATAAAGTACGCACAATTGCCAATAAAACAGCCGCCATTATTGCCAAAGATCCAAATAACGAAAACATTCATTTCGATTGGAATGAAAAAAGCAAAATTATGCATCTCATTTTGGATCAGGATAAACTGCGTGCCATGGGTGTTTCCGGCCAGACTGCAGCACAGTCACTTTATACAGAAATTTCCGGTGCTACTGCTGCTCAGTATTATTATAAAGATCGTACTATCGACATTGCCCTGCGCCTGAAAGATACTGACAGAAAAAACCTTTCTGAGCTCAAAAATCTCCCTATTTATTTAGGTAGTGCAGGTTATGTACCTTTAGGACAAATTGCCAAGATAAAATATGATGCTGAAGACGGATTAATCTGGCGACGTGACTTAAAACCAACAATAACTGTAGAAGCTAATATAAAATCCGGTACAGCAAATGATGCAACTAAAAAAGCTTTTGATGCTACAAAGGAACTTAGAAGTACTCTTCCGCTTGGCTATTCAATACAGGCTGGTGGTGCTTTATCTGACAGTAAAAATGCTGTAAAATTTTTACTTGTCCCTATCCCAGCAATGATATTCGTCATAATGACATTATTAATGCTACAACTGAGAAGCGGCAAACTAATGATGCTTACCCTGCTTACCGCTCCTCTAGGCATAATTGGCGTAACTTTCGGTATGCTTCTATTGGATAAAGCAATGGGATTCGTTGCTCAATTAGGTATTTTAGCATTGAGTGGTATGATCATAAGAAATTCTGTCATTCTCATTGATCAAATACAAAAACACATGGCTGCTGGTGAAACACCATGGAATGCCATCATAGACTCAGCTGTCTTGAGATTTCGTCCTATAATGCTGACTGCTGCCGCAGCAATTCTTGGGATGATGCCGCTTATGACCAGCTCTTTCTGGGGACCAATGGCTGTAGCCATTGCCAGCGGACTTTTCGTAGCAACGATTTTAACGCTACTTGTACTGCCTACGATGTACGCTGCTCTATATAAAGTAAAAAAAGAATGATCTTTAAACACAAAAAAGGAGCCATATGGCTCCTTTTTTGTGTTTAAACTAATATTAGTTATTACTTATAAAATTTTTCCATCCGATTCCTCGGGATAATACATCTGCCATTCATCACGCATTTTTGACATTAACGCCATAACATCGATAGTATCATCTAAATGCATAATTTTTTTATCACCGTTTATTGCTCTTTCCATATCTTCCATTTCATACTGCAAAGCACATTGCTTATCTCCACAACTTATAATATCTCTTTTCCCTGATACCGCATCAACTATAACAGCTTCACAGGAACGAGGATACTCCATTATTTCTATATAACATCTTTCACAGGATATTACAGCCCGTTTAGGCTGTTTAGAATGTAACGATAACGATATTACTGTCAGTTCCTTTTGCTCATTAGTCATTACTATGCCGACTTTTTCATCGACGCCTGTAGGCGCATATTCCACCCGCGACAAAACATCTACCGGTTTGGAAGTCAAGAACAACCTTGCCAGCGAAAGAGCATATACTCCTATGTCTAGGATTGCCCCTCCTGCCAGCGACTTATTAAAAAACCTATTTTTCATATTATATTCTTTAAAACTGCCAAAGTTGAGCTGGATAAGATTAACTCTGCCAAAATCACCGTTTTCATACATATCCAGCAATCTTTTATAAAGCGGCATATGATATATAGTCATCGCCTCAGCCAAGACTACTTTTTTTTCGGCAGCTATTTTTACTGCCTCTCTGAGTTCCACTGAATTAAGAGTAATCGATTTTTCGCAAAGTACGTGTTTTCCCGCTGATAATGCCTCGCGCAAAAAACTAATATGGGTGTTATGCGGTGTAGTTATATAGATAACATCTACATTTTCGTCATAAAACATCGCATGGAAATCATCATATACTTTTTCTATACCATATTTCTCTGCAAAAGCTACTGCCTTGGAATGTGTTCTATTCCCAATCGAATAAATACGCTTACCTGCTTTTTTTAAAGCCCGTGCCATCTCATTGGCTACTACACCTGTTCCTAATATTGCCCAGTTTATCAATATTCCACTGCCTCCTATCATAAAATTTATTTTTAATTGGTTCTTAAATTTTACTCTACTGGTTTTAATATACCATTTTTATAAAGCAGCATCAAATGATACAAGTCATTTATTTTCTCCTGAATTTTTCGGCCTTCATCTGTATCGGCAATAGTAGTCTGATAGCTCTGCACTTCAATAGACTTGGACACAGATTCAATATCTTTATTATTCATTATTGCCGCTTTTACATTAGTAAAATCACGATGTTCAATCAACCGCAGTCCCCGGGAATTAGAAACCAGGGTAAATCCTGCAATTCCCGTTTTTTTATGATATGCACGGCAAAAGCCACCATCAATAACTATAGCTTTCCCCCCTGCTTTTATAGGACTTTCGCCATCTTTTACTTTTATGGGAACATGCCCGTTTATTATATGCCCATGTACAGGATCAAGCCCAAACTCCTGCAAAACCTGCTCACAAAACCATTCTTTATCATAATAGGAAAAATAATAGTCAGATGGTTCCTGCCATGTTTTTTTATCCTTGAGATAAATGCGTTCAAAAATCTTCATTTCTCTTCCAGATACCGGAGAATTTATCCCACACCATAAATACCACATAAAATCTATAGTAAATTTATCTTTTCCCCCAAAATAAGCCTGGCGTATCTTTTGATCAACATAGTCAAGATAAGTTTTCCCTGCATAATTTTTCCCTTCTATCCTTATATTCTTAAATCTACCCTGGCTGTCAACCGGTACACATCCATGAAATAATAAATTACCATTATAACATTTATATAAACTTCCCTTTTGATATAAAAATTGTATATGCCGCTGCAGTTGCTGACTTTCCATAAATGAAGAACGCAGATTTCTTATAATTTGTTCCTCTTCTGGCAATATTTTTAAAGGATCTGCCGAATCAATTGTTGGAAAATCTTTAATAGTAAGCTCATATTCCTTCCCACCTAAAATCAATACCTTTTTTTTATAATCAATTTTATCCAACAAAACTCTTGCATCCATATTAAAATCTTTATTTCGTTTTATAAGTGCAGCTTCTTCCTTAAATAATATTATAGAAATAGCTTTCTGCGCTGCCACTTCAGGCGTATCATCAGGATAAAGACCGGCAGCAAAAATAAACAATGGCCTTACACTAATAGCATACCCACGTTCCAAAACATCAATATTATTATATTTTAGACTGATGCGCACTACTTCTGCAATACATGTTTCACTGCCGCAAGCAGCTCCCATCCATAATACATCGTGATTGCCCCATTGGATATCTACACTATGGTGTTTCATAAGCATATTTAAGATAGCATCAGGACGACCACCACGATCAAAAAAATCACCTACTATATGTAATCTCGCTACAGCCAGTCTTTTGATAAGTACCGTAAAGGCAAATATGAAATCATTACCACTGCCAATACTGATCAATGTATCAAGCATTTTCTTTCTATACACCCGTGGTACATAGTCAGCATCAGGACGACCACGTAAAAGTTCATCTATGATAGAACCATATCCTTTGGGGATAGTTTTATTTATTTCCCTAGGCTGATACTTATATGACATAAATTTCGCTAAATCCAGAAGGTTCAGAATTGTTTTTTTGTAATACTCTGGCGTCAGCATATTTTTCTTTTTTAATGCCGATAATTTTTCCTTAGGATAATATATAAGTGTACAAAAATCAGCCATTTCTTCTTTTGACATTTTCCGAGAGAAAACACGTTCCACTTTTTCTTTTATAACGCCTGAACAATTATTCAATATATGAAAAAAAGACTCATATTCCCCATGCAAATCGCTCATAAAATGCTCTGTCGGCTTTGGTAGGCTTAAAACTCCATTCAAATGAATAAGTTCCGCATAAACCGATTGGCGTGCCGGATATTTTTCCGACAATAATTTTAAATATTTATAACGTTGTTCTTCCGCGTTCATATTATTCTCCTATACTTTTCCGTTATTTAATTCATAAAATACAACTATTATATTTGATATTAATTATATTACTATTCATAACTAATCATTGAATTCACACCAATATCTTTTATTGTTAAATCTTCAGCCAATGCTATTTTGGCAGCTAGGTCTGTGCAATGACAGGGATATACTTCCAAAACATTATTTTCTTTAATAAAAGTTATAGTATGCTTCAATAATTCCTTTGGTGCATCCAAAAGATGAAGACCTCCTATAATTGCCCTTATGCGCTTTTCATGGCATATCTTTTTGGCATAAGTTATAATATTACATATACCAGAATGGGAACAGCCAGTAATAATTATCATGCCTTTATCTGTCATATACACCAGAGCAGAATCATCCATAACAAAATCAGGTTTCATACCATTATCACTTTGCACTACTCCTATTGGAATGCTATTTTCAAAGTTATTTATCCGCTCAATTTCCCCTAAAAACAATAAATTTTTCGTAATATACTGCGGACCTTTTTTCAAAGAAAGGGTAAAATACTTTTCTAAATCATGCGCTTTCAAACAACTTCCAATTGACTCATCTTTTTCATATTTATCTTCAAACACACCACAATGAGCTATTAATCGGACTTCCTGTTTAAATTTTTTCGCAATAGAACTAATAAAATATTTTACTCCACCGGTATGATCATTGTGTCCATGAGAAAAAACTACAGCATTTATTCTGGTTAAGTCAATTTTCATTTTAGCAGCATTTTTCATAAAAACATCACTATACCCTACGTCAAAAAGAATTTTTTTCCCATCAGCTTCTATGTAATAAGAAACTCCCGGTTCACCTAAAAAATATTGATCAATTATGGTATTATTATCTACAAGGACTCTTAAGTTCATAATCGCTCCCCTTTTTCATGAAACAATAATATTATGCCATTAATTTAATAATACAATTACAAACGTAATTTTTCAATTGTTTTTCTTTATAAAAAAATCTTTTATACATAAATAAATTTATTATTTCTCATAATTTTATAGTTTCATTAAAATGAAATAAATTACTTTACCACATACGTTTAACATAAATACTAATGAGGTGTAATAATGACTCTACAGCAACTAAAATATATAATAGAAATTGTCAATTCCGGCTCCATAAGTACCGCAGCACAAAAACTTTTCATATCACAGCCCAGTCTTTCCAACGCTGTAAAATCATTAGAACAAGAATTCGGTATTGAAATATTTATTCGTACTAACCGCGGCGTATCACTTTCTTCCGATGGACAGAATTTCTTAAGCTACGCCCGCCAGATACTAGAACAAACAGACCTGTTAGAAAAACATTACCTTAACAAAAAACCGTCTCGTCGTTTATTTGCAATTTCTACACAACACTATGCTTTCTCAGTAAATGCTTTCGTAAATTTAATCAGGGATTATGCCGAAGATGAATATGAATTTACCCTGCGTGAAACAAAGACACATGAAATATTAGACGATGTAAAAGATATGCGCAGTGAAATTGGTGTGATTTATCTTAGTTCTTTTAATGAACAGGTGATAAATAAAATTCTCCATGACAACGACTTAATCTTTATTGAACTGTTCCGAACCAGCCCCTATATTTTTATGAGTTCCCGCCATCCTCTTGCACACAAAAAAAGCATTAACTTTTCTGATTTAGAACCTTATCCCTGTCTGTCCTTTGAACAAGGAACACACAATTCATTTTATTTTTCTGAGGAAATACATAGTACCATATCCCACAAAAAAAGTATCCGCGTAAGTGATAGAGCCACATTATTCAACCTCGTGATCGGCCTTAACGGATATACCATCTCCACCGGTGTATTAAGTGAAGATTTAAATGGCAGCAATATAATATCTGTCCCATTGGCAAGCAGTGAAATAATCCGTGTCGGATATGTATATAATAAGCACACTCATTTAAGTTCTCTAGCCAAAAATTATATAAAAAAATTAAGACATTATATTTCCATGAGCGTTATGCCGCAAAATAAAAAATAGGCTGTTGCAAAAATAATATTAACTTTATAATATACATCCTGCCATTATATATGTGCTTCCCCATCTCTATAACAACAGGCGAGGAAGATAGCTTACCTATTATAAAAGAAAAATATCTATGTGCCACAGCCCTATTTTTTTATTCATTTTCAGTATATACTTCTAAGCGGTTACGCCCATTTCGTTTTCCCTTATAAACAGCTATATCAGCATGTTTTATTATATCATCCACTGAAATTTCTGTTTCATATACTGCCATCCCCAATGTTATAGTAACTTGTATAACAAACTTTTGATAAATAAATTCATATTCTTCAACCGTTCTTCTTATTTTTTCCCCTATTGCCAATCCTTCTTTTTCCACCGTACCATGCAGTAAAATCAGGAACTCTTCTCCACCCCAGCGAGAAATATATCCTTTGCCATTTATACATGTTTTAAATATTTTTGCTATTTCCTGCAAAATAAAATCACCACAGTCATGTCCATATGTGTCATTGATTTTCTTAAAAAAATCTATATCCATCATAATTATAGAAAAAATCGTACCATTTTGAGAAAAATCATTAATACTATCATCTATTTTAGTAATCAAAAATTTTCTGTTATATAGCCCTGTAAGAAAGTCTATTTGCAATGAGTATTCCAACTTTTCCTTCGTTTTTTCTAGTGTTCTATTTTTTTCCTCCAGTTCATTAGTTCGTTCCTTTACCTTTTGCTCCAGTTTATTTATCAATAGCTCTAAATGCTCAGCCATATTATTAAAAGAATGTCCTAAAATACCAATTTCATTCTTTTCTGAAACACCGGCACGCAGGGAAAAATCTCCCGCAGAAAATTTTTCTGTTATCCCAATAAGATCGTATACTGGCAACAGATATTTATTGATTTTCTGTGACGATATCCACGCTGCTGCCAATAAAATCAATATCGACAAAATCAAGGCAATCCATACACTTTTTTTAATGACTAAAATATAGGGGCTCTCTGGGACAGCCGTAACAAGTATCCAGTCAGCTCCATATTTCTTATATTCAGATACTTTTATATAAAAATCCTCCATACCAGTAAACGTTTTTATATCATCAGCATGGTTGGTTTTATAGTCCATATAAGCCTCTCTTATTATCGAATCTTTTATAGAAGCTGCATTAGTCCTATGAAATATTCCTTTTGAATCAATAATAAAATTAGGTTCATTTTCACTATTAGCAACCAAATCATCTGTTTTTTTTTCAAAAATATAGGCCTTGGCATTACGATTTTTAACAACATATTTTAGTTCATCATTAAGTTTATTTAAAGTGATATGTGTCCCCAATACACCCAAAAATTTCTTATTTTCATCAAATATCGGATACGATGCAGAAATAACTAAATCATTCATGGCAAAATGCCGGTAAATATCAGAAAAAATTGGATACCTACTCTTTTGTGCCGATATATACCAATCACGCGTACGAGGATCAAATTTCCCCAACTGATCTGTTATCCGTCCTATTTTAAAATCTTTATCCATGGAATAATACGTAGACCGTCCATTAGTCTGTTTATCACTTTTCATAAACTCAAGACTATCATGATAGCGGCGCACACCGTAATATTCCCCATCAGCCGTGCCAAAACTAAAACTATAAACATTATCATCAGCATTACTCATAGCCCCGCCAAAAAACTTTGCCGCATTATTGTCCTTTTTTATATCAATTAATCCCTTTTCTAAAAAATATCTATTACATTCATTCATATGCAGTGGTACTTCCATAAAATTTTTTATCCCATATAATACAGACTGCGTTGTTTCTGCCTGAGTATAAAGCATAGTTTCATTAATTGACATCTTCCAATAATAGAAAATGATAAAACTAATTATGCATATAGTAACTATTAAGCTGGAAATAAATAAATATCTCATTTGTGTTTTTATTGAATTATCTGATAATTTAAGCATAATCATCCCTCTTATTCTCTTTATTTCTATTAAAAATCAGGATACGCTTTTACTTAATAATATATTTCTATCAAACATAAATATTTTCCTTCTATATATGAAGCTTAATGTATCACTATAAATATAATATGTTATAATTATTATGTTTATACAAATAATATTATCCAAAATAAATACAAAAAGGAATCTATTATGCCATCAATCCGACTACGCACTGTAGCAGCTTTTGTTCCTGTCAATGCTGTTATTGCAGATATAGGTACTGATCATGCCTGCTTGCCTATCTATTTAATAAAAAAGCATGTAATAAATCACGCTATAGCAATAGATATTAATAAAGGGCCTTATATAACTGCCCAAAAAGCCGTTAAAGCCAAAAATATGACTACCAAAATTGACGTACGGCTCGGGAGCGGTCTTTCCCCCATAAAGACAGGTGAAATTACTACAGCTGTTTTTGCTGGAATGGGCGGAATCCTTATAAGTAGCCTACTAAAAGAATCTACTCATATAGTATCTTCCCTGAATGATCTTATCTTACAACCACAGCTGGCTGCCGATAAACTGCGTCACTATCTTTATCAAATAGGCTGGCACATTACTGATGAGGCTTTAGCCAAAGAACAAAATCATATATATCAGATAATTTATGCTCTTCCAGGGAAAAAACAAATGCCCACTCCTATCGAACTTGAAGTTGGCCCTGTCCTGATAAATAAAAGACCCCCTTTGTTTAACCTTCATATAAAGGAGCTTTTGCGCCGCAATAATAAAATACTTACCGGATTGAAAAAAGCCTCAACACACGGAAAAAATAATGTCCAATTAAAAAACTTATCTGATATAGTAAAAAAACTGGAGGTAATATACAATGATAAGCTGTCAAACGATAATAGAAGCAATGGAAAAAATTGCCCCACACAATCTAGCTGAAGAATGGGATAATCCTGGTCTTTTAATTGGTGATCCCGCACAAAAAATAAATAAACTGATTGTTTGTCTTGATGTCAATAACAACGTAATCAACACAGCCCTAAAAGAAAAATGCGATATGATAATTTCACATCATCCTTTCATTTTCCATCCGCTAAAAAAAATACGTACTGACCTGCCACAGGGTAAATCTATCCAAACACTATTAGCAAATAATATTGCCGTCTTTGCTGCCCATACCAATCTGGACAGTGCCCTGGGTGGTATCAATGATTACCTCTGCCATTTATGGGGGTTACATAATACTATACCATTAAATACAGCTTCCACAGAAGAATTAATAAAGCTGATCGTTTTTGTACCAGTAGATTATGCCGAAAAAGTTCGTCTGGCAATAGGTAAAGCCGGTGCCGGTTTTGTCGGTAAATATTCCAACTGTTCCTTTGAATCCAATGGTACAGGCCACTTTCTCCCGCTGCCTGGAACCAATCCCTTCATTGGTGAAATTGGCAAAACAGCATCAGTAAATGAAACTAAAATTGAAACTATATTCCCCGCTAAAATACAGTCAAAAGTCATAAAAGCAATGCTCAAGGCTCATCCCTATGAAGAAGCGGCCTATGAATTGCATTCGTTAAAACCAACAAATATATTTACAGGACTTGGCCGCATTGGAGAATTATCTACCGCTATTGATTTGGAAGATTTTACAGCAATGATAAAAAACACCCTACCCGTAAAAAATATTCGTCTTGTCAAAAGCAATAATAAAAAAATCAAAAAAGCCGCCTTGTGCAGTGGTACCGGAGCCGAATTTATAAATAGGGCAAAATTTATGGGTGCTGATATATATATAACTGGAGATGTTAAATACCATGAAGCTCAAAAGGCACAGGAACTAAATATGAACCTCATAGATGCCGGACATTTCGGCACAGAATTCCCTATTGTAAAATATCTTGCAAAAAAATTAGAGACCATAGCCACTAAAAACAAATGGCAGATAAAAGTCCTTCACGATAAAGCTTCTGTTGATCCCTTTACCGTAATATAAAAATGCTTACTGTACTTTTTAGCTATCTTTTAAACATAGTCATAAAACTTTATTCTATAACATGATGCATCAGCTAATTACCCAACTCCCCCTTTTTGATTGCCGTGATATCATGGCAATGTACCATACACACATCTCTGTCTCCGTCCCACTGGATTTTTGATACAGAAACATGCAGCCATATTTTCCGCTTAGGTATATATATATCCTGTTTCGCCGATTTAACAACCTCTGTTAACAATACCGCAGGACAAAAAGAACAGTTCATACTTTCACAACAAACACTGTCATAGCAATGTTTGCCTATCTTATCAGTACCAAAAAATTCCGCTGCACTTTCATTTAAAAATAATATTTCACGCGTATTTTTATCAATTACATATATAAATGATTCTATATGATCCAATATTTCCAAGGCCTGCATACGGGATAATTTCACTTCATCCATTGAGCGTCTATGAAGTAAAAATGTCCCTAAAATCTCAGCAGTAAATGACAGTGCTTCTATTTCCTCATTTTTCCATGCCCGTGGATGTGGATGATATTCAAAGCCTATCAGTCCAACCAAATTTCCCTTGTCCACCATTGCACATTCCAATAGTGCTTTTACTGGACTATTATTAAAATATCTTCGCAACTCCTGCGGTAATAGTGTTACATTTTCACAACTGAATACACCGTTTTCATCAAAATAATGGAAAAATTTTTCTGCCACCATGGACAAAATATGCTGCTGTTTACCCTGCTGTGACTGTACACCATCATTGCACCATTCAAACGTGTTAGCGTACATCTGATTTTTTTTCTTTTCCAAAATGAATGTACGGCTGATACTATATCGGCGACCAATCACTTCCAAAATCAAGTTTGTTGCCGCATCAGCATCTTCACTCCGATATAAAATGCGAAAAATATACTCAATCACATTTTCATAAAAAGACTTTTGATTCTTTTCCTGTAGTTCAGAATTTATTCTATTATTCACATATTCGCTGACTGGCATTTTATCATGGTATATATAATAATTATTTTTCCCCTCAGCTTTGACATGATAAAGTGCTCTATCAGCTTTTTCAAACAGTTCTTCAAATTCAATTCCTGATTCTGGTGAAACAGCAATACCTACACTAGCTGATATCTTATAGATTTCTTCCTTCGCATTATATTCACGCTGCAACTGCCCGATCAATTCCTGTGCCTTATCAGATATAATATTATTATCACTTATATTTTTTAATAAAACCATAAATTCATCACCACCAACACGACCAACAATATCAGTTTTTCTAAAAGAATCCTTAATATGATGCGCTAACTCCGCTATAACTGCATCACCAAATAAATGACCAAAATGATCATTAACAGCTTTAAAACCATCAATATCTATTATAAAAAGAGCTTGTTTTTTATCTTTTAAGCGCGCATTTTTAAGATAATTAGTGATAAACTTTTGCGTTGTAGCCTTATTAAACAATCCTGTCAATACATCATTATGCGCTTGATGCAAAAGATGCTCATATTCCTCTTTCTGTCTGTTTATATCCGTCATCATACAAAAAACATATTCAGGAATCCCCTTATTATTACAGCGCAGCAGCAATCACAGCTGGAACCACAAATATTTTCCAGTCTTGACCCGCAGCCGCAGTTCAAATTTTTCATAATGCCGCGTCAGAAATTTATTTTTTTTCTTTATTTTTTCAATATACGGTGTTAAAAAATCATGGCTATCCGGATAAAGAAAAAACACTTTATTAATATTGCTGCTGAAATTATCTGCTGCCGGTTTGCTACCAAAAATCAAGTTCCAGTTATCTGATACATATATACGATCAGATTCTATCTCCCACTCAAATATAACGGACTGACTTAATTCAGCCAAAATTCTATAGCTTTCTATGTCGAACTTCTTTACTTTTTTCTCCTGCTGCTTTTCCATAACTTCTCCTTACATAACCTTTTTTACAGTATCGTCGGCTCCAATGACTTATTTATACTGCAAATAAAAGTCAGCTTTTGATATATAATTATATTATATATCAAAAGCTGACTTTTTTCCGTATCAATATAAAAATGTAAATCTAAACAATATCCTGCATTTCACGTACTACATGCAAATATTGTTAATACATTCTAATATTTATAATTTCAATTAACAAATAAAAAAACCTTATTTTCCTATATTACTTTCTGATAACATGTCTATTTCTCTGCAAACTTTATCTGCTGCTTCCTCTAATTTTCCACAATCAAACAATAATTGTAATACGCCATAACGATTACGCATTTCTTTAGCATATATTATTGTATCTCGCAAAAGCTGGGGAGTAATTCCTATTTGTCTTGGTAAAAATGGTTCTTGTACTTTTTTCATCCGTTTTATCATTATATTTATATCTGGTAAACTTTTTATAAGCTTTATTATCTGCATTTTATTAGACAAGACATTTCGTATTCTTACAACAGCCTTTTGGGAATCATTTTTATGCACTTTATTCTCTAGATCAATAATACTACAACTACATTTCCCATAAACATCAACTATCATTTTTTCCCATTTCTCTTTATCAAATAAAATAGTTGGTAAATTATTATTAACTTCTAAAATATTTACTGCTTCTTTATATACATAAAGTGCCACTATTGTTGCTATCCCTACAAACGTGCCATGTTCAATGTCATGCCGATGGTAATTTTGTAAAAACATCATTTCCCAAAAATGGCCCATTTGGTGTTCACACCCAGATGCTGGACGTGAATTTCCACAATAACTTATACCTATTCCCGCCCATATCAAACCCTCCATAACTGAAGCTATTGCCTGCGGATCCCTTTCAGCAATACCATGATCAGCAGCTTTTGCCACTATATCAACAGCTCTACGCATCAATTTCTCAATTTCTGGACAATAATATTCGTTATTTACTATATGTGATAATTTCCATTCCACTAAACAAACATATTTGCCAAATATATCACCTACTCCAGATGCTATCATATTTACTGGTGCATCTTTTAATATATCAACATCGCCAATTATCGCCCATGGAAAACCTAATCCTTCATATGTTACCTTAAAACCATCTATAATTAATGGTGATACTGCTGAAGCATAACCGTCCATAGACGGTGCTGTTGCAACTATAGCATATGGAATATATATTTTTTTTGATACAAATCGCACTAAATCATTTATTACCCCTGATCCTATTGCAATAATAAAATCACAATCAACTGGTATGTGAGTGAAAATCTTTCCTAAATTTAATTCATTAGGTATAAGTTCTTCATCTGTAAAAATATATTCATTATATGATATACCAATCTTTTTTAATGCTGTATATACTTTTTCCCCGGCTATTTTTATAGTATGCTTATCTGCTACAATACAAATATTTTTAAATTTTTCCTCTTGTACATAATCTGCCAATTTTTTAATAACATTAAAACCTATGTCTACATGCTTAATATTACATTGATGTTTTTTCCCACAACTGCAAACTATTTCCCTATTTAAATACTTATTCCAGTTAATCACTATACCTGCTCCTCCATATTAAACTAGCGAATATTTGCCGTAATTTTTAATAGGCAGGGCATTACGTAATTCTCTTAAATTTTGCCGCAATGATCGCCCTTGCCTAAACAAACCAGAAGTCCCACATGTAAAAATTGTTGCACCAGCAATGTATAAAGCTTTTATTGTTATACAATTTACATTACCATCTGCCTGAATACGAATTGTACTATTATTTTTTCTTAATATTTTAGCCATTAATCGTATATGGTCAATAGCTTGTGTATTAATTTTTTGTCCTGAAAAGCCTGGATTAACCGTAAGTTTTAATATCCACGCACAATTCTGAGCTAATGCAAAAAAATCTTCTTGAGGTGCTGTTTCTGCACGATAAGCCAATACTGGTACAGCTCCAACTCTTCTTATCAATTGAAAAGTTTTCTGGGGATCAGTCATCGCTTCATAATGTACAGCAATATAATCCACACCGTATCCTGCAAAAATATTAATATATTCTTCTGGATTTTCAACTGCTAAATGCAATTCAATAGGTAGTTTACTATTTTTCTTTAAATATTGATATGCTATATCCCCCAAGACATAACATTTATTGAATTTTCCATCAACTATATCATAATGTAAAAATCCCACCAATTTTTCTACTTCTTTTATTGCAGCAGCAAAACCACCAATATTCATACAAGAAACGGACGCTGAAAAAACTGGTGCTATCATTATTGCTCACAGTCCCTTCTCGTAGAAAGATCTTTTATATCCGCATATTTTCATATCTAGCTATACTTGCAACTCTTTTAGCATATTTTCCACCCAAAAATTCTGTAGATAACCATGTTTTTGTTATTTCCCATGCCATTGCTTCTGCAATAACTCTAGCTCCCATACAAATAACATTGGCATCGTTATGAGCTCTTGTCATTTTAGCTGAAAACAAATCACCTACTAATGCAGCACGAATTCCATTAATCTTATTTGCATTAATAGACATTCCTATCCCTGTTCCACATATTAAAATACCTTTTTTTCCTATCGTATCAGATGCTACTTCCTCTCCTACAGAAATAGCATAGGTTCCTGCATCTACAGATTTTTCATCGTGAGTACCTTTATCAATTACTACATATCCAGCATCATGTAATTTTCCTTTGAGAAATTCCTTCATATGCAATCCTGCATGATCTGAACCAATAACAATAGTCATTGTTAAATAAACCTCCTTCAGGTAAACTTAAATTGGTTTCATTACAACCTTTATTGCTTGTCCACTTTTTATAAAAGTGTACGCTTTATCCCATTCATTAATATATACTTCATGCGTAATCATTTTATCGGCATTAATTTTTCCTTCACTCATAAGTCGTAGTGTTGGTTCCCAATCATGGGTATTTTGACTGCGGCTTCCAGAAACTATAATTTCCTTTTGAATAATTTTAGAAAAATCTACTGGTACTATATCTTTAGCAAAAAGCCCTATTTGCACATATTGCCCCTTTTTACGCAAAAGTTCCATACCAAGATGCATAGCGGGAACCGCTCCCGTACAATCATAACAAACATCAGCACCATATCCACCTGTTAATTGATTTACTAATTTTTGTGGATCATCCTTTTGCACATCAATTATATGTTCAATACCAAACCTTTTATTAGCAATTTGTAATCGTCTAGCATCCTGGGTCAACCCTGTCATAATAACATGCCCACCATATGACATAACTATCTGAGCTACCAATAATCCTATCGGCCCTGGTCCTAAAACCAACACTATATCGCCTTTTGTAATTTTAGCTTTATTCACTCCATGATAAGCACAGGCTGCAGCCTCAGTAATTGATGCTTCACGTGTAGATAAATTTTGTGGTAAAATATGTACACTTTCTTTGCGAGCTATAACATATTTAGCTGCAGCTCCATCTTGCTGTGTACCTAAACCCCTACGGTGCGGACAAAGATTATATTCTTGTGCCTTACAATATCTACATTTTCCACACACATAAAAAGTCGTTTCTGAAGTTACGCGATCACCAATTTTAAAGTTTGTAACATTTTCCCCAATTTCTGATATAATTCCAGCAAATTCATGTCCTATTGTTAATCCAACTGCGTCCGTATTATAATGGCCTTCATACGTATGAATATCACTTCCACATACGCCTATATACTCAACCTTAATTTTAACCTGATCATCATTAATTTGTGGTTCTGGTTTATCAATAATTTCCCAATGACCAGCGCCAACTTGCATTTTTACTAAAGCTTTCATTGCAAAATTCCTTTCAAATATCACTTGTTAATATAACCAAAGCTATAGAAATTATCTCCATAAATTTCATATTATTCACAAACAAAACTTAGATAAACTGAAAAATTTTAATTATAATCCAATTTAAGAAATTACCCCCAAGATCAAGACTAGATATCATCGTTGTATTTTGCGGCATTTGAAAATGCGCTGCAATAGCCATTGATGTATGGAATGGTGCGATATTTGTTGCCATTAAAAGTGCCAATCCCATTACAACTATGCCTGCCAAAACAGAATGTACAATATTTCCTTTTGCTGCACCAACTATAAACGCTACATAAAAACATATTGTTGCTAAATCACCAAAAGGAAGCACATTATTTCCTGGTATAATAACTGAAAGGAACAATGTACATGGAACAAGTACAAGTGCAGTAGCAATAACTGCTGGATGTCCAACTGCCACTGCTGCATCTAATCCAATAGTAAGTTCTCTATCCTTACCAAAATTTTTCTTTTGTAAATATTCCTTAACTGATTCTGATATTGGTATAAGTCCTTCCATAAGTATTTTTACCATACGTGGCATTAAGAACATAACACCAGCCATAATGATCCCAATTTGAAGAATTTTACCTATTGGATAACCTGCTAAAATTCCTAATAAAACCCCCAATATTAATCCCATCATAAGAGGTTCACCAAAAATACCAAAACGCTTTTGTATCGCCTCAGGATCTGCATGCAAATTTCTTATTCCAGGAATTTTACTGATAACTTTTACAATTGGAATACCAATAAGCCCTTGGGCACAAGTAGAACCTGTTGGAAACGAAAGTCCTTCCATACCAAAATAATTTTTTACAATTGGTGTAGTCCAATCAGCAATTTTTAATACAGCAATTTCATAAATAATACCTGCCAAAATAGCAAATAGCCAATTTCCATCAGTTAATACAAAAACTGTTGCTGATGCTGCTGCGAAATGCCAATAATTCCAAATATCAATATCAACAACATTGGTGGTTTTAGTTACAAGCATTGCAATATTCACTACCATGCAAATAGGTATCATAAATGCCGCTACAGGTGATGCCCATGTCATAGCCGCAGCTGCTGGCCAACCTACATCAATAATGTTTAACGCTAAACCGTAGCGAGTGACCATCTGATGTGTAGCATCACCAAGATTTGATGTAAGTAATCCAATAACAAGATTAATTCCTACAAAACCAACACCAATTGTTACACCGGAGCGAAATGCTTTTTTAAACCCTTGTCCAAAAGCCATACCAATAATTGTAATAACTATTGGCAGCATTACTGTAGGTCCAAGCCCTAATATAAATTTCACTGCTTCTAAAATCATTAATGTCCCCTCCTAAAATATTAAATATTTTAACAATCCTTTATCTCAGTACATTAAGTATTTCTTTATCTGTTTTTTCCGTGTTCATATTCGTTAAATAATTTAAAGCTTTAACAACTGGTATTTTGTATTCGCGTGGTGGAATCGTAGTTGTTACAAGAAGTGATGCTTGTTCTTCATAACTACCAACTTCAGCAATTTTACATTGAATTATCTTTGCTGAAACATTATTTTCCTTCAATAATTCTTCTACTTTTTTACAAACAACTGTTGATGTAGCAATACCTGTACCACATGCTACTAACACTACTTTTTCAGCCATTTTTATTCATCCCTTCAATTTTAATTTTTCCTGCATAAATATCTTAACCAACCGACTATTTTGTTCTGTAACTAAAAAATCTAATGCATCTTTATCCTGTAAAACTGCCATTAATTTTTGCAACATATTGAGCTGTGTATGTTTTTCCTTCATTGCCAGCATAAATGCTAATTTCACAAGTACCGTAGCATCTTTTTCTCCCATGACTATAAATTTTACTGGTTTTTTAAACCGGGCTATACTAATTGCTGGTATATTCACATGTTCAATATCAGTATGAGGAATTGCTACACCATATGGTTGTGTAGGTAATCCTGTTGGAAATATTTTTTCTCGTTCCAAAATAGCATTTTTAAAAGTATTTTTTACAAATTTATTCTCATATAAATTATCTGCCATTTTCCCCAGCAAAATTGTTTTATCCGCTCCTACCAAATCCAATAAAATCAATTTTTCATTTATTGTAATTTGCATTGCCAATTAGGACCTCCCTTAATTCTTTCTCTGTTTTTGCCTTTTCCAGTTGTTGAATAATTTTTTTATCAAGAAATTTTTTATACAAATATTGCACACTATCTTTACCATCAATATCTAATCCCAACATACAAACAAGTGTTGTTGATTGTTTATTACCCCAATTTATTGGTTTTGCAAGTTTTGCAAATAATATTACTGGAGACTTAACATAAGAACTATCTGCATGAGGTAATGCTACTTTATTATTTACCAAAAACGGTCCTAATTTTTCCCGATTTAAAACAGCCTGTTCATAATTCAATTCAACATAACCAGTTTTAACTAAATATTCACACATTTTGTGGATTACCTTATTTTTAGTATTTTCTTCCTGTAATATTAAAAATTTCATTGATTTTATAATTTTAGGAATTTTTTCTTTTTTCAATTGTAAGAAAGTCGGTATATTTATTAACGGAGTATTGATTATTCTTGATAAATGATCTAGCCCTTCTTGTGTCATCAATTCACGCAAAGAAATATATGGTACATTTTTTACTCTAGGATTAACACTTCCTATAATTACCAATATTTCATATTTTTTTATTATATCGGCAAATTGCTGATCAATATTATTTTCTCCAATTACTCCCATGTGCAGTAAGGAAATATTACTTATTTTTTTACCAAAAATTTTTCTAAGTCTCTGTGAACAATAAACCGCCGCACCTTCACCAGTAAAACATGTAGTAATAATTGCTTTTTCTTTTTTAAACTGCTCACTTTTTTCTACAGGCAATTTAGGAAAAGTTTCTAACATTCCTTCAATTGTTTCAACTAAATTACCTAAAGTAGCTTCTGGTAATATACTACGCCGCAATGCTTCTATTACCATCATAGTATCAACACGACAAATAGTTTCGACATGAATTTTAGTTCTAGCTTGTATAATCTCACCAAAAGTAAGTAATGAACCCATATCAACTAATAATAAAACGCCCTTACCCTCATCCGCTTCATATACTATCTTCTGCAAATCTTCACATGCATCTGTTGGATCTTGTTCAAAACTCATATTAAAAGACTTTCCATGTGTTACATTTAAAAGCTTTGATGCTACATCTAATAAGGCACTAGCAACACTGCCATGTGCTGCCACTACTACACCAACTCGCCCTTCTTCTTCTGTTTCAGTTTTATGCAAATAAAGTGCTATATAACCAATTTCGTCATCTGGCAATTCAATCTTATAACGATACTCAATAGCAAGTGCCATTTTGCATGCAGCTGCATATTCACAGGAAAATTTTTCTTTTATTGCCACAAGATTAGGATTAATAATTTTCTTTCCTTGTCCTAAACGAGTAAACGCAGCATTGAGATGAACAGCTAAACAATACACTAAGGATTGATCAAATTCTCCTAATTCTTTTTCAGCTATTTGAAGAATTTCCTGCGATAAATTAATAACATCCCTACCTATTACTTTAGCAACTTCATCTAAAGTTAACGGTGCCATACGCCTTTGACTATGCGCAATAATATTTTGCAGTTTTTTTTCAATTTCAGCACCAATCAACTTATTTATCTTTTCTGATGTTATCCCATGCTTTTCATAGTTGTCATATAGCTGTTCAATATATATATAAAATTCTTTAGGAAAACTATATATGTCTTCTGTAAGTATTTTAGACTCTGTAGTTTCTGCTCCTGGCTCAAACCAACCATCTTTCCAAATTAAACTATCAATTTGTTTACGCCTACCAGATAACTTTAACAATCCTTTTTTCACATGAAGTGGTAAATTAGATACATCAACATGTACAATTTCATCTTTATGCATTACAAAGTCCAAGAATGACTTAGCACAAGCTACTTGAATATCACTTTTAAGCTGTCCAATATTACCCATACAATCATATAAAAGATAAGCTTTCATTGTATCAAGCGTTACATGTAAAACAACATTCATTCTAGTTGCTTCATTATTAAAGAATTTTTCAATAAGATGCAATCGTTCAGTAAGCGGTCGTTCAGATAATGCTGGTAAAGAAATCAGCATAGGAATACGTCTTTTAAACGTAGCCAAGAGATTAGTTTCAATATTTTCCGTAGTTGCTGCAATAAGTTGAATATTTGCCTTATGAATTGCATCAGTTTCTCCTAGTCGACGAAAGTGACCTCTATCAATAAGTTGAAATAGCATTTCCTGGCCTTCTGAAGAAAGTCGATGAACTTCATCAAGGAACAAAATTCCTCCATCTGTCTGCTCTATCAAACCTTTACGATCAACTGTTGCTCCAGTATATGCTCCTTTAACGCATCCAAATAATTGCGTAATAAGTAATTGAGGATTATCTGCATAATCAGCACAATTAAAAATATTAAATGGTGCTTTAGTCGAAATACTTGCAGACTCCAAAGCAAATTTATACATTGATTCCGCTAATTCGGATTTACCGACTCCAGTCTCTCCAACTATTAAACAGTGCAACCCATGCGGTGGATAAAGCATTCCTGCTTTTGCCTGTTGTATTTGTGCATATAAACTACCATGTACTCCAATAAGATTTTCAAATGCACAGCTTCCCCTTCTTATATCTTTCTTTTGTTTTTCATCCTCCTTAGATAACAACATTTTTTTACTAGCATGTTGCCTATCTATAATCTGCAAATATTTTCCCAGCAAATAATCAGATATTGTATAATTTTTACTTCTTAGTGATATCTTTAGTTCTTTTAAGGCAATTTCTGGTCTGATTTTTAATATTTCCTGAATTTCACTCAATATATATTTTTGTTTTCGTTCTCGTGAATCAGGGATTTGTAACTCTCTACGCAAAATTGTTATATATTCTCTACTAATTGAAAAATGCTTTGCTAAATCCATATCTTTGTAGGGACTATTATGATCTTCCTGCATAATCAATTTTTGGATTTCATTTTTCATAATTTCCTCCTTCTATATATTCTTATATGCAAATAAGATGCCAAAAAATAGTAAATAATTTTCTTATGCCTCGCTTTTCTTTTATTTTCAATCGTTATATTATAATATAATAATTCATTATATATTATATAATTATTTTTTTTATTGTTTTTTTATTGTTTTTTTACTTTTTTTGTTACATTTTTTATGTTTTTTACATTAAATAACCTTCTTGTAAAATAAAGTAAATAGTATTTTATAAGAAAGAAAAAAATCTATAATTTATTGCCTATATTTATGGCTTAATCTAGGTAACCAGAAACTACATAAAAAAATTATATATTATTAAAAAGTTCACTATGTACTTAATAGAAATATTGATTATGTTAAATGTTTTAAAAGTTTATTGACAACAAATAAAAAAGGGCTGTTCCACATAAGTAAAATGTGGAACAGCCCTTTTTAGATAAATCAACAAATATATTATTTTTTCGTATTCATCCGGCAACATTTTGTAATAGCAGTGACTATTAATCCACTACTAGATTGATGTTTATAGATAAAAAAGTAAACCGTCAGAGAATACAAGTGACATAAAAAGAAAAGGCCCTGCGAAAATTCGCAAAGCCTTGATTTCATTATGGCAGAGAGGGTGGGATTCGAACCCACGGTACCTTGCGGTACAATTGATTTCGAGTTGTATATGAATCTTTTTATCTATCTTTAATTACTCCATTTACAACTAAATAACTATTAATACATCAATGTTTATACTCATTTAGTTGTTATTTTTTCCCCAACAATACTAAACACTTTTATGGAATCTGTTGGATTGTCAACAGTAAACTAAACAGATTTTTTAAGGGCATTTTCTTTGAATAGATATACTTCTTAATTGCTTGACGCGCCTCTTTTAGGTTGGCATATTGGGTCAGATAAGCTTCTTCATACTTGAAACTTCGAAACCAACGTTCAATAATAATATTGTCAGCCCATCGTCTCTTCCCATCCATGCTTTGACGGATATTATTCCCCTTGAGAAATTCAATATATTCATTGCTGGTGAATTGGCACCCCTGATCTGAATTTAAAATTAGTGGCTTGGCAACTCTAAAAGCTTTTCCAAGTGCATGAATGACCATTCTTGTATCCAATGTATCATCTACTTACCAGCCAACAATACATCGGCTATACCAATCGATGACAGCAGTCAAATAAAGGAATCCTCGCTTGATGGGAATATAGGTGATGTCTATTGACCAGGCTTGATTTGGCCGAGATATTACGGCATTACGCATTAAGTAAGGACATACCTTTGCCTGCTGCATGCGCTTTGAAAGATTCATCTTCGGATATATCGCGTCAATTCCTATTTCCGTCATATATCGGCGTGCTTTCCTGCGCCCTACTAAATAACCGAGGTTTTTAAGTTGAGATGATATTTGACGTGCGCCCCAAGCGGGATTATCCGTATGAATACGGTCTATAATGGCCTTACATGCAAGCTCTTCTTCTGAAACTGGCGTTCCTTTGTAATAAATGCTAGTACGATTTACTTCAAGTAATTCAGCGCCTTTTTGAGCTGGAAGTTCCTTAGTCGTCAAAAGGTTTCGGACTAAATTTACTTTCGTAGTCAGGTCCAAGGAGTTCTGTAGATTTTTTTTTCAACCAGTCCACCTGCATGGTGAGCTGGCCAACCTTTTTCGCATATTCTTCTTTCTCTTTGCGTTCCTCATCAAGCTTTTCTCTGATATTCTCCTCACGGGAATCATCGAATACAACAGAGGCTTTATCAAGAAATTCCTTTTTCCAGTTTCGCAAAAGATTTGGCTGTATGCTATTTTCGGTAGCTACCGAGTTGAGATCTTTCTCACCCTTGAGCAGTTCAAGAACAAGATCCGATTTGAATTTTGCTGTGAAATTTCTTCTTTTCCGAGACATAAATGAACCTTCTTTCGAGTGTTATCTACAGTATATCAGGTTCATTATAAACGTGTTCAGAAAATGTCTTAATTTATGAGACCATTATAGTTATAATAGCTCTTAATAAAGCTGAATTAGCTTGTTGGCATTTACTGATATTTTTAATTTTATAGTAATAATAAGCACTCCGAGAAATATGAATGCATCGGTATAACAAACTCTACGGCACAGCTAAGCCGGTTATAATCAAGTTTTTTATTAAGGATACGAATTTGAGATTCAAAATTATAAACTTTTTTATTTAATGTATTACTGCGATTTTCAGTAACTGGATTAAGACCTGATTTTTTTAGCCAGGAACGCAAAGTATCTATGCAAATACCAAATTCTTTGTCAACTTGTTTAACGGGAAACTTTTGTTCAATAACCATTTTTATAGCACCTTAAAACTATTAAATTTTTACTAGCACAATGAGAAATTTAATATATATTAGTATTTTAAAATATACTATAAGATGATATTATATAAATAATATCTGTTGAATAATAAAATATAATTTACGTAATTATCTACTAAGGAGTAATTTACATAGTGAATACTGAAAATGAATCAAAAAATATACGAATAACTGATTGTTTTTATGCAACTGCTATCTTAGGTGTATTGTTAACTATAAATTATGGGCTTATTAGTCAGTATTCAATTTCGCCATTTATAACTATAATAAATAACATAATATTTTTATTAATTTGGTCAATTTTTATGATAAAACGCTTTAATTCCTATAAAAAAATGATAGATAATGAGCAGCGCACTAAATTTGAAAATATTTTACATATTATAGATAACTATAATACGGAAACTAAACATATAAATGAAAATAAAATTAATGAACTGCAAAATTACATGCAAAAAAAATTTAATGATACAGAATCAATGACTAAAACTCTTGAAAATTCATTAACATTGAAACTCAATGATTTTATTAATTCTCAGGAAAAGATTAATACTGAAAACATTACTGCAGTTTTATCAAAAATAGATAAATCTAAAGAAGATATACAAAACTGGTTGCAAAACAACATCGTAATATTGATAGAAAAACAGTTAGACAATCAAGAAATATTGCTCACTCGTTTAGATGAAAATAACAATCTTATTAACAACAATAAAGAAGCATTTATTTTAGCTATTGATAATAAAGCAAACGATATAAAAACAGAAGCAAGTAATGCAATTGCTTCTGTAGAGAAAAAATCAGAAAAATTAAATTTAATAGTCCAAGAAACAAATAGTATAGTTCGCGACTCTATTAATAACATTAGTAAAAACCATCAAGAAATTAAACAATTGTTTATTGATTCATTAATCGATTTAGGTATAAATATTATAGATCATTTGAATGTGCTTGAAAGTCAAAGCTTTACTTTCAGAAAAGAATATAATATGCACCTGAATAATAACCAGCACGAATTGTTACTAGAGGTAAATAAAAGTAAAGAATATATAGTAACATATTTCCTAAACACACTCTCAAAAACTGAATCTACAATATTTGAAGTAAATAAAACAGTTGAAATCGCATCCCAAAAGCAGTCACATGATATTGTGAATATACAGAAGAAATTAGATGCTAATAAAGATATTATTATGAATAGTGCTATTGATAATACAAAAACTTTAAAAAATGAATTGATTATTAACAGACAAGAACAATCAGCTAATTCTGCTGAAATTAATAATTTAATCAATATAACTAAATCTTCTATTTTAGAAGTTAAAACAACTCTGCAAGAGTCTTTACATAAATTAGAAATAGAACAGAATGATTTATATAAAAATTTTAAGTTTATTGAAATAGAAATAAAAAAAATTAATAATAGCATTCCAATAACACACCAATCACTTATTAAGCTTATAAACAAAAATACAATTAAAATAGAAAACGATCTTGAACAATCAATTCAGGATATTAATCAAATTGATAAACAGATAACAGAACTTGCTCAAGGATTTAAAAAATTAATATATGAGACTACGCATAACATTGAAAATCACTCCCATGACATTGGAAATAACTTTACAGAATTGGAATCTAAGTTAAAAACACTACAGGAAAATAATCAAAAAAATTATTATAGCATACAAGATATTTTGCATGAAAATTATGATTCTATAACAAAGTATAATGAAAACAAAAAAAACCAACTAGAGTCTTTAATAAAAAAATTATCAGATCTGACCTCTACAATAACAATTGCTAAAAATCCGGAAATGAATATTACTCATTCAGCAAAAAATGATATAGACAGTGATACTATCTCAAAGTACTCTTCCGATAATATCAAAAAACGATTAAGCCAAGAAATCCCTAAATGGGATAAAAAAGACCCAAATCGAGTAGAAACTATAAAAGATGATAATACTGGAAAAACAGTAAAAAACACCTATCAAAATAATAATTTAATTATGAGTGAAATGATCGAAAACAATAGAGTGACTTACATTATAGAGTTTGATACTAATGGTCATAAAACTAAAAGTAAAAATTATAATAATGAAGGACATCCAGTTATTGAACTCGAATTTCATCCCAATGGGCAAATTGCACAACGAAAAGAAACAATACTGAAAAATGGTAAGCATTTTTATAAAATAACAAAATTTGATTTACAAGGAAATATAATTTAACTATCACAAGGAGTGATGAAAATGTTTTTGAATTTATTAAATGAAACTGAAGGTAAAAATTTCTTAGAATTAGCTAAAATCGCTATGGATGCAGATGGAATTATCAAAGAAAGCGAAAAAAAAGCATTTAATACTTACCAATCAGAATTAAACTTACAAAATTATCAATTAAAAGATAAATCTTATGATAGCTTAGTAACAATATTTCAGGGAAGCACAAAAAGAGTAAAGAAAGTAATAATTATTGAATTATCTGGGATATTAGATGCTGATGAAGAAATTGATGTAAATGAACAGAATTGGATAAAAAAATTAGGAATAGAATGGGGGTTCCGTGATTCCGAAATAAAAAAAATGATTCGTTGGACACAGGATTTTAATGATTTAGTAAAAGAGGCTTGTGAATTTATTAATAAAAGATAAGGCAGGGGATAATAATGGGATTTTGGTCTAGTGCAGGTTCATTTTTTTCTAACACATATAGTGCAGTAAAAAATATTGTTGAAAAAGGTATTGATAAATGTAAATCAGGAGTTAGTGCCATAAAACAAGGAACAACTAATGTTTGGAATAAATTTACAGGAAAGGATAAAATAAAAGAAGCACAAGAACTATATGAAAAAATAAGACAAAAATATATAGATGCAAAAGCTGCTTTTGATAATGATTCGTCCATATTAATTGACCAGATTAAAAATCATGTTAAATGTATTAACAAAAGTAAGGTAAATATAAAAACCCAACTTTTCCCCTTAATGGCAGATAAATTAAAACAATTTGCTGATTATGATATAAATCAAATATTTCCACATGAAGAATATGTTGCAAAAAAACTTAATATAGAAAATATCCAGCATAAATCAAAATTATTTAAGATAGACTTTGATAATCATAAATTTAAGACAACTGTTGAAAGTATTCTTACACTAGGATTTTATACAAGAAAAAAAGCCTCAGAATCTTTGGATGCTGTACTAGAACAAGAAATAGTAGTCGATGAAAATATTAAAAAAATGAAAGCTGAAGTATCAAGGTTGAATATACTTAATACTTCATTAAGTAATATAGAGTTTTATTTTACTACAATGGAAAATAAGTATATAATGCTGCTACAAAGGGTAGCTTGTGCATTAGACTATCTTTATGTTCGAAATATAAGCTTTATGCATAAAGTGGTTCGCACACAAATGAAAGTATCTAATCTGCCCCGAGTACAACAAAAAGAATTGGAAGCTTTAGATATTACTAGCAAAATATTAAGTGCCATGGTTAATATGCAAGTTTTAGATTTACACAATGAAATAACTGTAGAAAACATTGCCAAAACAATAAAGAAACAATACACAGAAATAGATGATATTTTGGCAGCAGCATAAAGGAGAAGTGTATTGTGAAAAAAAATTTTGATCAATCTATGCAAGAATTAGAAAATGCATCCCCATTAAATGCAGCTAAGATTATACAAAAAATGGAGATGTATGATTCTAAATCTGCACAGCAAATTATTGATGAAGTATATCAGGAATTTGCAACTAATAAAGATAAAGAAACTAACATTATTAAACCGATATTTTTATCAATTGCAGATAGTCTAATTCAAGGAACTTCTTTTGGTCGTCTAGCAGGTCGAAAAGGTCTAACCGCATCAAGAATTATCGATGATTGTGAAAATTTTTCATATCAAGTTACTGATCAAATTAGTGATACTGATGGATATACAGAGCATGTTAATAATTCAGAATATGTAGGCAATTTTGGTGGGGGAATAAAAAATAACTCTAAAACAAATCAAGAAGATACAAAACTAACGGAGAAAATCTATAAAGAAAATTTTACGCGAAATCTTCATGAGAAAGATCCATATAATCGAAAAAAATATGAGAATCAAAATGAAATGAACAAATATCGCAATAAAAAAATAGAAGAAGCGGGCAAAAATAAAAATTTAGAAGATGAATATACAGGAAAAATAAATATTACTGGCAAAAAAAATAATTATGATAAGCGTCATGGAGAATATAGTCGAGAATTCCAAGCTGAAACAGACCATATCGTTCCACTAGCAACAATACAAAAACAATTTAAAAACAATTATGCATTAAGTGATGATGATATCAAGAAAATAGCTAATGATGATTCTAATTTCGCTATTACCTCTGGCTCATTAAATGCGGCAAAAAATGATAAATCCAATAAGCAATTCATTGAAAAAATGGGAAACAATCTAGATTCTGAAACAAAAGAAAGAATGATAAAAAAAGCCAATGATGCTCAGGAAAGCATTGAATGGTCTGCAAATAAAACTGTTTTTAATAATATTACTGGTAAAGGACACACAGATCGTATTGCTAGAAAACAAGCTTGTGATGCGGAAGAAAAAAGACTTGGCAGAACGCTTACCCGAGAAGAACGATCAAACATAGATGCAAGGTTAATTAAAAAGAAACAGCAAAAAATATTGGACTCTACAATGAAAAATGCTACAACTCAGTCCAAAGATTATGCTATTGGTAATACAATTTTATTTATGATAAAACCACTTTATTATGAAGTAAAAGATATAGCTATCAATGGTATGAGCCATGGTGTAGGTGTAGCTTCGGTTACTGATGCCTTTTATATCCGATTTAACCGAGTAAAAAAATATGTTATAGATAACATGCTCCCATTCCTAAAAAACAATTTAATCGATTTTATTAAGAACTTGCTTTCTTCTTTTGTTGAAGGAATCATTAGCCTTTTTACAGGTATTTTTAAGCATGTATTAAAACTTATCAAAGAAGGCATTAAATTATTTATGTCATCTTTTAAAACACTTTTTGGTAAAGAAAGTAAATCAATGACTACTGCTGAAAAAGGTGATGCCCTTATAAAAATTATTGGGGGAAGCGTACTAGCAATTGCTGGAGTAGGAATTGAAGCATTATTATCAAAACTTGCTATTGGAGAACCATGGTCTGTCATATTTTCAACATTTTTTTCTGGAATTGCATCAACTGCATTTATGATATTATTAGATAGAGTCGATTTGTTTAGTATTAAGTCTGCACAACGACGCAATCGTATCATTGAAATATTTAATGCAAGAATTACTGATATTGATTATGCTATTGAAACTTGCAATACACAAGGAATTGAATTATTAAAAAAACAACAGCAAGGATTTGTTGAATTAAATCAAGTCATTAATATTGGTTTTGAAGAAAATAATATTAATTATATAACTGATGGATTATATAAAATGGCATCTTTTATGCATGTTGACCTACCATATTCAAATACAGATGAATTTGCCGCTTATTATGATACCCACCCAAGAATTGCATTATAACCTAATGAAACCTTTTAAATTTATAAAAAATATATAAACTATTATTGGTCATACCTTAAAATAAACAAAAATAAAATATTGCCAAAATCCAAACTAGGCAAAGCAATAAACTATGCCCTAAACAACCAGCAAAAATTGCAGACCTACCTAGAAAATGGTCATTGTGACATATCCAATAACCTAGCAGAAAACAGCATCCGTCCATTTACCATAGGCCGGAAAAACTGGCTGTTTTCCGGTTCGCCCAAAGGAGCCAAAGCAAGCGCCGCAGTATACAGCATAATAGAAACCTGCAAAGCAAATAAAATAGATGCTTATAAATATCTTGAATACATATTTAAAAAGCTGCCTAACCAGCCAATTATTCATAATCCTGCGCTGATAGAAAATTATCTGCCATGGAGTGACGAAATAAAAAATAACTGTAGTCAATATAATGAACCCATAAATTAAGACAAAAAATCAGTTGTTTTTAAGTTAGGTATTGACTAATATTTTAGATGAAGGAGACATTCTTATGAAACGTAATCCGCACACACCTAACGAAAAAGCGAAACTGGTTCTTGAAGTCTTAAAAGGTGAACGCACGCTCAACGAAATTGCTTCAGAACATGGCATTCATCCAAACATGCTTTCAAGATGGAAAAACGAAGCTATCGCTGGATTAGCGTCTGTTTTTGAAAACGATGCTGCCCAGAAACGTAAAGAGAAAAAAGAACACGAGGCCGAAATTGATGAACTCTATGCTCAAATTGGCAAACTAACTACTCAAAATGAGTGGTTGAAAAAAAAATCTGGTCTGTGATTTTTCTTCGACTGCCAGGCAATCGCTGGTAGATTGGTCTAATGCAAATGTTTCTATTGCTGAGCAGGCCAGCCTGCTGTCCATTAATAGAACTACGTTATATTACAGACACAGATTACCGGATACTGATGATTTGGAAGTTAAACGACATATTGATGAAATATATACAGCACATCCAGAGTTTGGATACCGCCGCATATGCGCCTGGTTAAACCGCTATGAAAGTATTCACATTAATCATAAAGCAGTATTGAGACATATGCAGCAAATGGGCATACAGGCTATTTATCCTAGGCAGAATACCTCTCGGCCCAATCCGCAAAATCCCATATATCCGTATCTACTGAAAGGCTTAACAATAGAACATCCTGATCAAGTCTGGAGCATTGACATAACATATATCCCAATTCGTTCTTCATGGTTGTACCTGACAGCCATTATTGACTGGTATTCACGGTACATCATCGCTTGGATGTTAGATGACACAATGGATATCGGTTTCGTACTAGAAACTAGTCGCAAAGCGTTACAGATAGGAACCCCAACGATTATGAACAGTGATCAAGGCAGTGATTTTACCAGTCCGCGATACACTAAGATTTTTATTGATGCTGGTTGCAAAATAAGCATGGATCACCGTGGACGTGCCTATGATAATATTTTCATTGAACGCTTATGGCGTACCGTAAAATATGAGAATGTGTATCCGAGAGAATATAGATCTCCAAGAGAAGCTCGTATCGGCATCAATGAATATATGAAATATTACAACGAAAAACGGCTGCATCAAAGCCTGAATTATAATACCCCACAGGAAATATATTTCACATCTGGCAGGTGATATTTATAAAATTTAATTTTCAAAAACCTAACTTATTTTTATAAAAAATCTGTCTTGACAAAGGGGTTCACTTTACAATAATTATAAAGTTATAAAAATGCCGCTAGTCCTTGTATGTAGAATACAGGATTAGCGGCATTTTTTCTATACACCATTTGATTGATCGCTTACGGAAAAACGACGAGAAACCATAGAAAAATATACCATTACAAAATGCATACTCCCACTAATTTTTCTCATTATAACTAACTATTCATCATTTTTTTATGACATTATTACAGTTCTTAAATTACCTTATTTATCATCAATCGCAACTGCACTTTCAATATCAATTTTAATTATATCAATATTTTTAATGTTGGAAACTATAACATATATTGCAAAATTATTATTTCTATCAGATCTTTTAAATCCATCTGCCAGCAATATAAGATCAGTGTTTTTTATCTTTATAAACTACATTGAAATATATTTTGATTTTGCATTTTGGTATATGTATTTTAATTGTTTTGGAATAAAAAATTTTATATACTATATATACTCATCATTTGAACATCCTACTAGTACCAGTATATGTAGTCTAGGAATGATATTGATAATAATCCAAAATTGTATTAATTTTTATTTTCTAGGAATAGTATTGACTTATTTTGTGAATAATTTTCGAACTAGAAAGTTCATTTCATGATAAATATTAATCTATTTTTTTAAAAATTGGTGTTCTCGAATCTGGGGGAATATTAGGCTTATCAATTTTTATTGTTAATGGCATAGGAAAATCTACTCCTGTCAAAATTGCTTCACCTTCTCCTAATACAGGGAGAAATGATAACAATTCCGAATTTGCTGATGAACAGGCCTGCTTAATTGCTTCTTTATCATTATAATTAATTAATCTATGAACAAGGAATGTTCCCATCTGGCTTAGAGTTCCTACTGGAATATCTCTGGGCATTTGCGTTGCTAAACATAAAAACAATCCATATTTCCTACACTCTTTAGCAATTTGATCAAATGATGATAATGCAGATGTATTAAAATAATTGTCTGTTACATCCTTTTTTAAAAATTGATGTGCCTCATCCAAGAATAGTACCACCGGATTTTTTTTAAATTTGTTTTTCCGTGCCTTGTCTAATAAATATTTGCCAATAGCATTTGCGGCAATTTCTCTACCTTGGGATTCAAATCCCAATTTCTCAAATCCAATACGCAAAAGGAATTTTTTATTATCATCTATAAAATTATCAATTTTTTCTGTTAAATCAATTTTATCTTTCTTATCGTTTGAAAATCCAAATACAGACTCCCATATACCAGTACGTCTAATACTTCCTATACGAGTTATTAAACTTATACAATTTCCTAAATCTGCAGAATTAGGATTCCCATACAATGTTGTATTATTACCTTTGGATGGCCATACACATTCATTATTAATCTGCCATTCTAGTTTATTAATATCAAACGATAAAATTCCATTTTCAATTTCAGCATCATTTTCATAACAATATCGTTCATAACTTAATTTATTTAGACCTGTTTTTATCAGACATCCATTTTGACAAAAACTTGAAATACCATCCTTCTCTTTAATACCTAATTCAATACATTTTAGCGATCTAATTGCTTCTAATAATTTGGGTGCCTGTATCTTCTCTGCTGGACGTACAAGAAAAAATAAATCTTCTATTGTTAATTTTCTATACGAAAAATAACAATCATCTCCAAGGACAACAGAATCTGCATCCCCATTGCTTGCTATATCGCTATATTCTCCCGTTGGATCTATAAGTATTGCCTTTGTATGATTTTTCATCATCGACTCTATTAATTTTGATACACTCCAACTTTTCCCTCCTCCAGTGGTTCCTACTATTGCACAATGTCTACCAAATATAGCTTGTTGGCTAATATTTACCAATGTATGTCTATTAGATGTTAATTTACCTAATTTTATTAGAATTTTATCGTCATCACTTTTTACTCCAAAGCTCATAACATATTGTTGAATAAATTGTTTAGGACAAATATATACTTTTGAACCAATGCTAGGAAAGGCATTTAATGTTCGTTGAACTTTTTTACTATCAAAATAATCAAAAGAAAGCAAAATTTCAACTTTAGCAGTAGGATGAAAATCTGAACTTTGAAAAGCTTTTTCACTAAGAGATAACCTTTCTTTTTCAGGTAAATTTAACTCTGAAATTTTCCCTATAAATCCGTAATTCTCTCCTTCAATTGTTACAAATGTACCAATTAATCCTCCATTAAATTCTTCACCAGAAAAAATATATTTATTTAATAATATTGATGATGGAAAATGAACTTTTATATATTGAGGATTGACATAATTTACATATCCTATAAAATAATTTGAGTTAAATGGTATCATTTATTTTATTCTCCTCATTATTAAAATAATTATAAATATCCGAGGCTGGATAATAATCAACAAACTCCTCAAATCTTTCATTTATAAGGCATACATTGCCAATCTTAGATGCCTTCTTTTTATATTCTTGAAATGAGTCTTTATCAATAACGTTTGGTGCCACAATCATAATCGTTATACTTTGATTAACATTTAAAGCTTCTTCTATCATTGCACTAATATGCTTATCGTAAAAACTAAATCCTATAACTAATAGTAATACATTTTTAGTACGCAATTCTTGTTGAAATCTTGAAATCATTTCAAAATATGGTTGTTCATATGAACTTTCATATTTATTACTACTAGGATAAATCATTAGTGTATCTATAGATGCCTCAACATCACTTATTTTAACTATTTCTCCATTAGAATTTTTTTTCCAATCAAGAGATCCATGCGGCTTATACAAATGGAATACCTTTGCTAAAAAATTTTCTTCATACTGTGACCTATTAATATTTCTTGTGACTATATCATAATCAAAATTTATTCCATTAAATGATCTTGGATATGTAAACGAAAAACCATCAATTACTACATACCCTCCTTTTGATGCTGCTTGTTCAAATAACAAATCGTAATTCAAAGTAAAAATCTTAGCTCTTGAATATTTAAGTTTTCTAGACGTTAATTTTTTTAAAAATTTTAAATGAGGTGCCTCATCAGATAATTTTAAGGTACATTCTTTTTGAATAATTTTTTTAATTTTTTGTATATATTGTTCTATAACATCTTTGCACAAAAATTTTTGTGACAATATAGCTTTTGATAAAAATGCTTCTAAATCAGTACTTTTCTTATCAAATTTTATTATTTCCGCAAGTTTCTCTAATTTCTCTTTTCCAATTTCTGTTTCCACCGCCGTCCACAATTCGTACATTGTTTTTCCTTTTTTTCCCTCACCTATTCCTTTTGAAGTTCCAGATCCAGACAAAACAACTATATTTTCATATTGCCGTGACAAAACCTCGGCATATTTATCTCTCATTTTTTTATATGCATATTCTTTCGGATTTTTATTTATTTCATCTTCGTCAATTTCTTCTCCATTAATATAGACATTATCATTATTATATGATATATGATAATTTTCGGAATAATATATTTCTACATATTTATCTTTTAATCGTGTCTCATCACTAATTTCATTTTTCTCTTCCATTATCTCAACTCCCTTTAATACTATTAAAATATCAACTTGTAAATGATAGTACCTAAATTTTTATTTGTTGTCAAAATGTTGTCAAAAACATCATTTAATACAATTTTATATAAATAAAAGGCCCTGCGAAAATTCGCAAAGCCTTGATTTCATTATGGCAGAGAGGGTGGGATTCGAACCCACGGTACCTTGCGGTACAATTGATTTCGAGTCAATCACCTTCGACCACTCGGACACCTCTCCATCATCAAAAAGCATTAAGATTATACCATATTTATTAATAAAATTCAACCTGCCAAATATGATATATACTGGAAGCACAAAATTTCCTGACCGTTATCATAAATTATCTTCTGTTCTGGCGTTTCCGACAATTTTTTTTGCCATTTTTTCAAACTTGGGCCGCGGCATCATCACATAATGACCACATCCACAGCATTTTATGCCAAAATCCATACCAACGCGCAGTATTTCCCATTGATCGCTGCCACATGGATGTTTCTTTTTCATCTTAACAATATCGCCTTTTTGATAATTAACTTTTTCCATGTTATTTCCCCCGTTAATTATTTTCTTTTTTATCTATTTTACAAGTGTCTTCTGCAACTTTTTCAATAGGCTCTGGATGAATTATAACATCCACAGTCGGCCCCATTGCTTTTTTTATTTCAAATTCTATTGCATCACAGACAGCATGTACTTGCCCTAATTTCATATTAGAATCAAAGCTTATATGTGCGTCAATCATTTTATAAGCTCCCGCTGAACGTGTACGCAAATTATGATAGCCTAGAACATCCTTATGTTTCATGAAAATTGTACTGATTTTCTTTTCGTATTCAGCAGAAAGACTTGCATCTGTCAAATCACGGGTACTTTTTACTATCATTTTATAGCCTGCGCGAAAGATAATAAGTGCTACCAGTATTGCTACCACTGGATCAAGCCAATACCAGCCAAGGATGTGCATACCAAAAAGACCTATCATTACTCCTACAGATGTCCATACATCTGACTGTAAATGCAGTCCATCAGCTTCAAGGGCCTGGGAATCAGTCTGCTTCCCTACAGAAATAAGTTTTCTGGAGACAAAAATATTTATAACTATCGATACGGCCATTATTAATATACCATATTGCAGATACTGCATCTGGTGAGGTGCGCGAAACTTGTCCACAGCTTCATAGATAATCATTACTGCTGCTGCAACTATAAGTATTGCTTCCACTGCCGAGGATAAATTTTCATATTTACCATATCCGTAATCATATTTTTGATCTGGGGGTATCATAGCCTTTCTTACTGCCCAAAAAGCAATTAAGGCCGCTATTAAATCAACTCCTGAATGCATCGCTTCTGACACAAGGCTTACTGCACCAACATACAAACCCACGCATAATTTCAATATAACAAGCACCGTATTAGATATCACTGACAAATATGCTGTACGACGTTTTAAAACATCACTTTCAACAATATTCATAAACTTACTCCCCTTGTAAAAGACCTGATCTAATAAATAGTCTAAATTAGATTATATCAGCATACAATCTATTACTCAAGTCCTTTTACATAATAATTTATCTATCTTATGTTTTATCGTCTAGTAAACAAGCGTATTTGCTTTTTATTCCCAAATATTGATTATACTACCTTTATAAAAAAATTAATAAAACTGCTACACACAAACATTTTACTTCATAAACATGCCGTTTTCTATCCTTCTGCCCATCTTTAAAAACACCGCAGTAAGCAGAGTACATATTTATGATATCAATGTTATTATGTAGCAGCCCCATTAATTCATGCTCAAATATAACAAAAGGATACTTCAATATACTAAATAAATTAGTTGTGAGAATTTCCAATTTTAGTAATATGAGATACTGTATATCCCAGTTTTTCTAAATCGGCAACTATAGCCGTTAAATCAGGAAAATCACCGCGGATTATTGCTTCCGAATCTCCGTTAGGTGTATTAAAAGAAACAAAACTATCAATATTTAACTGATGACTGGCAAATACATCAGAAATTTCTTTTGTTGCCCCAATTTTATCCTGAAAATCTAGTGTAACTCTTGTCTTACCACTCGCAAGCCCCATAACTTTAACAAATACCCGAAAAATATCAGTCTCAGTAATAATACCTACTAAAATCCCTACGCTACTAATGACAGGCAATCCGCCTATTTTATTATTACACATAATAAGCGCTGCTTCTTCAACAGTAGCATCTTCAGAAACAGAAACAATCGGCGTTGACATTATGTCCTTAACAGTCATTTTAGACAAAAGAGAATTTATTTCATACTTTGCCAAAGTAGTAGCCGGAGAAGGGGCAATGCGGGAAATATCACGATCGCTTATAATCCCCAGCACCTTTCCGTTTTCAACTATGGGAAGACGACGAAAATGGTTCATTTTCATAAGTCCGGCTGCTTCATCAATAGAGGTATCAGCAGATACTGTAACCGGATTTTTAGTCATATAATTTGATACAAACAATATTTTTATCTCCCTTCACTAACAATTGATATTATCCACCGAGATATGCTTTACGGACCTCTTCACTGGCAGCAAGCTTTTTCGCATCACCACTCAATGTTATTTTACCTGTTTCCAAAACATAGGCACGATTAGCAATTGATAAAGCCATATTAGCATTTTGTTCTACAAGAAGTACAGTTGTTCCTGCTTCATTAATATTTTTTATTATAGCAAATATTTCTTTTATGAGAAGAGGTGCCAACCCCATTGATGGTTCATCAAGCAATAGCAACCGTGGACTGCTCATAAGGGCACGTCCCATTGCCAGCATCTGCTGTTCCCCGCCTGATAAAGTCCCAGCTTCTTGTTTTTTCCGTTCTGCTAAACGCGGAAAATGCGTGAATACCCGATCTAAATCTGTCCGTATCTTACTTTTATCTTTTCGTATATATGCACCAAGTTCAAGATTTTCCATTACGGTCATATTAGCAAAAATACGCCGGCCTTCTGGAACCTGGGATATGCCATATTCCACAATTTTATGAGCTGCCACGCCACTTATAATTTTATCTTCAAAGGAAATAATACCATCCTTCGGCTTAAGCAGTCCGGAAACAGTCCGAAGAGTTGTCGATTTACCAGCACCATTAGCTCCGATGAGTGTAACAATTTCTCCCTGGTTTACTTCCATACTAATTCCCTTGATAGCATGAATTGCTCCATAAAATACATTTATATTATCTACTTTTAGCATTGCCGCCATCATTAAGCCTCCCCGCCAAGATAAGCCCGAATAACTTCCGGATCTTTCTTAATTTCTTCAGGAATGCCCTGCGCAATAATCGAACCATATTCTAAAACATATATTCGCTCGCAAATTCCCATTACAAGACTCATATCATGTTCTATGAGCAGTATAGACAAGGCAAATTCTTTTCTTATCCATCTAATCATGTCCATAAGCTCCTTGGTTTCCTGTGGATTCATTCCTGCAGCAGGCTCATCCAATAATAAAAGTTTTGGTCTGGTCGCTAATGCACGTGCTATTTCCAAGCGGCGCTGCGCCCCATAAGGTAAATTTTTAGCAATTTCATCTGCTTTATCAGCAAGATTAAATATCTTTAATAATTCCCTACCTGCTTTTTCTATTCTTTCTTCTTCTTTTCCATACCGTCCAATACGCAAAACTGCTTCTACTAAAGTGTAATGCAAATGCGTATGATACGCAATCTTGACATTATCCAACACACTTAATTCAGAAAAAAGGCGTATATTTTGGAATGTACGGGCAATTCCTCTTTGGGTTATCTGCGAAGGTTTCATCCCAGCAAGACTTTTCCCGGCAAAATTAATAACTCCGGTAGTAGGTTGATAAACACCTGTAAATAAATTAAAAGCCGTTGTTTTACCCGCTCCATTTGGTCCTATAAGCCCGACCAGCTCTCCTTCATTTATCACCATATTAAAATTACTGACAGCTTTCAACCCGCCAAACATTTTTGATACATCCTTAGCTTCCAGTAAAATACTCATTTTATTTTCCCCCTTTAAATCGCTTGAAAATAGGCAAACTGGTAAGTTCTATATTTCCAAACAATCCCTGAGGTCGATAAAACATTAATAAAATAAGAATAACCGCATATATGCTCATGCGCAGTTCCGGCCAAGCTGATAAAAGCGCCGAAAGCGACGTTAATACAAAAGCACCGGCAATAGATCCTGTAATAGATCCCAATCCGCCTAAAACAATCATTATGAGATAATTAAACGACGCCAAAAATGTAAATGATGACGGATGGGCTATACAAATGACATGAGCAAACAGGCATCCTGCAACTCCTGCAAACCCTGCCCCGATAGTGAACGCCAGCACCTTATATACCGTTGTATTTATTCCCATTGTTTCTGCGGCAATTTCATTTTCTCGGATAGCTATACAAGCGCGCCCAAAAGACGAATTCACATAATTTTTTATAAAAAACACTACGAACAACATTACAAAAAATGCCCAGGCAAATGTTGTATATCGGGGAATACCCATAAAACCAGCTGCCCCACCTACATAATTAACATTCATTATAACTATACGAATAATTTCTCCCAGTCCTAATGTTGCTATAGCCAGATAATCTCCACTCAGCCGCATAGTTGGCAATCCGATAAGCCCCCCAATTATCGCTGCTGTAATAAATGAGGCAATTAAACTGATAAGAAACGGCATATGAAAATTGACTGTCAGCACAGCCCCGGTATATGCCCCAATAGCCATAAATCCAGCATGTCCCAGAGAAAACTGGCCAGTATATCCATTTATAAGATTAAGACTTACCGACAAAATTATATTGATGCATATTACGATCATATTTAATTCCCAAAATGCATCTAATGTATCTGACGACAATAATCCCTGTAGTATCGCAAAAATAATTAGGCTGATAACTATTACTTTTAAATCAAGTTTACGCAATGATTTCATTTATCACACCTACACTTTCTCATTTGTATTTTTACCAAGTAATCCCGATGGCTTAAACAGTAGCACCAGTATTAAAATAGCAAAAGCAGCAGCATCACGGAATGTAGATGAAATAAACCCACTTACCAATGCTTCAACTATTCCTAAGATAATTCCGCCTGCGGCAGCTCCTGGTAAAATACCAATTCCACCAAGTACAGCAGCAACAAATGCTTTCAGACCCGGCATAATGCCCATCAAAGGATCTATAGAATTATAATATATGCCTACCAGTACACCGGCGGCTGCTGCCAGTGCCGATCCTATTCCAAAAGTAAAAGAAATAATCCTATTTGCATTAATTCCCATCAACTGCGCTGTTTCTGTATCAAAAGAAACTGCCCGCATAGCTTTTCCGACTTTTGTATATTGTACTATATAAGTAAGTAACGCCATGAGTATTATTGTAATCGCAAAAATCATTATCTGTTGATTATTAACCACAAATGGTCCTATATGATATGCGGCATCACTTAAAACTTTTGGAAAAGTCCGGGGCTGTGGTGTAACAAAATACATCATTGTATATTCCAAAAAGAATGATACCCCAATTGCTGTTATCAATACAGACAGACGCGGAGCCGAGCGCAGCGGCCTATATGCCAAGCGTTCTATCAAAACTCCCAAAATCCCCGTCAATACCATTGACACCAGTAATGCTGGCAGTACCGACCAATGCATTATAGTTATACAAAAGAATCCAATATAGGCACCAACCATATAAATATCACCGTGCGCAAAGTTAATTAATTTCATAATCCCATAAACCATAGTATATCCCAGCGCAATAAGAGCATATATGCTTCCCAGCGATATTCCATTAATCAGCTGTTGAAAAAACTGATCCATGATACTCATATAAAATCCCCCATTCGTAATTATTTTAATTCATATTTATAGTGATAAATAAAAATGAAACCCCCAGCCAAACAGCCGAAGGTTTCATCTCAACCGGCCCATTTTAGCAAGACACCGCTCGCCATTGAGCACAGAATGCATAATCTATAACAATACAACTGCTGACATTACAATGTTATAAATACGTGAAAATTTTACCAGCTACCAAAATTTTTATTTATTCAAGCATCATAATAATGCTACTCAGAGCACTTCAATTTTTACAACAGAAAATCAAAGTTTATAAGAATTTAATTTTAATCCTTAGGGGCAATTTTTTCTTTCAATAATTTATTGCCATCTTTCATTTCAATAATAACCGCTGGTTTTATCGGATTATGGTCTTTGTTCATACTAATAATTCCTGTTCCCACTTTTACATTTTTCAAATGCTCCAGTGCATCACGTATTTTCTGTGGATCAGAACTCTTAGCATCTTTAATGGCAGCAATCAGCATCTTACCTGCATCATAGCCTAATGCAGCAAATACATTAGGTGCTTCCCCATTATTTTCTTTTTTAAACATTTTAATAAAACCTTGTACATCTTTATCCTTGTTAGAATAATGTGTACTGAAATACGTGTTGTTAAGAGCCTGCTTACCTGCTATCGCTATAACTTTATTATCATCCCAGCCATCAGTTCCAAGTAATGGACATTTAATTCCCATTTCACGTGCCTGTTTAACGATCTTGCCAACTTCTTCGTAATAAGCAGGAATAAATATAATATCTGGATTTACGGCTTTTATCTTTGTCAAAGTTGTCTGGAAATCCTGGTCTTTTTGTATAAAAGCTTCCTGATCAATTACTTTCCCGCCAGCAGCTTCAAACTTTTCCTTAAAAACTTTTCCCAGACTTTTAGAATAATCCGTGCTGGAATCAACATATATAACTGCTGTCTTTGCATGCAGCGTATCAATAGCAAACTTTGCCATAACTTCACCTTGCTGCGGATCTATGAAACAGCTGCGGAAAATATACGGTTTGACCTTACCATCAGCCCCTACTGTAACTTTCGGGCTTGTTGCCGCTGGTGCAATAAGCGGAATTTTACTGCCTGCCACAATTGGCGATGCTGCTAAAACATCTCCTGTAGTTGCCGGTCCCACAACTGCCGACACATGATCCGTTATGAGTTTTGTTGTAGCATTAGCTGATTCTGAAGCTTCTGACTTACAGTCAACTTCTTCCAGTTTTATTTTTTTCCCATTGATACCACCGGCATCATTGACTTCCTTTACTGCCAGTCTTAACCCTTTTAAAGCAGATGTGCCATAATTTGCCGCATTTCCTGTAAGCTCAAAATTTGCTCCAATTTTAATAGTATTAGCATCTGATGCACTTTTTTGTCCGCCACAGCCGGAAAAAACTGTAGCCAGCATCGTCGCACCTAAAAGCACGCCAGCAATTTTAAAATGCTTTGCTTTTAAATTCATAAAAGCCCCTCCCTGTTTATAATATTCTATTATTGCAGATAGATATATTATAGTTTGCAAGTATACACTAGTCAAGAGTAATTAATATATTATTGTTATGCATTATTATGTAAAAAAGAATATTTATTTATTTTTTTAGGTAAAATTAATTTTTTATCCATATTTTATAATATATTTTCAACATGCAATGTACTTTAATATCAATACGTCAATTTACATTTTTTCATATATTATTACTAATTATCATATTATAAACAAATTATGTAACTATTAATAGCTCAAATATAGAACTATTGTATAATAAGTTTTCCAACAACCACATTATTTATATAATAGCAAATACTTTTTGTGAATATTTTTTTATTTAATGATTATATCATATGGACTATTGTTCCTATTTGACGTATGATATATGTATAATAAATTTAACGAGGTGACTGTATGCTATATCCATTAAAATTAACTGCTCCCCTTAAAGACTATATCTGGGGAGGAACTCGTTTAAAAGACGAATTCAATAAAAAAACCGATATGAAAATAGTTGCAGAAAGCTGGGAATTATCATGTCACAAGGCCGGCACCAATATAATCGAAAATGGTGAGTTCAAAGATCAATTATTTTCTGCCTATTTAGATAAGTACGGTAAAAAAGTAATTGGTACCAAAGCAAAGGATATTAATTATTTCCCCTTACTCATTAAATTAATTGATGCCCACGACAACTTATCAGTACAGGTTCATCCCAATGATGATTATGCCCAGGCTGTAGAAGGCGAACCAGGAAAAACAGAAATGTGGTACGTTGTTGATGCTGAGCCAGGTGCTAAACTCATTTATGGTTTCACACATAATATAAGCCATGATGAATTTGAAAAGCGCATAAATGATAATACGCTACTTGATGTATGCAACCAAGTTCCCGTAAAAAAAGGTGATGTATTTTTCATTAACTCAGGAACACTGCATGCTATCGGCAAAGGTATCCTCATTGCTGAAATTCAGCAAAATTCCAATACTACTTATCGTGTTTATGACTATGGACGTATAGGCAAGGATGGTAAACCAAGAGATCTTCACATCGCCAAGGCTTTGGCCGTAACCAACCTTACACCTCCTACTCACAAAACAGGTGCTTTAGCTTCAATAAAAGCTTTTTCCGATTATAAAATTAAGATTTTATCTCAGTGTAATTTATTTTCTGTATATCATTTTGACCTGTCAGGCAATTGTTCTTTACGGGCAGATGAAGAATCATTCCATTCTTTGATGATATTAGATGGTGAAGTCTGCTTTGAATCACCAACAGAAAGTATGACATTGAAAAAGGGCGATAGTTTATTTATTCCTGCCGGCATGGGTGATTATCGTGTCAACGGCATGGGTGAATTCATTTTAACTACCCTTTAAAAAATAAAAAAAGAGAGGAATTCCTCTCTTTTTTTTATTTTTTTATAAACAAAAAACCTTCTTCTATGGGGAAGAAGGTCTATATTCATGGTGGCTCACCCGAGATTCGAACTCGGGACACCCTGATTAAAAGTCAGGTGCTCTGCCAACTGAGCTAGTGAACCTTTTGTTATGCAGCTCATTGAGCTGACTAAGATAGTATACTAAAAATACACAGACATGTCAATACTTTTTTTAATTTATATTATTTTTTAATAAAATGATATGCATTTATAGCTTTTCCATCGGTTTTATATCCTTGGATATCAAAATAATCCTGCCCTGCATCTATACGATAATACGTCGGTGTATTATCCATAAAATATTCATCAAATATTTCTCCTGGCACGTTTCTGTTTTTGTTTGTATTAATTATGTTTTTTCCTATGTCGGTATGCTGCATATATACATATGCATTTTTAGTCAGTACAAGGTCAACATGGTGTTTTTGCAGTACGGGTAGAAAAATATATCCAAGTTCATTTGGCTGATTATGCAAAAAATCTTGCCACGGTGAATCATACATGAGAACAACTTTCCATGGCAGCTTTGAAACTGACAAATCATTATCCAGCCATTGCCTTTCATCATTCAACAAAATCCGTTTTCCCCTCGAATATGTATCTAGAACAGCAAAATGTACCGATCCATAATCAAATGAATATGCATCTCTCCTAACTGAATATTCTCCATTTTCAGGAACGTTAAAGAATACTTTTAACGGATCTATATTATTTTCTGCATAAATATGATTTCCTTCAGCTACAGGAACCAGTGGTCTTGTTTCCGAAAAACATTTTATTGCCATAAACCAATTCTTCCATTCACTTATATTGGTAAAATTTCGAACCGGTTCTCCCATACTGACAAAAAAATCCGCATCCTTATTATTTTTATATGCAATACTCGCTGTTTTATTAAAAAAATGCTCATTTTTTATATTTGACATATTAAAAACTATTGCCGTACATTTCTTTTTATTTTCATTAGGTGTAATAAAAGAACGCCATGGTAAGTATCTATCACCGCAGGCAACTCTATAACGGTAAATTGTATCAGGCTCCAGTGAGCGCAGTTTAACCGTATATACATATAAATTATCAGCAGACGGCACCCGTGTATTTGTAGCATTATAAACTATATTGCAGTGATCATTATAGGAAAGCTGCAGCACAGCTTTATCTTTTTTCCCCAGCCATGAAATTGTTCTTTCATGCGGGGGATCAGGGGCAATAACCTGCCACATATAAATAGGTCTTCCTGTAACTTGTTCAAAAAAATTCATATATTTTACTTCTAAATTTTTTGCTGTTACCGGAAAAAAGCAGTATAGTATCACTATAAAAAAAATTATCGTAAATAAAGATAATGCCACAAATTTCTTTGCCATCTTACAAAAGTCCCTTCTTTTGAAGAATTATAAACCAATATACACAAATACAATTTATATAATACAAAAAAAGCACCGCAACTGCGGTGCATATATTCAAATGGCTGGGGTAGCTGGACTCGAACCAACGCATGCGGGATTCAGAATCCCGTGCCTTACCAACTTGGCGATACCCCAATACTTTTGCTGACTTAAATATTATATACATACTTGAAAAAAAAGTCAAGTAAAATATTCTTCTCTTGACTATTATTTCTTCAATATGCTAATGTTTTATATAATCTCATTTATTTTGAGGAGGAATCACATGAAAAAACCAATTTTACTAATTATAGTATCTTTATTTATTATTGCCCTTAATGTACCCTGCTATGCCATGCAAGTCATCGAATCACATCAACTGGCCCAGTTTAATACAAATGATCTCTGGGGAGAAGTAAGAGGTGTACGTACTACAGGTCAATGGGGCAAATATGTACGTTTTCGTTTATACATGCCCGATGACTATACAGGAAAAATCCAAGGTAATTTATTAATTGACGGTCAAGCCAGCAATATAAACTTTAGTTTCTTGCCTGGAGGAATAATAAAAATATTTGAATTTAAAACTATAAACCCTAATATGATCTTTTGGATAATCAAAGATAACTCCTCTGATAACAAGGGACTTACGTACGATTTTTATTTAATAGGTCCTTATAAAGGGAGCTATACCAAGTATGTAACAATGGATAATCTCGTCGGTATGGGCTGGTCCAGTGTAAATATGAAAGTCAGACAGCTTATAACCAAGGGAGGATGGCCGGTTTTGCAGGGATACTCTGACAATGGCAACAGCCTGGTATTAACAGAAAATCTTGTTTTGTCATGGGATCCTGAAGCCATCTGGTTTAAAATGGACAACTATCCGCTTAACACTCCCGTACGAGAAATCATACCTGATAATTAAAGTGAACCGCAATATGACTTATTTATTAATTTCCATGTGAATTTTTTCTTCTTCTGCTTTCATCGCATCCAATGTTTTATCCAGCAGTTCTTCTATCGGCCATCTCAGCATTTCTGCTCCTTGATTTATAATATCACGTGAACATCCTGCCGCAAATTTCTTATCCTTGAATTTCTTCTTCAAGCTCTTTAGTGGCATATCCTGTACACTCTTTGATGGACGCATAAGAGCAGCCGCTCCGATAAGCCCTGTCAATTCATCGCTGGCAAACAAAACTTTCTCCATCTGATGTTCCGGCTTTATATCAACACATATACCATAACCATGTGAGCAAACAGCATGGATTAATTCGTCTTCGGCGCCTATTTCTGCCAACAGTTCCGGTGCTTTTTTACAGTGTTCCTCTGGATATTTCTCAAAATCAATATCATGCAAAAGGCCGACAATTTCCCAAAAATCAGCTTCAGCTCCATAGCCAAGTTTATCAGCATACCAGCGCATAACAGCTGCAACAGTCAAACCATGCAACTGATGGAATTCTTCTTTATTATATTTTTTCAAATGTTCCCACGCTTGTTGTTTAGTAATTTTTGTCTGCATAAATTAATTATTCTCCCTTATTCAGCCCACATGACATACATTTTTCATCACGTGGTACATTTATTGTCCTAAACTTTGCCGTCGCAGCATTATAGGTCAGCAGCCTGCCTGTAAGCAGGCTGCCTATACCAGTTATATACTTCACAGCCTCCACTGCCTCAAGTGTCCCGATTATCCCTGCTACAGGTGATAAAATTCCCGCTGTTTTGCATGTCGGTACCGTATCCGGGGGAACATCCCCAAATAAGCAGCGATAACAGGGGCCTCTCCCGGGGACATATGTCATAAGCTGTCCCTTATAAGCTAAAACTCCTGCATGCACATAAGCCTTCTTTTTTTGCACACAAATATCATTTATTAAAAATTTTGCGGTAAAATTATCAACAGCATCGATTACAAAATCATAATCTTCAATAATATCAGCCAGATTGTTTTTATTTATGAACTCATTGTAAATTTTTATCTCTACATCTGGATTTTGTTCCTGCAGCAGTTCCTTTGCCGACAGTACCTTAGCTTTACCGATATTTTTCTCCATATGTATAATCTGTCGCGGCAGGTTTGACAGCTCCACCTTATCCCCATCAGCTAATCCTATCGTACCAACTCCCAACGCAGCCAAGTATAAACTGCTTGGCGAACCTAATCCCCCTGCTCCGATTATCAAAACTCTGCTGGATAAAAGTTTTTCCTGTCCTGCAGCACCCATATCATCCAGTAAAATCTGCCTTTCATAGCGTTCTTTTTCCTTGGCAGTTAACATTTTCATCATCCTTTCATCAGCAGTTTTATCCCTGTTCCTTTATTATCCGAGTAAGCCTGCTCATATTGAGTGCACTGCGCACTGTCTGTGCCAGACGGTTAAATGCCGCCTGCTTTTGTGCTGCATAATTTTGTTTGGCAGCAAGTGGCTGCAAACCTTTTTTTGCTCTTAATATATTCAGTAAACTTCTTCTGTATTCATCATTATCGAAAATTCCATGTATGTATGATCCCAAAACAAGTCCATCTGCTGAAACTGCACCGTCAATTTTATAAGCTTTCCTGCCACTGCTGGTATCTATGATAAAAGGATGCTGTACTTTTTCCGTAAATTCAGTAACGCCCATATGTATTTCATAGCCATGTAAATCATAAAACTTCTTTCTTTGTCCCATAAATTCCCAGTCCATTGATTTTGCTGTCACTTGTGACGTTACCTTTTTTTCCGCAAAAGTCGTAATCATCGGCAGAAAATCCAATCCTGCTATTTCATCATTATCAGATTCAACATGGTACGGATCGCAAATCTTTTTACCCAGCATTTGATAACCACCACAAATTCCAATTATAGGTATTCTTTTTGCCCGTGCTTCCTGTAATTTCTTTTCCAGGTTATTTTTGCGCAAATACAACAAATCTTCCGTAGTATTTTTGCTTCCCGGTAAAATTATCAGATCCGGCTGTCCTATTTCCTCACTATCCGCAGCATAATAAAGATTAACATCTTCCTCCTGCGACAAAGCATCAAAATCAGTAAAATTAGAAATTTTCGGTGTTCGGACAACTGCAACCTTCAAAGGGGCTGCATCATTTACCATTATTTTTTTATCATCAAGAGAAACTGAATCTTCATCGTCAATCCCTAGATTTTCCAAATATGGGATCACACCTAAAACCGGCTTTCCCGTCTTTTTTTCAAGAAAATCAATGGCTGGTTCCAGCAACTTTATATCCCCACGGAACTTGTTTATAATCAGCCCTTTTACTAATTTTCTTTCCTCATCATCCAGCAGTTCCAGAGTGCCTACCAGAGAAGCCAGCGCACCGCCCCTGTCTATATCAGCAATAAGAAGTACCGGTGCTTTCAAATATTTTGCTATGCGCATATTTACTATATCATTAGCTTTTAGATTTATTTCTGCCGGACTACCCGCCCCTTCAATCGCAAGCATTTCAAATCTGTCCTGCAATATAGCTAACGCTTTTTTTACCGTAGAAAAGGCTTTCAGGGAATACCCTTGGTGATATTCCTTAGCCGACATATTCCCTACCGGCTTTCCCATCAATATGACTTGGGAACAGGAATTGCCTGTAGGCTTTAAAAGGACCGGGTTCATTTCTACCTGTGGTTTCAATCCAGCTGCCTCTGCCTGGGCAATCTGCGCCCGTCCCATTTCCCGCCCATCTTCTGTCACATAAGAATTAAGCGCCATATTTTGCGCTTTAAATGGAGCAATATTTATCCCATCCTGAAAAAATATACGGCAAAGTGCCGTAGTTAAGATACTTTTGCCAACATGGGACGACGTACCCTGCAGCATAATATATTTTGCCATGCCAAAATTCCCCCCAATAATTTTTTAATTATAAATTCAAGCTTACCACAGTAAATTTTAAATCACAACCTTGTACAAACTAAAATAAATATAAAAATAAAACTCTATGGTACAGTAAAAACTGCCATAGAGTTTCACCTATGATAATCATCATAATAAATATATTTTATAAGATCATTTATTTTTTACCTTATATTCATATGCCTTTTGCACGAATCTTTTTGCTGCTTCCATAGTACCCAAAAAATGTAAATGCAAATATGATGCTATGATATTTTTCTTGGAATATCCTGCCTTGTATCTACTGTTAGTCCTGTTTTTAGTAAAAATAAAAGCCCAGGGAAAAGCAGCTGTATCAGCAGGAGTCTTCTGCACGGAAAAATGGAATTCATGTCCCCGTATAGTTTCGCCCCTGCGAACCAGACTATTATCAGACAAAGCCTGTGCTGTTACATATCCTACCGTCTGAAGCTTGCGCTGCATAACAGCCTCAGCAGGAATTACTCCCGCCATCTTCCATATCTTACCAGCAAAATCAACGATATTATTCATCAAATACATATAGCCGCCACATTCAGCATAAACAGGCATATCATTATCGGCTGCCTGTCGTAACGATTTCAGCATGGACAAATTAGCAGAAAGTTCTTTCACAAACAGTTCGGGAAACCCGCCCCCTAAAATGAGTGCATCACAATCAGGTATTTTCCTGTCGGCCAGCGGGCTGAAAAACTCTATTTCCGCTCCCAGCCGTCTTAATACATCAAGCCCGGCCGCATAATAAAAAGAAAATGCCTTGTCACGTGCTACAGCAATCTTTACTTTAGGTACTTCACTCCTACATGGAAAAATATCATTTTGTTCTGCTGTCAAAGGAGGTGCGCTCCGGGCTATTTCCAATAGCGCCGGCAAATCTATCTGGGTAGATATCTTTTCAGCAATATAGGTTATTTTTCCTGCTGTATCTTTTTCTCCAGCGGGAGTCAGTCCCAGATGACGTTCCGGCATCTGCATTTTTTCATCGCGTCTTACAGCACCCAATACCGGAATACCAAGCTTCATCATCGCTTCACGAATCATTGCTTCATGGGTACTTGAACCCAGACAATTTAAAATTGTCCCAGCAAAATTTACATCCCTGTCATACATTTTAAAACCAAGTGCCAACGCCGCTGCGCTTTCTCCCATAGCCCGACAGTTTATCACCATTACTACCGGAGCTTTTAAACTTTTTGCCAATTCTGCTGTTGAGCTGACTCCATTTCTGCCCCCATCATACAGCCCCATTACTCCCTCAATAACAGCAATGTCAGCATCCCGACCGGCAGCAATAAAGAGGTCGCTTATTTTTTCATTGCTGACCAGCCATGTATCAAGATTATGTCCCGGTCTTCCTGCCGCTAGTGTATGATAAGATGGATCTATATAATCTGGTCCTATTTTAAATGGCTGTACCTGCAGACTTTTATTATTCAGTGCCGCCATTATGCCTGTAACTACTGTTGTTTTCCCTGAGCTGCTCTGCGGTGCAGCTAAAACAATGCGGGGAATTTTATACTCTGCCATACCCTTACCTGCTGTCATTAATCAAATACATCACAGCATTTACGCACGATGCTGCTATTGGGCTGCCGCCTTTGGTTCCCTCTACCGTTATATAAGGAACTTTAGAACGTTCCACAAGTTCTTTCTTTGATTCAGCTGCTCCGACAAATCCCACAGGTGTTCCCACTATTGCTGCCGGCCGAATTTCTTCCTCATCCATCATTCGTAATACTTCAAATAAGGCCGTAGGTGCATTGCCTATGGCAACTATAGAATCATTCAGCTTTTTGCCAAAATTGCGCATAGCAGCCATTGAGCGGGTTATTTTTTCCTTTTTAGCTAATTGTGCAATTTCCGGATCAGCCACCTTACAAAAAACTTCTCCCCCAAATGAATTCAGTTTTCTCTTATTAATCCCAGTCCTTACCATTTCCACATCTGTAAATATATTGCAACCGCTGTTTAATGCCCTTTTCATGGAATTAATGGCATTATTATCTATCTTTATAACATTGGCATAATCCACATCACCGGATGCATGTATCATCCGTGAATATAATTTAACTTCATCATCCGTTAATTTCAATAAAGTCAGATAAGGAGCAATTATTTCCATACTGCGGTTTTCAATTGCCATTGGTTCTTTTATAAAATCCATCTAAAAATCCTCCCTGTACTATTTATTTTAATAGTATAATAATATTTACCTACCTATATTAATAAAAAGGGGACTGTCACATTATAACATCGGCTTCATAAAGGTGCGCGCGGCTCCATTCCTTCTCCATCTTTTAAATAAGAGTAGAGGGAATAGAATGGTGCATATTTATAAACAAAATGTTTATATGTAACAGCCCTTTTCTTTTATATATCTAAGTTCCGTACCAAATCAGCATGTTCTTCAATAAACCTGCGACGTGGTTCAACCTTGTCACCCATCAATACAGAAAAAATACTGTCTGCTTCTTCTGCCTGAGTCAAATCAACACGAAGCACGGTCCTTCCTTCAGGGTCCATAGTTGTTTCCCAGAGCTGTTCTGGGTTCATTTCACCCAACCCTTTATATCTCTGGACAGCAATACCATCGCGTCCCACTTCATTAAGTTTCTGTGCCAATTCATCATCACTGTATGTATACCAATGCTGACGGCCTTTTCTTATCTGATACAATGGCGGCTGAGCAATAAATACACGTCCTTCTTTAATCAATGGCTGCATATATCTATAGAAGAAAGTCAATAATAATGTACGTATATGTGCCCCATCAACATCAGCATCTGTCATAATAATTATTTTACCATACCGACTTTTGGTTATATCAAAATCCTCACCAATACCGCTGCCAAACGCAGTTATCATGGTTCGTATTTCTTCATTATTAAGGATCTTATCTAGGCGAGCTTTTTCCACATTTAAAATTTTACCGCGCAGCGGAAGAATAGCCTGGAAACGTCTGTCTCGTCCCTGCTTTGCGGAACCACCGGCACTATCACCTTCGACCAGATAAATTTCTGCCTGCATAGGATCTTTTATTGAGCAGTCTGCCAATTTTCCCGGCAAGGAACTTACTTCCAAAGCATTTTTGCGCCGTGTCAAATCACGTGCTTTTCTGGCTGCCTCACGCGCTCTCGATGCCATAATTGACTTTTCAATAATTTTCTTTGTCACAGCAGGATTTTCTTCAAAATATTCACTTAAACCTTCTGTAACTACAGAATCTACAATTCCACGCACATCGGAATTACCCAATTTCGTCTTTGTCTGCCCTTCAAACTGTGGATCCTTTACCTTTAAATTGATAATACAGGTTATTCCTTCACGCACATCTTCACCACTTAAAGCAGGGTCATTAGCTTTTAGTATCCCCTGTTTACGCGCAAAATCATTAGCCGTACGGGTAAGAGCACTTTTAAAACCTGCCAGATGCGTCCCGCCTTCTTCTGTATGAATATTATTTACATAACCATATATATTTTCAGCATAATTCGTCGTATACTGTAATGCTATTTCAACTATAGTCGTATCCTTTTGTCCGTTGAAATACACTGGTTCATCACTCAAAACATCCTTATTACGATCCAGATATTTTACAAAAGAAGCTATCCCGCCCTCATCATAAAAAACTTCCTGATGTTCCTTTTCTCGACGCTTGTCTGTCAGTGTAATATGTATACCACGATTTAAAAAAGCCAGTTCACGGAGCCTCTGTTTCAATATATCAAAATCATATATGGTATGGGTAAAGATAGACCCATCCGGTTTAAAATGCACTGTTGTGCCTGTAGTGTCTGTGGTTCCCACTTCATGCAACTGTTCTTTTGTGACACCATAAGCAAAAGATATTCGATATACCCGGCCATTACGTTTTACCTCGACATCCATTTCGCTGCTCAATGCATTTACAACTGACACACCTACACCATGCAGACCGCCTGATACCTTATAACCATTACCACCAAACTTTCCTCCGGCATGCAGCACTGTCAGCACTACTTCAACTGCCGGTTTGCCACTCTGATGCATATCAACCGGAATTCCACGACCATTATCGGATACAGTTATACTTTCATCTTCATTAATTGTTACTTCTATATGAGTACAATAGCCAGCTAAGGCTTCATCTATACTATTATCAACAACCTCAGAAACAAGATGATGTAATCCATGAGAAGACTGATCCCCGATATACATGCCAGGTCTTTTTCTTACCGCTTCAAGACCTTCCAATACCTGAATCTGTTTAGCATCATATTTATTTTTTACTGCCGTTACTTCATTGGTCATTTCTTCATGATTTATTTTAATATCTAATAAATCAATTGGATCATTTGAGTCATTTTTATTCTCATCGAAATTCATAACATCATCCTTCTAAAATTAAATAGCTATCTTAATATATTTTATCATTTTTTAGTAATTTTATCAATCAATGCCTTTTCCTACATTTTCTGCAGCAGCTTTAATAAGCCTCACGCCGTGTAAAGCGGACAAAAGCACTTGTTATAATCATAATTATCCCTGCAACGATAAAAACGTCTTTTAGCCCCCAATATGTTCCAACTGTTCCTCCCAGGAGAGGCCCGGCCATTGAACCAAGCTGCTGCGCCGAAAAAAACATGCCAAAAATACTCCCTCGCACAGAACTCTTTGTATTATTAGCCAGAACGGCACTTATAGAAGGATTAATCCCCGCAAAAAACAGGCCATTGGCAAACTGCATAATTGCAAATAATACCAGACTGTTGGGAATAGACTGTATCAGCATACAGATACCCGCTCCTCCCATAGCCAAGTACATTGTCTTGCCAAAAGATTTTTTTTGCCCCATTCTACCCCAAACCGGCGCGGCAATAGACGCAGCAATACCCCCCAAAGAAAAAACAGCTCCAGCAATTAATATTATATTATCCATGCTGCCACGAAGCTGTGCCACATAAAGAGTTATTATCGGCTGCAAGATTAAAATAACCATTTGTACTAATACGGCCAAAATAAGCATTTGTCGGATAACTGGTTCCTTTAATAAATCCATTTGTCGTGTCTGGCGTCTATTCGGAATATCACCTGGCTCCCGCGGTGGTTCAGGAACAAAAAATATTATTATCAAAGATATAGTAAACAATGCCACCCCTGCAATCATAAAAGACGCTCTCATCCCAAATACCTCTGCCAGAATTCCTCCTAGCAATGGCCCTATAACACCTCCGCTGGTAAGCGCTGCCTGCATAACGCCCAGACTGAAACCTAGCTTTTCTGCTGGTACTGTAGCTGAAACAATGGCCAACTCAGCTGCCCATAATCCAGCAGCAAATCCCTGTAGTACCCTAACCATGAATAATTGTTCTGGTGAAGTAACTATCCCTCCCAGAAAATAAGTAACAGCAAGACCTGTACTGGCACGTACAGCCATCATTTTTCGTCCTTTTCTATCCGCAATTTTCCCCCAAATAGGTGCCATAATCGCACCTATGAGAAATGCAATAGAAAAAATTGCTCCATTCCACATATTCACATCAGCTTTACTTACCCCTAATTCCTGCATAAGATAAAGCGGCAGAAAAGGAATAAGCATTGTATAACTAGCTGACATTAACACCACACTGCATGTCAAAACGGCCAAGACGACTTTCCAGCTTCGCCCCGTTCTCATAAAGTATACCCCTCCAAAATATATAAACATAAAAACACCTATTTCACGAAACTTCAATAACTGTCTGTATGTAAAAATTCTCTTTTTTTAACTGTTCCATTTTCTAAATATAAGCGATAGGCTGAGGCAGAACCATTGCCATTACGAAAACTTCTCAAAATTATATGATATTTATTTACATCACGGCTGCTGCCCAGAATAAATATAGTAATGGAAGACTTATTAACATGCGAGTATATATATATCGCATCATGCAGATTATTCCTGAATTTGAAATCAATAACACCATAAGCTACTGTTGCGTCTAAGGCTATAGGTACATATTCCGCTGGAAAATAATGTGCTGTCCTTGATACCGAAGTCAATCCCGCTAATAAAATTGCATCATAAAGTGTCGAACTGACCTGACAGACTCCACCGCCAATTCCCGGAACAACTTTCCCATTTATTATTACCGGTGCTTCTTTATACCCCTCGGCTATCAGCCTGGGACCTACTGTATTATTAAAGGAAAAAACTGTTTCTGGCTCAACCAATGTTCCCGAAAGATTGCGTGCCGCTACTAAAATATTTTTATTTCGGTTAGTTGCATAAGCACTAAAACTTGTAGTATATGATGCCAGAATAGTATTCATCTGCTGAAGTTTTTTCTGCGATATTTTAGGAGGAATATCTTCAACCGGTATATCAATTATCTGCGGATAATTTTCTTCCTTTAACTTTGCCGTTACAGCTGCTGTCAATTTTTTATCAGCTACTTTTCTCCCTATTTTTTCGGCCTTTATTTTTATTGTATTATTTTCCACATAGCAATATGCATCAGTAGGTGCAACATATAACTTATTGTCAATCTGCTTTAATATAGCATTTAACTTATTTTTATTGTATTTTATCACCAACGGAACATTTTTCCCATAATAACTGCAAATAAACTTATCAATGGCATCCTTAAAAAAGTTACCGCTCGTCCCAATCATAGCCGCTTCATCAGCTGTTTTCCTGCTATCATATGACAAATCTATATCTGCTGCCATTATTTTTCTTACTGTATTTTTATATCGAAGAATAATAACTCCTCCAGCAATATGTTCCTGAAAAAATTTGTCCAGCCGTTCCTTAGCTGTTTTTTTATCCAGTCCCGACAAATCTATCTTTCCCGAATGAACACCATTAGCTATTCCCGGTGCATTTTTAATAGCTAATACAGACGAACTCCCTACAACTACAAGTATTAATATAAGAATTGTTATGATTTTTAATAAGTTCCTGTAAATTTTCTTCAAAAAATTCCCCCCGCTGAAAATAAATTTATTTTCAGCTAAAGTCAAAGCTTAGTAATTTTATAGATTATAAAAGCTCCTGTTTTCGCAGGAGCTTTTATAATCATCATTTAGAATTTATTTCACATTCATTGACAGTTCAATAAATTTATTCGCTAATTTAGCTTTCTGTAAAACTTCTTCTGTTATCTCTGCCCCTTCATCAACGATAACAATTCCGTTATCTGTTGTTATTCGGCGAGTAGACTTTTTACCTAAAAGGAACCGGCGATGGCGATCTTCTGCTGAACTAGCAGTAACCGAAGCTTCATTTTTTTCTTCTCCGGCAATAGACTGATTTGGTTTTATTGCATCGGATTTATGCTTAACAGGTTCCTGTTTTTCTTCTGTTTTCTTTTCTTCTACCTTTTTTTCTTCTTCATTTTTTATCGGAAATTTTTTCTCAGGTTTAACAGTTTTTGACACTGATTTTTCTTCTTTATCCATTGTTTCTGCTGGTGTTTTATCATCAGCTGACGCATTTTTTTGCGGTAATGACTTACTTTTATCAGGCACTTCACTTTCGATAATAGTAACTTCTTTACCAAAAATAGAAATTTCATCAGCAGTAATTTCTTTCTTGTCACTACCATCCTTTGTATCTACAATTACTTTTGCAATACTGCCGTCATCTTCAATAAAAATATCAGATACAACACCTTTAATAGTCCCGCCTTTAGTTATAGCCTTAGTACCCACAATACGGATATTCTGATCAAGGAATGGTTCATAATCAGCTGCATCATCCAATGTCAAAATGTCCTCGCTGCTGGTAATAGTTATCGCATCATGTCCAATTGCCACAACTGATTCATACTGCAGGATTTTGACTCCACGGTACCAATCTTCGTCTTCTATAATTATAGCTGCCACCCTGCCGTTTTCTGCATCAATCAATAATGACTTACTTACGCCTAATTCTCGTCCTTCAGTAATACTGATAATAGGCAACCCTAAAAATTCTTCACTCTTTTTCATACAAATAAATCCTCCTGTATTATTATATTTATAAATTCACCTAAATCTCCTACGAATAAAACTGCAAAGCTTCTGCCTCATAGATAATCAAACCATAAAATCTTCGTCATCTTTACAGCCCGACTCCATAGTTTTCATATATATTTACTTGCGCTGTAATTCTCCCACCTTATTCATAATTAACTCTTGTGTATGAGGTGTCTATTCACTAATTATTAGAGCATCTCTATTGTGCCTGTTGCAAAAAACTTTCCGGTATATTATCAAATGGTATTGTTGCCATATTATGCTCAGCAAGAATACATTGTAATCGTCGTAAATAATGAATCTGAGCTTTGAAATTTTGCTGCAACTGGACATTATTTTTTACCACTGGTAGATAATATGCCTTTTTCAGCATATTCACAGCCTCATCATATGCTCCAAATTTTTTATAAATATTATTCATTTCAATACAAATAAACGGTGCATATTCACTTTTATAATATCTTTCCAGTGCTTTTTCTAACGAATATAAAGCTCCAGAAAAATCATTTTCCTTATTTTTATCATAAATAAATCCAATTATATCATCAATTGAAACCAGTTTATCTATAAATACAGTCAGCTGTTCTTTTTTCTCATGTGATAACTTTAAATTTGAGTTGTTAACACGAGCTTGTCTTATTGGTACAGGTAAATTATATTTTTTGTGTTTTGCCGCTGTATTGTAATGAGATAATATTTTTTTCTGCTGGCTTTCAGTTAATCTTTTTGGGGGTTTTACCGGTAGGACAGGAACAAACTCTTTATTCTTTCTGGCTACAAGCCGCTTAATAGTTTCACAGTCAGCCTTTCTTTTCTCTATACGCAGCTGCTCAAGTTTATCTCCACTATTTTTTATCTTGACATTTCTTTCTTCCAGAGACCTGCTGCATTCATGTAATATTGACACATCACTAACAAGTGCAGGCAGACAAACAGCAATTTCCCTTTTTTCTTTATAATTCACATCATCTATAAACATTTTTTCTGGATTATCCTGCTCTGTCGACAGGCTCTCACAAGCGGTAGCTGCCTCATTATCAGCAGTTTTGCATAATTCATGCTTCCTCATCTTATGTAATAAAAGCTTTTTATTATAAATTGTAGCGATTATTGCCCCAGTGGACACTATCCCGGCAATAATCACATTATAAGGAATTATAAAATATCTTTCCAGCGGCCAGATGATAATACACATCCCGAAAGATAATAGTGCTGCCAAAAAAATAGCTTTAATTTCTAACTCAAGCTTAAAAAAAGCAACAACTTTATGTATAAAAAAAACACTTATAAAAATTATAACTGCAGATATCCCCAAAAATACTGCCAGCATTATTAACAACCTCATTGAAATATAAATTAACTATTTTATTTTACAACGTATACATTTATTTTGCAATTACCAACATACATATTATAAATGCTTTTAATATTTTTTATAAAATAATCATATTCTGAGCATTTCTTTTATGTCAATTCAGTATAATCAGTGTGTATATGCTATAATATTTTATATATTATAGCATCTTAAATACAAATCAAAGGAGATTTTTATGAACAACAGGGATTTTCACGCACTAACTCACCTTGTTATCGATTCGCAGATAAAACCGCCCCTTTCTTTATTTGCAAAAGGTTTTGATGATTGGCATGTAAGGGCTCGACTGGCACATTTTCTTATAATGCCCCAATTTAATAAAAAACAGGAGTCAATTGAACTATTCCGTTCAGTAGTTGAAGCTGAAGTAAATCCAAACTCTTCAGAAGATATTGAAGAAAAGATTTATGCCTTGCAGCACTTAAGTCTGATATTAAGGGATGACAAACTACTGGATGATGCACTCCACTATATAAATCTGTCTATAGAACTAGTGGAAGAATATGACTTCCTATATAAATATATATTACGCGGTGAAATATGGGCTGATAGGTGGAACATTCTCATCCGTCAGCATAAAACTGACCTAGCCGTAGACGAAGTAGAAGATAAAATAACAGCCTATAGTCATCTGCCGATAAAAAACATAAGTTATCTTTACTATGGATATCGTTTTTTAGCTCAGCTTGCCGCTGCCAACTTCCATACAGCCGATGCCATAGAAATGATGAAAAAGGCTCTTTCCTATATGGCTGTCCCTGAACAAAATAAAAAAGCTTTAGAGAAAGCCATGAGTGCCACCCATGATAATGCCTCGTGGATACTACAAGAAATAGATAAAGCAACTCCTCTTCCTGCATCAATAAAATGGGATATTTAAGATATTTTTATTTACAGTTGCTTTATTTTGTGATATATTTTTTAAGAAATATTTTATATCCTTTGACGCGGTTTCCGAAACTCCAACGGCTGCCTGGTCAATAGGTAAAACAAATTTAGGAGGATTCTTATGCTTACACAAGAACAAAAATTGCAAGTTATTCAAGACAACGCCACTCATGAAGGTGACACTGGATCACCAGAAGTTCAGATTGCGCTTTTAACATCGCGTATTATTTATCTTACTGAACATTTAAAGGCAAACAAAAAAGACTTTCATTCCCGCCGCGGCTTATTAAAAATGGTTGGGCATCGCCGCAGACTTTTAGCTTATCTACACGATAAAGATATTGAACGTTATCGTGCTATCTTGAAGAAATTAAATATTGGTAAAGCTAATAAAAGATAATTCATTAAAACTTAGTTTTTCTTTCGTTTTGCAAAATAGGTTTTAATTATACGAGCCGACATTAGCAATTATCGAAAAGGCGGGGCTGTTGTCTATTGTATAATGGGCACGTCTCGCTTTTTGTATTTTAATTTTACAATAATTAACCGCAGCGTGTTCAGTGGATGGTGAAATGTTTGTTTGATATTTTTATTAAACAGGTATTTCACTGTTTACTGTGCACATTTGCTGCAAAAATTTTAGGAGGCAACTTATGCACAGTTTTGAAACGACTCTCGGTGGACGTAAATTTGTCATTGAGACTGGAAAAATGGCTAAACAAGCCAATGGTGCTGCTCTTGTACGCTATGGTGATACTGTTGTTTTGGTCACAGCTACAGCTTCAGCTGAACCGCGTGAGGGTGTTGATTTTTTCCCACTAACTGTAGATTATGAAGAAAAAATGTACGCTGTCGGTAAAATACCTGGCGGTTTTATAAAACGTGAAGGACGTCCCGCTGAATCAGGTATTCTATTCAGCCGTCTTATCGATAGACCTATACGACCACTCTTTCCAGAAGGATTTAGAAATGATGTCCAGATAGTAGCAACCGTATTATCGGTAGACCATGATAATCCACCTGAAATTGCCGGAATGATCGGTGCATCTGCAGCACTCAGCATTTCTGACATTCCCTTTAAAGGACCTATCGCCGGTGTAACTATCGGCCGTATTGATAGTGAATTCATTGTAAATCCTACAACTGAACAAAAAGAATCATCTGACTTAAACCTGACTATAGCCGGCTCCCATGATGCCGTAATGATGGTTGAAGCCGGTGCCAACGAATTACCAGAAGATATTATTCTGGACGCTATCATGTTCGGACATCAGGAAATAAAAAAAATCGTTGAGTTCCAACAAAAAATAGTTGCTGAATGCGGCAAGGAAAAACGTGAAGTAAAATTATTCCAACCTGACGAAGAGTTAGTAAATGAAGTCCGTGAATATGCTTATGATAAACTCAACACAGCTGTACGCGACAGTGACAAACTCCGCCGGGATGAACATATAGCCAAAGTAAAAACTGAAACTCTCGAATACTTTCTTGAAAAATATCCTGATTCAGTAATGGAACTAAATAGTATTTTGCACAAATTAGTAAAAGAAATTGTCCGCCAGATGATAACACATGAAAAAATTCGTCCAGATGGACGTGAAGTTGATGAAGTACGTCCTGTAAGCTGTGAAGTAGGATTACTGCCGCGTGCACACGGCTCTGCCCTGTTCACCCGCGGACAAACCCAAGCGCTTACTGTTACTACATTAGGTCCACTGGGTGATGAACAGATCCTCGACGGTCTTGGCACACAGACTTATAAGCGGTATATTCATCATTATAATTTTCCCGGCTATAGTGTTGGCGAAGCCCGTCCCATGAGAAGCCCCGGCCGCAGAGAAATAGGACATGGTGCCTTGGCTGAACGCGCTCTTGTCCCTGTCATTCCATCAGAAAATGATTTCCCCTATACCATCCGTCTCGTATCTGAAATATTAGAATCAAACGGTTCAAGTTCCATGGCCAGTGTATGCGGCAGTACACTTTCCCTTATGAATGCCGGTGTTCCTATAAAGAAACCTGTTTCCGGAGTTGCTATGGGACTAGTAAAAGATGGCGATGCTTATACCATCCTGACTGATATTCAGGGAATGGAAGATGCACTGGGCGATATGGATTTTAAAGTTACCGGGACCAAAGACGGTATAACTGCTATCCAAATGGATATAAAACTAACCGGCATCACCAGAGAAATTTTAGCTTCCGCCCTCGAACAAGCCAAACGTGGTCGTGCCCATATCCTAAGTAAAATGCTTGAAGTAATAGATAAACCGGCTGAAAAATTATCCCCATACGCTCCATCAGTCACTACAATAAACATTCCGGTTAACAAAATCCGCGATGTAATCGGACCTGGCGGCAAAATAATAAAAAAAATCATTGATGAAACAGGCGTCCAGATCGACATTGAAGATGACGGCACCGTACGCATCACCGCTGTCGGCCAAGAAAGTGCCGAAAAAGCGGTTGCTATAATCAAAGATCTTACCCGTGATGTAGAAGTTGGTACTGTTTACAAAGGAAAAGTAACCCGCATTATGAACTTTGGTGCATTTGTCGAAATATTACCCGGCAAAGAAGGTCTATGCCATATTTCACAACTTGATAAAAGCCGCGTTGCCAAAGTCGAAGATGTTGTAAATATCGGCGATGAACTCGAAGTTAAAGTCACTGAAATAGATAAACAGGGACGCATTAATCTCTCCCATAAAGTATTATTATAAGGCAGGTAATAATATTGCACATTGTACTTATAGAACCACAAATACCACCCAATACAGGCAATATTGCCCGGCTGTGCGCAGCCACAGGCTGTGAACTGCATTTAGTAGAACCATTGGGATTTTCCACTGATGATAAGCATCTAAAAAGAGCTGGTCTTGATTACTGGCATTTATTAAAAATACATTATCATAAAAATTTTGCTGATGTTCTTGATAAGTATCCTCACACTGCATATCATTACCTTTCTACTAAGGCGCCTAATACTTACACCGATGTTGAATATGGTAATGACGACATGCTTGTTTTTGGCAGAGAGGATGCTGGTATTCCTGAATCTATATTAAAGGAAAACTTATCCGATTGTGTCCGTATTCCCATGATAAGTGAGGCCCGTTCACTTAATTTATCTAATTCAGTATCTATCGTTGTTTATGAAGCACTAAGACAACAGTCATTTATCGGCCTAAAAAAAAATAGTACCTACCTCAGTAATGTATGACCTGTAAATGTAAGGAATGAGTTAATTGTCGAATCTTGATAATTGTATAAGAAAATTAAAAAATATCCTGCCCGCTGACAGATTATTAATTGATGCTCCCATGTCAGAACAAACTACTTTTAAAATTGGCGGACCTGCCGACTGCCTTTTATTTCCCGATTCAACGAAAGAAATAAAAAAAATAATCACTATAATAAAATCCTACCATGTTCCCTGCACAATAATCGGCAACGGATCTAATATATTAGTTCTTGATAAGGGGATTCGTGGCATTGTAATCAAATTCGGCAAAAGCATGTCCTATATCCATGAAAATGCCGGAATTATCACAACTGGCTGTGGTACCTTATTGAACAATATTGCTCGGTTTGCCGCAGCAAACTCATTAACAGGACTGGAATTTGCTGTTGGCATTCCCGGCAGTATCGGTGGTGCTGTTTACATGAATGCTGGTGCTTATGGTGGTGAAATAAAAAATGTAGTAAAATCAGTAACTGCTGTGACACCAGATGGAAAAATTGTAAAATATCCTGCTGATAAACTACAGTTTGATTATCGAAAAAGCATTTTTCAAATAAATAATAATATTATCTGTGAAATAGAGTTTGCCTTAAAGAAAGGACTTTTTGCAGAAATAAATGCCTTAATGAGTGAATTGATAAAAAAAAGGAAAACCAAACAACCCTTGGAATTTCCTAGCGCCGGTTCTACTTTCAAAAGACCGCCTGGATATTATGCCGGTACTCTCATCGATCAAACAGGGTTAAAGGGTCTGCATGTAGGCGGTGCCCAAGTATCAACTAAGCATGCCGGTTTTGTTGTCAATACCGGAAACGCCACAGCCAAAGATGTTCTGGCTCTTATTGTTGAAATACAAAAAAGAGTTTATGAAAAACATGGTGTAAAGCTTTATCCTGAAGTACGCCTTATCGGTGAAGAATAAAAATTCCTAGTAACCTTATTAATAGCAAACCCGCATTTATCATAAAAGTTTTAAAAATCTGATGGAATAAATTCTCTATCTGAATTTTTAATTTTATTATTCCCTGACTTAATCATTTTAAACAATTACTTTTGCAAAACAAAAGTATAAAAATGCATATTAAGCATTGGAAAATATAAACTTCAAAAATAAATGCGGGTTTTTACTATTGCGTATAAAGAAGGAGACACAAAATGAATAAAAATGACTCACACATGACACGCGGCTTAAAAAATCGTCATTTGCAGATGATTGCCCTTGGCGGTTCTATCGGTACAGGTCTCTTCTACGGCTCAGCCCCTGCACTACAGGCTGCCGGTCCTTCATTATCACTAGCTTATGTTTTAGGCGGTATCATAATTTTCTGTGTAATGCGTATGTTAGGAGAAATGGTAGTCGATGAACCGATTGCTGGTTCTTTCAGCTATTTTGCCAATAAATATTGTGGTGAATTCTGGGGATTCATCTCGGGCTGGAATTATTGGTTCTGTTATATTCTAGTCAGTATGTCCGAACTTGCCGCAGTTGGTATATATGTTAACTTCTGGTTTCCTCATTTTCCCCAATGGATCTCAGCACTTATCTGTATAATTGTTATAACAATCGTAAATCTTACTAACGTACGTTCCTATGGTGAAGTTGAATTTGGCATGACAATTATAAAAATAACAGCTATAATCGCTATGATGGTATTCGGCGGTATCATTATTGCCACCCAGCTTGGCCCTTTTCCCCAAAACTTCAGTAACTTATGGGCCCACGGTGGTTATATGCCACATGGATTATGGGGATTGTCTGTCTCGCTGGTAATAGTCATGTTTTCGTTCGGTGGTATCGAATTAGTGGGAATAACAGCTGGCGAAGCCGAAAATCCATCTGTTACAATTCCTAAAGCTATCAATGACGTAATCTGGCGTATATTACTTTTCTACATTGGAGCATGGTTTATTCTCATGGTAATATATCCCTGGGACCAGGTCGGTCTTTCTGGCAGCCCTTTCGTAGAAATCTTTTCTAAAATGGGAATTCCGGCAGCAGCTAATTTGCTCAATATCGTAGTGCTGACTGCTGCTGTTTCTGTATACAACAGTGCTATGTACAGTACTTCACGCATGTTGTACAGCCTTTCCCAGCAGCATAATGCCCCTAAAATTTTTGGCAATCTCACTCGTTCAGGCGTTCCCGCCCTCCCCACATTAGTTTCCTCTTTCATAACCCTGATTGCCGTAATCCTTACATATCTATTTCCACAAAAAGTATTTATCTATCTGATGGCAGTAGTAATAATTGCCATTGTCATAAGCTGGTTTACTATAGTAATCGTCCATTTAAACTTTCGCCGTAAAAAAAACCTACTGCATAAAAAAACTTCTTTTAAAACATTTTTCTACCCTTATGATAATTATTTATGCATTGCCTTTTTCATTTTTATAATCGTGATGATGACGCAGATCCCCAGCATGCATTTAGCTGTAATTATCCTTCCCGTATGGCTTTTAATACTCACGATCGGCTATATAATAAAAAAACGTCTTGGTTACTAATCATTGCCGGCAGAAATAAAAATTTACTGGTGTGACTTTTTCTTTTAATACTTCTGTGAACAAAACAAAAAATAAGTACTATACCATTTATTTCTGGTACAGTACTTATTTTTATATTATGCTGCCGATATATTATATTGTTTTTATTGACGCTGTTTTTGCTGCTATTTTCCCTCGATGCTTCAACACCAGCGCGATAATAAAATTCACAACAAAACAACCCGAAAAGAAATATAATGTCAGTGTATAACTATTTGTTGTTTCACGCAGCCAGGAAACAAGCACCGGCCCTACAACTCCAGCTATTCCCCAGGCCGTCAATATCCTGCCATGAATAGCACTAAGCTGCCTTGTCCCAAATATATCACTCAAATATGCCGGCATACAGGAAAATCCCCCGCCATAACAACTTATTATCAGAAATATCAGTCCCTGGAAAACAGCTGCACTGTCTACCTGTGCCAGCTGCCAAAAAGCTCCTATTTCAATCAGGAAAAATAAAGCATACGTATAACCACGCCCTATATAATCAGAAATAGTCGACCAAAAAATCCGGCCAAACCCATTTAAAAGCCCAATTATCCCAACCATTGAAGCTGCCGCTGCCGGCGTCATTTTGACCACATCCTGTGCCATTGGTGACGCCACTGCCAGTAATCCTATACCACAAGTTATATTTACAAAAAATATCCACCACAATGCAGCAAACTGCCATGTCTTAAAAGCATCATGTGCTGTCATTCCCCTATTCATTCTCGTAATATTCTTATCATCTGACACCGAAATGCTGACGGGTGGTTTCAGATATAATGCTGATGCGGTCATCACAACCATATATGCACAGCCCAAAATCAAAAAATTGCCAACAAGTCCATATGATGTCGTCAAATACTGCATAAGTGGACCAGCAATAAGACTGGCAAACCCAAACCCCATAATAGCAAGTCCCGTGGCAAATCCACGTTTATCAGGAAAATATTTTACCAAAGTAGAAACAGGTGTTATATATCCTACTCCTAATCCTACACCGCCAATGACACCATAAAACATATATAATGCCCACAAGCTGTGCATTTTCAGCGCCAGTGCTGTTCCAAACATTCCCAGTACAAAAAATACCATTGAAACCAAACCGCTTTTTTTCGGTCCAAGTTTTTCGACAAAACTACCTAAAAACCCCGCTGACAACCCTAAAAATAAAATTGCCAGAGAAAATGTCCATGTAGTCTGTTTAAGAGAAAAACCCATTTGCTGCATGATCGGTCTGGTCAATACACTCCACGCATACACACTGCCAATACAAATATGGATTCCAATTGCTGATAGGGCAATAAGCCAACGATTTCTCACTTTGCACTCTCCTTTAAAATAAGAAAATAAACTCAAGAGATAAAAGTCTGCCGGAAAACAAAAAGACCGTCCAGGCTCAATATCTCTGCCCAGACGGTCGGCTTATCACTATAATACAGTCCATGTGGTCAATTCCACATTATCCGTCAGGCCTGTACTATATCTGCACTTTTTTAATATGAGTTTATTATAACAACCAACTTCTATCTTGTCAACAAACACTTTACCATTACATATTCTATTGCTGTGTAAAAAGATCATCCCAAAAAGTATACGCTATCATCGCACAAATAAGACAAAGAATAATAAAATCTCCAAACCCAACCATAATTAACGCCTACATTTCTACATCCTCAAGTCGGTCATTAGGTATATAATGACGTCCTGTTTTTGCACATGGTTTTCCATCAAGCAGTACAACATCAGAAGTAAAATCTACATTAGTAGCAAAAATATTGCTGCCGACTGCATAAACATCAACCGGAACTTTATTTTCTTCAAACAAATGAATACGTTCAGGATTGAACCCGCCTGATACAATTATTTTCACATGATTAAAACCCTCTTTATCGAGCGCAGTCCTGACATTTCTTACCAATTGCTCATTTACCCCGGTCGGCTTAAAATGCCCCATCTGTCCGATAAGAGAAACATCGACCATCTTATCCGATGTATCAAGACGTACTCCTTCCAGCCGGTCTCCAAGTTCACGGGCAATAGCCAGACTAGTATTAACACAATCATTATTAAAATCGACTAATGCAATCCGGCTTATTTTAGGGTCCATATATTTATCAAAAGCCCTCGTTGCTGCTAGTGAATCACCGCCCATTGCTGCAATTAACGCATGCGGAATAGTTCCGGCAGCTTCTATGCCCCAGCACATTGCATTCGCCGGCGTAGACACATTACTCATTCCACCGACTTTAGCAGCATATCCGTCGCCTTCCTGCACCGTATATTCATCAAAACGTGATGGGAAAAATAATACCGGTTTACCATTGGCTGCTTCTACTGCCCGACTACAGTTTGTCGCTATTTTAGTACGTCTTGCTAAAATTCCCAAATATACTGTCTCCAAATGAATAAAATCAGCCAGATTTCCTTCTATAGTCATTACCGTTTCCCATGGAGCTATTTTATCCCCATCATGCAGTGCCTTTATTTTTAACCCCTGCGGATTGCGCGAACATTTTCTTATCAAGGCAATAACTTCGTCTATTCCGCAAAGCATCGCATAATCACGTTGAAATACCTGCACTGTAACATGCGGCTTTATATTGGACTGTTCCAATATCTCCTGGGTACGCAAAAAATAAATATCACTATAAAATCCCTTTTTAATTTTATCGACCGGAAAATCAAACAACTCCGGATCTACTCTTTTTTTCATCAAGCAGCCTCCTAAATTACGGCATTGTAAAACCTCTGTAATATAAGTATTCTAATTGGATATTATACCATAAAACTTGCATTTATTATAATATTTTTAACTGTCCTTGTCTACTTTAATATATTGCTAAACCTGTATTCAGCCTGTCCTATCATCCCCAATAAATAATAATTCAACAGAAAATAAACTTTCCCTCATCAAGCGGCAGGGAATTGGAATAAAAAGATAAATATGGTATATTTTATATTAAGTCTATAACAAATAAAAGAAAAGAGTAGATGTTATGATGCGTTATGTACTGATTATTTTTTCTACTGTTATAATGTTTTTTACCAATTATTCCTACACCAACGCGGAAAAAAAGCTGCCTGAACCAGCTCCGGCTAAGCCTTCTATTCACCTACTGGTAAATATTCCCGCACATTGGATAAGGATTTACGATAATAATACCTGTACTGCCGCTTATCCTGTTGCCGTTGGTAAACCGGATACGCCCACCCCTGTAGGAGATTTCAAAATAATTTACAAAGAAAAAAATCCCACATGGATAGATCCTGATGACACCGATATTCAGATTCCTTCCGGGCCAGAAAACCCTATTGGATACCGCTGGATCGGTATTGGCGGCAATTATGGTATTCATGGTACCAACCGTCCGGACTCCATAGGAAAATATGCTTCAAACGGCTGTATCCGCGTTAATGAAAAATACATAGAAATGATTTACAGAAAGGTTTCTATAGGCACCCCCGTAAAAATAATATATAATCGTCTTATAGTGGAAAAAGCAGCAAATGGCAATATAGCTTATTATATTTATCCTGATGGTTATGACAGACAGCCACTGACCGTACAAGATGTTGATAACAGCTTACAAAAATTTCATGTCACAGACTTCGCCGACGAAAATTCCATTGCTGAACAGATAAATATGGCTAATGGACTACCTAACTATGTCGCTTTTCCGATAAAAGTAAAGCTGGAAAATATTACTCTCCCATTAGAAGCAGTAAAAGCCGATAATATTATTTATATTCCTGTTAGAGCCTTAAGCAAATTCATCAATCTTTCTTTCCACTGGGATGCCAAGGCAGGCCTTGTAAGCACTACCTACGGACAGGTTCCCGGCATCATAAAAGGCAGCCATTTGTACATAAATGTCCTTAACATAGAAAAATTATTCAATCTCCAGCGTGACTGGCAGCAGCCAAATCTGCTAGTACTGCGTGTTATGAAAGGCAGTTCTCCCGCAGCCTTTGCAGCAGCAGGGCTGCCTGCTTTATGACAGCATATAGCAGCTATCTTACAGCCAATTATTTCCAATTGGCAAAAACAATCATTCATATAGGAGCATTTTATGAAAAATATAAAAAATCGTTTTATCATAATTGACGGCAGCAGCTTAATGTACCGGGCATTTTTTGCCATTCCCCTGCTCAATACAAACGCAGGAAAATATACCAATGCTATTTTAGGTTTTTCTAAAATGACTGTAAAATTACTTGACGAACTAAAACCCGAATACATCGTCGTAGCTTTTGACAAAAGCAGACATACTTTTAGAACTGATATCTTCAAAGATTACAAGGGAACACGAGAAAAAACCCCTTCTGAATTATCTGACCAGATTCCCTTGCTGCACGACTATACTAAGGCACTTGGCATAAAATTTATTGAAGTTGACAATTATGAAGCTGATGACATAATCGGCACCTTAGCAACTAAAGCAGCCAAACGCGGTTTGGAAACAATAGTTGTTACCGGTGACCGCGATGCCCTGCAGCTCATCCAGCCTAATCTAAAAATACTTATGACCAAAAAAGGAATAAGTGAAACAGAAATTTTTAATGAAACAGCCTTTAAAGAAAAATACGGCATAGTACCCCAAAAATTGATCGACTTAAAAGCGTTAATGGGCGATAAGTCTGACAACATTCCCGGTGTATACGGCATAGGTGAAAAAACAGCCTTAAAATTACTAATAAAATATGATACGCTTGATGGTATCTACCAAAATATAACTGATATTTCCGGCAAAAAATTAAAGGAAAAACTTATTTCTGATAAAGAAAATGCCTATTTATCATACCAGCTTGCAACTATTAACTGCGATATGCCATTAGCGTTTGAGCTTGAAGAATATACTATGAAGCCTGATATCCCTGCTTTAAAAACATTCTGTGATGATTATGAACTAAAAAGCATCTGGACTTCCTTAAACAAACTTTCCATTATTAATCTCGAAAACCAATCCCACTATGACCATAATGCCGCCGAATATATTCCCGCTGATAAAACCATATTAAAATCATTAACCACGCAAATAAAAAAAGATGGTTACATAATTTATCTGCCGGTATTCTCCGGCCGGGTTCCCCATATAAAATGCTATGGCATAATGATCTTATGCCAGTACAAAAACAAGTTAACCAACATATTTGTACCACAGGAAGAATTGCTAACCGACTCAGTACAATCTCTCTTTTCCCATAAAGACATTACTAAAATAACCTATGATTTGAAAAAAAGTCTTCACTGCGGCTTGAACCCTTCCGGCAAAGTCATAGATATTATGCTGGCTGCCTATATGCTTGCCCCCGCAGATACTGACTATGCACTGGATAAACTAGCTGAAAAATATCTGGGAAAAGACATTCCTGCCTATGAAGGAGACAAATTACTACAGTCCCAGACAGCATATACATTGTATACAAGCTCATTAAAAGAACTCTCTGACACTATGGTCGATGAACTAAAAGGAAAAGAACTGTATGCCCTCTATGAGCAGACTGAGCTGCCTTTAGAACAGGTATTAACATCAATGGAGCATTACGGCGTTTACATTAACAAGAAAAAACTCCAGTCTATGTCACTTGAAATCGGGACTATAATAGATAATCTGCTTGGCAGTATATATAAACTCGCAGAAAATGAATTTAATGTCAATTCCCCCAAGCAACTTGGCGTCGTTCTTTTTGAACACTTAAAATTACCTGTACAAAAAAAGACCAAAACGGGTTATTCCACCAATGCTGAAGTATTGGAAACACTGCGTCCTTACCATCCTATAATTGAAAAGCTCCTCGACTACCGAATGTGGAACAAACTAAAAAGCACTTATCTTGACGGATTATACACCCTTATAGATGAAACGACCCAGCGTATCCACACAACTTTCAACCAGACTGTAACAGCAACCGGGCGTCTCAGCAGCTCTGACCCCAATCTACAGAATATCCCCGTAAGAACAGAAGCCGGCAAAAAAATCAGGAGCCTGTTCGAACCAGAAAAAGGCTTTGATCTATTTCTATCAGCTGATTATTCCCAGATAGAACTACGAATCCTTGCTCACATGTCCGGCGATAAAAATTTCATTGAAGCGTTTAACCTGAACCAGGATATCCATTCACGCACAGCTTCAGAAATTTTTAATATTCCGCTTACTGATGTAACACCTGACCTGCGCCGCCGCGCCAAAGCCATAAATTTCGGGCTTGTATATGGTAAAAGTGATTATGGCTTAGCTCAGGAATTACATATTCCGCGTCAGGAAGCTGCTGAATATATCGAAAATTATTTTGCCAAATATGCCGGTGTAAAAAAATATCTTGATACCATTATCGAAGATGCCCATGAAAAAGGCTACACAACCACTTTATTCGGGCGGCGCCGTTACCTTCCGGGAATCAAAAGCAAAAACTACAACATCCGTACCCAAAATGAACGCATGGCTATGAATACACCTATTCAGGGAACTGCAGCTGACATTATCAAAATGGCAATGATTGCCACATGGAATAAAATAAACAAGCAGAAACTGCACAGCCGTATTCTATTACAGGTACATGATGAACTTGTAATAGAAACCATAAAAGAAGAAATCCCCTTACTAAAAAATATTCTGCATGAAACCATGCAGAATATAGTAAAACTATCTGTCCCCCTGACAATAGATATAAATACTGGCAGCAATTGGGCTGATACAAAATAAGGCTCTAAAAGAATCTCATTGAATTTTTCAATGAGATTCTTTTATTTTGATTTCCCTGATACCATTAGTCCAATGACCTGGGACCATATTAAGTTTTGACAAATCATAAGGTGTTTCCTGATATACATAATAATTGAGCCAATTAGCAAACAATAAATTTGCAACACTACGCCATTTAACAACCGGCTCCCGCGCAGGATCATCATCAGGATAATAATTACAGGGAATCTGCACTTTTATTCCTGCTTTTATATCACGTTCATATTCCCATTTAAGCGTCAAAGGATCATATTCAGCATGACCTGTTATAAAAAACTGTCGTTTTGTTAAATTTGCCACAGCATAAACCCCGCAGCGGCTGTCTGACTCTGCCAGTATAGTAAGCTCCGGTACCTTTTCAATATCGCTGCGCCTTACCTCAGTATGGCGTGAATGTGGCACATAAAATTCATCATCAAAGCCACGAAATAATTTTTCATGCTCAACCAGCAAGTGATGTTTGTACACACCAAAGATTTTTGGTGCTATTGAATACTTAGGAATATTATAATGATAATATAATCCAGCTTGTGCCCCCCAGCAAATATGAAAAGAAGAAAACGCGTGCGTTTCACTCCACTTCATAATCTGGCACACTTCTTCCCAATACGCCACATCTTCATATTCCATCTGTTCTACAGGTGCTCCTGTCATTATAAAACCATCATAAATATTATCCTTGACATCTTCAAACGTTCCATAAAATTCCGTCAAATAATCTTCTGATGTATGTGCCGGCATATAAGACTTTGTATATATAAAATCAACTTCCACCTGCAGTGAAGTATTGCCCAGCAATCGTAAAAGCTGCGTTTCAGTGACCGTCTTCAATGGCATTAAATTAAGTATGAGTATCCGCAGCGGCCTGATGTCCTGCTTATAAGCCCGTTCAGCATCCATTACAAAGATATTTTCACTCTCTAAAATCTGGGTAGCTGGCAGATTATTTGGTATTTTTATCGGCATAGCTTCACTTCCTAATGATAAAATTGTGCTAATTTTAGCATAAGACAGCTTTTACGTCAAACTGTCCTTTTTACTCCCTGTCCATTAAAATCAGGAACAAACTTTTTAGAAGAAGTACCCCGCTCCTGTACAAAACAATTTTTTATTCCCAGCTCAAGAGCCGCATCAATAACCTTTTGATATTCATACGTTGTAATTTTCCGATTGATTTTTGAAAATTCCTTCGCCCTGTACATTGGTACATACTGGTTCATTAAACTTATATAAATATTATCCCCGAAATTTTCCCACAGCCATTTAACAATTCTTATACTATCCTTATACAGCCACGGTAAAATTAAATGGCGCACTAAAACACCCTTCTTCATCATTTTATCTTCCATGACAAAAGGCCCTGTTATTGAAAACATTTTTTTAATAGCTGCACTTGCCGTTTTAAAATAATCCGGGGCATTAGAATACTTTACCGCCGGCACATCCGAAAAATACTTCAAATCCGGCAGAAAAACATCCACATAATCAGCAAACAACTCAATCGTATCTGCTGATTCATAGCCATTTGAATTATATACTACCGGGATACAAAGTCCCTTCTTGCGTGCCTTAGCCAATGCTTTTACCACTGTTTCCGCATAATGCATAGGAGTGACAAGCTCTATACACTCCACATTTCTTTGCTGCTGTTCCAAAAATATTTCTGCCAGGCGTTCTTCGCTTACCCTTATTCCATATCCATTGGCACTTATTTCATAATTCTGACAAAATACACACCGCATATTACAATGAGAAAAAAAGACCGTACCCGCTCCTTTTTTTCCCGAAATACATGGTTCTTCCCATTTATGCACACTGACCAGTGCCACTTCCGGTTCAATCGCAGCACCGCAAAAGCCTAAATCGCCATCATTACGGCTCACCCTGCACTGTCGTGGACACAATGAACACCTTTTCATATGTAAAACTCTCTCCCAGACAATACCATTAAATACTCAAATCTATCCTTAATCCATACCTTATCTGCCACAGGATAATTATAACCTGCCAAAACCGCAGGTTATAATTCCACACAGACATTTTTAAATTTATTATTACAACATTATTTTACGCCCGCAGCCCTGCCAGATATCCAACAGAAATTTTGCGGAAAGAATCTATCTTCATATCCGCAGCTGACACATCCTGCTGGCACATCTTATAATCAGGATTACAATAAGCTATACAATAACATCCAGCCTTTTTAGCCGCAATTACGCCTGCCGCTGCATCCTCAAAAACGACACAATCACAGGGAGCCATGCCCAGCTTATCAGCTGCCAATAAATATATAGCCGGATTTGGTTTACTTTCCGGCAGCTCCGCTCCACTTAAAATAACATTAAAATAAGAAAATATATTCAATTTCTTTAAAAACGTTTCTATATTGCGTCGTGCTGAAGATGATGCCAAAGCAAGCGGAACCCCATTTTCATGCAGCTTAGTAATTAACTCCACCACACCATCTATTGCCGGCACATTATCGCTTTCCGCCGCACAATTTAAAAACAACTCATGTTTTCTTGCTACAATTTTCTCCAGGGAAATATCCTTTCCCGATCTTCTGATAAAATCTCCAAAAAAATCATTAGCCGAACGGCCAAAATAAGGCAGGCACTGCTCCCGCGAACATTCTATCCCATATTCTGCCAGAGTTTCAATCTTTGTTTTTGTATGGAGAATCTCACTGTCAATAATAACCCCGTCCATATCAAATATTACTGCTTTCATTTTACCATCCTTTAAAAAAATTATATTGTAATTATAACATCTTTTATTTAGCATGTCATTCATCACATATATTCCCAAAATCCCTTAATATTATTACAAAAAGTTATAAAAAAATAACTTGCTAAATACGCTGCAATAACGTAAACTTAGTTATAGTTTCATTATTATTTTTTTATAAAAATGGAGGATATATATAATGAAAAAAGTTTTCAGCGTTGTTTTTACAGCTGTTTTTGCTATATGCGTTTTGGGATTCTTTTCACCAGCACAAGCATCAGCAGCCAGCTTAGGATCATTAAATATCAGAGAAGTATTAGCTTCCTATCCTGACGTACAAACTACAAACGCTGCCATTGATCTCGAACGTCAAAAAGCCCAGACTGAATTCAATAAAAAGGCTGCATCACTTGATGAAAAAGGCAAAAAAGAACTTTTTGAAAAAATCAACGCTCAGGTTGAAACTCGTCAGGAAGAACTTTTGAAACCAATAAGAGAAAAAATCAAAAAAGCAGTTGAAGCTGTAGCCAAAGAAAAGGGTCTTGACACTATAGTTGATGCTTCCGTTATTATTTATGGCGGTCAGGATATCACTAAAGACGTAATAGAAAAATTAAAAACGATGTAATCAAAAAGACAGTCCAAACGGACTGCCTTTTTTAGTAATTTCTTGACAACTGCTTATCTTTAAATTATAATAGATACGTTATTTGCTGGCATAGCTCAGTTGGTAGAGCAGGTCATTCGTAATGATCAGGTCGTAGGTTCAATTCCTATTGCCAGCTCCATATGTATATCAAGGCTTCCAAGGTTATCGGAAGTCTTTTTGTTGTATTTAAGTAGAAATCCCCTTTTTAGTCCCCTTTTATTCACAAAACTATTAAAAACTAAACACCTAAATTTCTTATCCATTAATTCTTTTTACTTTAGTCAATAATATATCTTTTCGTACCTCATCAGTTAAATATTTTTGTTTTAGATAACGTTCCCGTTCTTTATCTAAATCTTCATGTAATAGTAAATATGATCTAATAATACGTAATACCATAGTTTTTAATAATGGTTTTTCATGCTGATGCAAATTATCTACTTTTTTTAAAAATGATTCAATTCTTCCTACTTGTTCTTCCATTATCAAATTTTGTATATTATAAGTATTATTATTATCATTTTTGTATTTATCAAATAAATTAATAGTATCCTTATTTACTGAGACGCTAGCAATATCTTTATAAAGAGCTAATATACTAGCAATAGTATAATCTTGAAAAAAAATTTTCAAATCATTTTTAGAAGGCATATTTTCATTTTCATCTATTTTTATTTCTTTTATTGATTTCCATATATATTCTATTAAATTATCAAAATTTTTATCAACTTCATTAAACCACCTATATATAATTTTATTAGTATAGCTATAAATCATATGAACAATATTTTCTTTTTTTGTAGCTAATAACATATATGAAAAATTGGGTAATGTAGCCGCAATTAATCTTAATAATTGCATTGCTTTTGATAATTGGTAACTATTATTTTTTTTCGATTCATCATCATATTTATAAATATCAACATCTTTACTTTCTTGTACTACGCTAATTTGACTTTCTGCTTTTATTTTACTTCTTTTTATTTGCTTTCTTTCATCATCATCAGGAGCTTTCACTTCTTTATTTATTCTAAAATCTTCTATATATGATATGTTATAATTATCATCTTCAAAATTAAATTCATCCCAATTATCAATATATTTAAACGCAGCATTATAAACATAATCTAATATACCAGTATGTTGTTTAATATATGATAGAAATAACAAGATATTTCCATTAATACCAAAACAAATGTTTTCTATGACATCTTCAATTGCTTTTTTTGCTTTCTCAACATCTGATGTATATAACCTACTAAGTTTTCTTGCAACAAAAAATGCCAAATAATTATTATTTGAAAAGACTATATTCCATCCATTACCTTCCTCTAGAATTTTAGATTTTTTTAAAACTTCAAAAAATGTTTTTGAATTAATATTTTGATCATAGTCTATATTATACTGCTCGATTATGCTGTTAAACGTTTCTTGTTTTAATGGATATTTTTTTTCAAAATGTATGACATACGCAAGTTCATCCAATACATAAAAGTATGTATTCACTGACATAGATTTATCTTCATTTTGAATTGCTGTCATAATATTATGTTCAAAAACCATATTAAATATATCATAATTATTATTTTTGCATTCTCCTGCTTCTTTTATAAAATATAATACATACTGAATTATAAAATCTGGATTACGATTAAATAATCTTATTTGATTACTAATAAAATTTTCAATATCTTTTGCTATATCTTCTTTGTTATCTTTATTTTCTAGTTCTTTAGAAATTTTTACTGAAATTATTTTTTTTATTAACTCTAATCTCTTATCAGAATAAAATTCTGTCAGAGTATATACATTAAATCGCGAATCTAATATATATTTTTCTTGTGCCTTCTTTACTATATCTGTTTCATATAGCTCTTGAGATAAAATAATAACCTTACCAAATTCTTCAAAAATATTAGCTATTACGTCTTCTACTAAGTCAGAATTAATTTTATCAAAATCATCAATTACTGCTATCCTTTTTTCTTTTGCTACCTGCAAAAATCTATCATATTCATAATTATTATCACCATATTGTTCTATAAATGTTGTTTTTATTATTGTATTTAATTTACGTTTAGAAAAATCATCTCCATAGAATATAATAGGTATTTTCCCATTTTTAGAAAAATTTAAAAATATATATTGTGCAAAGATTGACTTTCCAGAATCAGAATATCCTTTGATTAATAAATAGTTTTCTTTTTCTAATGTTTTAATAAAACTATCTAAATCGCAAATTTCCATATCTTTTTTTGTATCGTCGTCTTTTTCTAATCTAGGAAAAATATAGTAATCTAAAATGTTTTTTGTAATTTTATATTTTTTATCTTCTTGCATCGCCTTAATAGTTTCTGGTTTTGGATAAATCCAATCTTTTCTACATTTTTTTCTACTTAAAACATATTCTGAATTATTTTCTTCTTTATAAAACCCATACAAAACCTCTTTACTTTTCCATGCATATTTTTTTACTTGTATCTTATTTATATCTGTATCAATAACCGCAATATTAAAACTACTCTTATTGACATCATCTAATACGCCACCATCAATTATACACAAATTAGAATTTACATCTGTGTACTTATTATTAAAGCATCTTGGATTATGCTCATGCCCCACTAATAATATTGATGTTCCTGCATACAATGCTTCTTCCAATTTACCTTTTATGCATTCTGCAAACCATTCATAATTATGGTGCATAATAGTTAATACTATATTGCATTTATCGTTATCCTCATTTTCAGTTAAATACAATTCTTCAATACTATTTTCAGGAATATAATGCAGCCCTTTATCATTATCTAAAGTAGAAAAAATTGCTGAATTAATCAAGTTAACTCGCATTTTCAGTGTTCCAAATTGTAATATTTTTTTATGCAAAAAAATATTACAATCTGTAAAACAATGCTTTCTACTAGCAAATAAATAAAATTCATCTAATCCTTTAGATGAATCATTATATAATAACTCTTTTGAGTTTACTGAAAACCAATCTTCTATATCTTGTGATTTTATTTTTACATTATCATAATTCATATCATGATTTCCTGGCACAACTAATATCTGAATAAATGTATCAATATTTAATTTATCACTAACAATTGAAATAAATTTACCTAATAAATATTTTGCAACTCCGTATTGAGAACATTTTCCACTAAAAACTATATCTCCAGATAAAACAATTATACATTCATCTATTTTATCTCTAAATTGAGAAACAGCTTCTCCTAATTTATTAATCTTTTCAGTAGATATTGTATATTTATCTCGTATGTGCAAATCACTTAAATGTAATATTAAAATTTTCATAAAATTATTCTCCTATATGTCTTTTTAAAAACACTTATATTATACATGATTTTTATAATTTATACTTTTTTATTATTTTATTTTTATTAAATATTTTTCTCTACTGATTTTTTCCTTATAAAAGTTTACAAAAACTTTATTTTGTTTTTTTAAACTTTCATTTTTTTGTAAATTATACACACTTATTTTATTTTTATATATACTAATTTGTTGTAATATTTTTTCTTTTGAATCAACATACATACTTAATTGATTTTTAGCTCTACTTATGTCCACATAGTATTTATTTCGGTTTGGATTGTCAACAGTAAACTGGTTCTTTCCACAGTTAGTTGAAAATGCATTTCTCACGTCGTAGAATTTTCTTGCGCAACATCTCAAAACTACAACGTCCATACATAATTCGTTTAACAACTTTCAATTTATTGACACTTCCTTCTGCTAAGCCATTATTATAATCATACTGAATTGCATTTTTTATTGCATTGATATCTCTGGTTATACCATTAATAAATGAAGAAATTTCTCTGTTTTCTAGAGCAGTTGCATTCTCAATCCATTTATCTAGATTTTCTATATGTTTACTTTTCAATACTGTTTTAAAACTATTGACTAGACTAATAATCTTTTTGAACATAGGGTATTTATCGTAAACTTTCTCTAATTGTTTTGATGACAGATTCTTAATTTTGGATATAGGTTTATATAAAACTTTGAGCAATAAACTACGATTAAGGATTTCTGTATTTTGAGCTTCTTCAGGACTGTTTTGCTGATTCTCATATAAAGCTTTTTTAAATTTAGACCGATAATATCGAATAAGTGTACTGGACCCTTTATATCCTTTCTGACGAATTATTTATTCAATCTTATTGCAGGTATATCCTCGATATAGCAATGCATTAATTTTATCTAAATATGGATCTAAAATACTTTTTCTTTTAGTACCATAAGTGCCACGAGCTGCATCTACATCGTTTTCTAAATACTTTGCTACGGTATGTCTCGATATATCTAAGTCCTTTGCAATTTTACACATTGAATGTCCCATATTATGTAATTTTATCACTTCATCAATTAATAAACGTTTATGGGCGGTTTTTTCCTCGTGCTTTATTTGGCGCGAATTTTTAAAATACATTACCCGTTCATACTCAGTCATTTTCCGTAATTTATTCAATAACGGAAACTCAAGACTCAATTGTTGACATATTTGATGTTTATTAAGACCATCTTGCAATAATTTATTGGCTTTTTCCATCTTGGCTTCTAGCGTTAATAAACAGTTTGGTAGCTGCAACCCTTTTTCTTTAAAAGCGACCTTCTTTACTGAATTTGTTTCAATAATTATTTTTGAGCTAAAATATTTCATTAAGAAATCTTTACAATAATCCGTTAAATTTTTTAAAAGATGAAATCTATCGCTTACCTGAACTGCTTCGGGATGGGTTTTGGCAATTGCGTTATTATAGGTAAGCGATCCATCTCTGGATACGACCTGAATATTGGGATACTTTTCTAGCCATTCAGTAACATTTTCAAGTTCACGTGAATCAAGTATATCAACGATTTGATGATTATCGATATTAATCATAAGTGTTCCATACGATTCGCGTTTTTTAAAAGCGAAATCATCAATACAAATTCTAACGATTTTTTCATTATTGATAACTGGATTCCCTTTTTTTTAAGAGATTGCAAATTGTACTTTTACCCACATCAGCAATATTGTTTCGTAACAAGTTCATCGCAGTTAATGAACTGACATTTATAGAAATATTGATAATTTCGTCTTTTAATCTTTGAGTTTTCTTAGCATTCGCCGGAAGAAAGTCAAATTTTTCAGCAAATGTAGCATAATTGCATTCTGGATTCTCACAAAACATCTTTCTATTTTGCAAAATAATTTGGACTTTCTTTCCTTGCATCGGCAAATCCTGAAAACTTCTTTCATAATGTGAGTGAGTTTTTACAGAAAGTCTTCCACAATAAGGGCAGATGACTTTTTGACGATTCGAAATAACACGTATAAAAATGGTATCGCCTACGATTTCATGACTTACATAATCTAAGTTTTTATCCAGTAATTTTATAAATTCATCCATGCTTTAATCTCGTTCCTGTTTTTCTTTTATTTTATCAGAAATGAGCACATTTTCAACTAACTATGGAAAGAACCCCTTTATTATTGATGTTATTTTACATGACCTTAAAAAAGTTGTCTAGTTAATTGTAACCTATCCAAGACCATCTGTTTCTTTTTCCAAGGCTTTAATATCTGCAACAATTTCATGGACTGGTTTGGAAGTGAAAGCCATGCAAAAAAATTTATTGAAGGAAAAATTAATAAGTAAAATTTTTTTAAATAAATCTTTATTTAGCAGGTAATAGAATCAAAAAAAGGAGAATATATAAAGCATTAGCTAAAATAGCCATTAAAGAAGAAAATGATTTTATAATGAAATTATATAAAGAAGAAAATAAGCGATATTATAATAATTTATATAGTGCAATAGTATCTTTTGAAATTTTGATATTGACATTAGTAGATTATTTTTATTTAAAAAATAGTATATTTTATAATATAATTCAAGGAAATACTAGAGTATTTATTTTTGTTTGGTGTTTTATGGGGCTCTTTTTAGTAGAGCTTTTAATAGATTTGTATAAAGACGAAATTTATTCAATATACCTTGAATTAATAAAATTAAAATTAAACGAAAATAAAAACTAAAAATTATATTAAGCTGAAATTATAGATATATACGAGATATTATTCGTAAATATGATGTTTTGGAGAGATTTATATTAAAATACATAAAAATACTTTAATTTTTTGCATAAATACAATAATTGAAAAAATATATTATGGGTATATACTTATAGGTAAGATATGTGATTATAAAGGAGTGATTTATAATGCTTATAAGCAAACTAGGGACAGTAAATAGTATTGGTCAGAAAACAATTTTTGAAAAACTTCAAAGTGCGAATGCTTTAAATGTTGGAAATAATAGTAATGATAACAATACACCGGCAGCAACATATACACAATCAACATCAAAGGATTATGCGGGGAAAAATTTAAATTCTGTACAAAAAAATATTCTTCAACTACAAGATCAAATAAAGTCTATAAAAACAAATGATAATATGGATTCAAAAACAAAAGATGATTTAATAAAATCACTTAATTCTCAAATTGAAGATTTGCAGAAAAGCTTAAATGAAAATAAAAACAATAAAATATCTTTAAATAAAGATAAACAGAAATCGCAAGAAAATGATGGATCGACAAGCGTATTAAATAATACGGCAAAAGATAATGAGCAACAGGAAAAAGATAATATATCATCTTTAACAAGACTAGGAACACAGTTGGATCAGATAAGTAATACTAGTAGCACAATAGAAAAGGTTTCTAATGCGAAAAATTTAGCTGAAAGTGAATTAGATGCTGATCTTAATAATCCAGATGAGCAATTAAGATTAACAAATAAAGATGTAATTAATAGCAGAGAATCAAATATAGAAAAAATAGATCAATCTTTACAAACTGCACAGTCTATGGCAATAGATTTAAATAATAGTATTATTACTAATAGTGATTCAGCAAGTAGTAGTATAGAAAATGATACAGATGGGAAAACTACAGAATCAAATAATAATGTAAACGTTAATATCACTGAAAAAACGCATAACAACATTAGAAGAAGAAAACCTGCGTCTTAAAGAACAGGTTGCTTATCTACGCAAACATGTATTTGGCCGTAAAACAGAAAAAACAGCTGTTATTTGTGAAGATCAATTAAGCCTGTTTGACGAAGCAGAACAGCAAACAAAGAAAACTGCCCCCGAACCAGAAATACAGATAATAAAAGAACATAAACGCAAAAAATATTCCGGGCAGAAAAAAGAACTGCTGGAAAACCTGCCACATGAAAAGAAAATTATAACACTACCCGAAGATAAAAGAATTTGTAATCGCTGCCAAAGTAACCTTGTCTCCATGGGTGAAGAATTTATCCGCAGCGAATTAGAATATATCCCAGCTAAAGTAAAAGTAATAGACCTTTACCGGGAGACATTTGAATGCCGCACTTGCCGAAAAAATGAACACTTCAGTATAGAAAAACCACAAATACCAGCATCCGTAATACCACATAGTATAGCCACACCGTCAGCAATAGCTCATACCATGCAGCAAAAATATGAATATGCAGTACCACTTTACCGTCAGGAAAAACAATGGCAGCAATTAGGCATAAAACTAAACACACGTTCGTTTCATAAACCGGAAAATAAATATTAACAAAAAAAGGAAATAAATGATATAATCCAAAGTAAAAAAGTATAGGTGAAAAAATGGATTATATCAAAGAAAAATTTGCAATAATAGAAGATAACAGACATTCAAGCTATGTAGAACATAGTTTAACAGATATACTTATTATAATAATGTGTGCCGTATTGTGTGGATTAGATGAACTGGCAGATATAACAACTTATGCACAAAGCAATGCAAAATTTTTAAAAAAGAAATTTAATATCACTAAAATCCCTTCTAAAGCTACTTTCAGCCGTATATTAAATATGATGGACGCAGATAAAGTAGCCAGTGTAATTATTGAAATAATGCATGATGCAGCATACTGTGACTTGGGCGATGTTATTGCTGTAGACGGGAAGGCAATCCGTAGTACCTCTAAAAAAGGTACACCGCATTCAGCACTGCAAATATTAACTGTATATTTAACACAAAGCGGCATCGTTTTAGGGCAAAAATCTATACATGAAAAGACGAACGAGATTCCTGTATTCCAGCAGCTATTGGATAATCTAAACATTAAGGACAAGACAGTAACGGCTGATGCGATGCATTGTCAAAAAGAAACCTGCAAGAAAATTATAGCCAAGCATGGCAATTACGTTTTTGGGCTTAAGGAAAACCAAAAGACATTGCACGATGATGTTAAATTTTTCTTTGATGAAGAATTCGATAGCAAAACATTAGATTCTTATACGACAGTTGAAAAAAATGGAGGAAGAATTGAGAAACGCATCTGCAAAAAATGTTCAGATATTAAATGGCTGAATGGATATAAAGAATGGGCAGGACTGAGTTCAATATTTGCAGTTAAGCGTATTACAACAACGAACCGTGGAACCAGTAATGAAACTGGTTATTATATAACAAGTAAGGATACAGATGCCAAAGAGCTTTTACATATTTGCCGTGAACATTGGAAAATTGAAAGCATGCATTGGCTGTTAGATGTAACCTTTTCGGAAGATGAGTGCTCTATTATATCTGAAAATGGGCAAAAAACTTTAAACAGCCTTAGAAAATTGGCATTACTGCTACATAAAAGATATTTAGCTAAGCAGCTTAAAAAATGTAGCATTAAAGCTAATCTGTTAAAATGTCTTATGAATAGCCAACTGTTATGTGAGGTCGCTGACTTATAAACTAACATTTCTTATTTAAGAACAATTATCTTGTTTATGAAACGAACGTGAACTAAACAGAGCAACACTTGCTAATTGGATAGTTTTAGCAGCACAAGAGTGGCTGCTGCCCATAATAAAAAAAATGCATGAATATCTTTTACAAGAAAAAGTTATTCATGCAGACGAAACACCAGTACAGGTAATGGGCGAAAAAAACCGTAAAAACACAGCAAAATCCTATATGTGGCTGTATAGCAGCGGTAAATATGACCCAATACATAACATCCGGATATTCGAATACCAGCCAGGAAGAAAAGGCGATTATGCCCAAAACTTTCTCCAAGGATATAACGGGTATTTGCACACCGATGCCTATATTGGCTATGAAAAAGTAGAAAACATAAAACATTGTCTGTGCTGGGCCCATGCCAGAAGATACTTCGTTGAAGCAATACCTTCTGACACTGATGAACTTTCCGGGACAATAGCACAAGAAAGCATAAAACAAATAAATAAACTGTTTGCCATAGAAAAACTATTAATAAAAGGCCCCATACAAAACAGGCAAAAAGAACGTCTCCAGCAAGAAAAACCGCTGCTGGAGGCCTATTAGTCATACCTTAAAATAAACAAAAATAAAATACTGCCAAAATCAAAACTAGGAAAAGCAATAAACTATGCCCTGAACAACCAACAAAAATTGCAGACCTACTTAGAAGATGGCTATTGTGACATATCTAATAACCTGGCAGAAAACAGCATACGGCCATTTACCATAGGCCGAAAAAACTGGCTGTTTTCCGGTTCGCCCAAAGGAGCCAAAGCAAGTGCTGCGGTATACAGCATAATAGAAACTTGTAAGGCAAATAAAATAGATGCTTATAAATATCTTGAATATATATTTAAAAACATACCTAACCAGCCAATTATTCAGAATCCTGAGCTGATAGAAAATTATCTGCCATGGAGTGACGAAATAAAAAATAACTGTAGTCAATAATTATAAAGTTATAAAAATGCCGCTAGTCCTTGTATGTAGAATACAGGATTAGCGGCATTTTTTCTATACACTATTTGATTGATCGCTTACAGCGTATAAGTTATCGATAACGACTTACGTACTTTATTTTACACTTTTTTTCAGATTCTGAGGCCTGTTCAGTTTAACTTGTATCTTCTGAATGAATTGCTGACAGATACTGAATTCCCTACCTTGCAACGATTTGCCACCAGGAAGCAGCATGTCATGATTAGTTATACTGTATGGCTCAAAATCTGAATTTTGCATTTGCCTGGTAAATGCATCGATAAAAGTATTCATCTTATCTGGCATGGCAAAAGCGACTTTAATTAAATCCTGCCTACGGTCACTGTTATATACTACAGCAAGATCAAATACATCACGTGGTAGAACTTGATTTCCACGGAAATATATTTTTTTACTGACAATCTCAACCGGATCATCTAAGCGAACTTCTCGACCTAAAAACTGTTGCTTTTGAGCCGGGAAGTCTGTTATTTGTGGTCCAGCAATAAAATCAACCTTGCCCTCTGGAAAAGTCAAAGAAATATATTGACTCATTTCGTCATAATCCAAAGCATCTTCACTTTTATTATTGAATCGCGGTGATAAGCTTGATAGTTGCTGCACATCATCCAAGAAAACATCAATATCCTTACTCATACGGTGATTATAGGTGTTAGCTAAAATTGTACCTCCACCTATTGACCAATTATTTGAAGAAACAGATCCTTCTTCCAGTATATTAATTGCATAGTTTAATAGTTTCTTAGAATTCTCCATTTTTAAGTGCCCTTTCAAAGTTATGTTTTTCACCTTGATTTGGCAGGAGGTTAAAAAGAGTGATGATTGATGCACGTGAAATAGATTGCTCTTTCATAAATTTTTTCATCAAAGACGGATAGCATTCTTCAAAAAAGCCTAGCAGATACCGTTGGTGCTCCTCTTTGCAATATGGTAGTTCATTGCGCAAGATTTTGGCCAATGTCTGATAAGACATATCCTTTTTGCAACGAATGTTCATACGTACCTGACAAGCCAGTGAAGCCTTGTTCTTTATAGTATTTAGCATAATGTGCATCCTCCTTTCAACTTTTCTTATTTCTATCATAACATATCAAAATTAGATAGCAAATATCTTTTTCTGTTATCTTTGCACTATTTTTCTCTACATTTCAAATTTAAATACTTTTTTCCCATCTTTGACAGGTGTCTCAAATTTTTCTTTCAAATTTACGACCACAGAAGCTATAGCAGTAAAAATTTCTTCTGCTTGTTTGTCAGTATAATGATAACTGTTACAATTGCTTTATTTTGCGGTTACTTTCTTTAGGCCAATCCCAGCAATATCCTGCAAGAATTCTAGCCTTATTTGATATGTAAGCGCTTAATAAAACAATGGAATCGAGTAGGAGGTCACTCATTAATTGAATGACCGACCTCTCACACCACCGTACTTACTGTTCAGTATACGGCGGTTCAATAATTTAACGTGAATGAAACATCTCATATTTCTTGGCTATATTCATATAACCAAGCGACTCAAGATATTTATCTGTTAGTGTTTTGCCTAATATTGGACTGTTTGCGATGCGCCAGTACCCCAGTCTTGTATTGGCATACTCCCACGCCTTGCCTTTGTACAATCCTAATCGATTCAGATTTTTAAATCTCGCGGAAATTTTCTTCCACTGTTTCCACAGATACATTCTCAATCTACGCCTAATCCACTGGTTTAAATCTTGTATTCTGCTGCGCATATCGCTTATGGAAAAGTAATTAAGCCAGCCTATTGTATAATTTTTTAATTCAAGCAAGATGCTTTCTATTGACCGGCCGCGACTGCGGCCGGTTATTTCTTTCACCTTTTGCTTGAATTTCCAGATTACATTTTGGTGTGGCCTGATTCCTATTTTCCCTACTACTTTGTGCAGAGAAAATCCTAAAAACTTTTCCCGCAATGGGCTGCCTATTTTACTTTTCTTCCGGTTGACTTTTAGTTTCAGTTTTCCTTCAAGATAGTTTATACAGCTCTCCATTACACGTTTTGCCGCTCTTGGCGTTTTTACATAGATGTTACAGTCATCGGCGTATCTTACAAATTTATGTCCCCTGCTTTCTAGCAGTTTGTCAAATTTTGTAAGATAGATGTTAGACAGTAATGGTGACAGGTTTCCTCCCTGCGGCGTTCCTGCCATTGTCGGGCTTATTATTCCGCCTTCCATTACTCCGCTCTTTAAATATTTTCGGATGAGTGCTATTGCGCGCTCATCCTGTATTTCTTCTCGGAGCATGTTTATGAGCATGTCATGATTTACCGTGTCAAAGTACTGTGCAAGGTCAAGGTCCACTATTTTAGTGTATCCTTCTTTATAATAGGCTTCCGCCTGTTTTATGGCCAGGTGCGCACTCTTTCCCGGTCTGAATCCATAACTGTTGTCTGAGAATGTCTGTTCGAAAATTGGCTGTAGTACCTGCATTATTGCTTGTTGTATTACTCTGTCCAGTACTGTTGGTATGCCAAGCTTTCTTTTCCCTCCGTCTAGCTTAGGTATTTCTACCCGCCGTACCGGCTGTGGTTTATATTTCCCGTTCTTTAGCGATTCAAGGAATTCTTCCTTATGTTCTTTTAACCATCCGTACATTTCGTCAACTTTCATGCCATCTACTCCGGCTGCGCCTTTCTTTCGCTTTACCCTGAGATAGGCTTCATTGAGATTTGCCGGACTTAGGATTATTTCTAACAGGTTCACACGGTTCTTTGTTGCAGTTCCCAGCGATGTCATGCTCTGCGCTCCCTTGCTACTATCTGTTTCCAACATACCCTTACAAGGGCAGTCCATTTTATTGGTTTTCTGCTTTCTTTGCATGACTTCTCCTCCCTCTGCCCAAGAACGCTATTATTGTTCGGTCCTTCCTGGATTTCTTCCAGTACTATGACCTCAGCTGACTTCTCACGATAAATCTTATTTCAACCATGTTTCAATTTTATTTCTGCATGTCCGCGAGACCTCCCCGGGTAAGAACGCAGTCTTTCTCTCCATCCATCTGCCACATTTACAGGATTGGCCTCGAATAGTTTTGGGCTTTGGTTTGTCTAGCAACCTTACCCGGTTACTCCTGCCTTATATGTGATTTCTGTTCGTCAGACCAGAGATTTGCCGCTGGCTTCCTTTAGATTCCACCTCGCGATGGACACCCTTGCCTTAAGCTATGTGCTTGGCACTATTAACCTGCACTCGGGACTTTCACCCGTTAGACTGCGCCCATGCCGGGCACACTAGAAAAAAGGCAGCTATTACCATATACTAGAAATACGGTAATAGCTGCCAAAGTTTTATTTGCAGTTATTTTGAATATCTGTGCTCCATGGAAGATATCTATTAATAAGTTCCAGATCACGTATGAGCGGCAATGTCGGTAAATGCTTAAACAGATAAGTTTGCGTAGATAAGCAACCTGTTCTTTAAGACGCAGGTTTTCTTCTTCTAATGTTGTTATGCGTTTTTTCATTGAAGCTTCCAGCTGTGTCATATTTTTGCTGTACTAAACAGCAAAGGCCATCTATTGACTTTCGCATATCCGTATGACCACAGGCTATATAAATATGTTCTACTGAAGATATGTCACCGAGCATACTTCTGTTCCATTTTTATAAATAACATCAGCGTTTCTTCTAGATATTGAGGATGTATATTATCCTGTGTTTCCAAGCAAAAATTACCATAACGAATGGTGATTTTTGTTGGAACAGCTGCTGATTTTAATGAGGCGGAAATATTAATAGGAACAATAGCACCTGCTAAAGACTTACCTGCTTCATTACGGATTAATTTCTGCCAATAATAATAACTTTTTACGTTTAAACCATACTTTTCACAAAAAGATTTTACTGTAAGATTGCTGCCCGCTCGCTCTTTCAAATACTTCCGCCATTGCTGCAAACGATATTGTCTTGTTAATTCTTTAGTACTTATGAGAAAATCCCCCTTTAGACTTTTTCGAGTTTTTCGACCTGCTCTGAAAACTCTAAAGAAATTATCTCATGTTTGAGGTATGTTTTATAGCCACTGTTTTATTTTGCGGTTACATAAGTAGTTGGTAATATTAAAATTAATTGGCTGTATACAAAAATCTCCCATAAACTATAATGTACTATTAAGTATCACAAAAAAATATATTAATTACTTTATGGAGGAGTTAGCATGAGAAAAGATAGTCTTAAATATACACAGATTAATAAAATACTTTCTTCTCAAAAATTTATCACTTCAAGCGTGGTGTAAAAGATGGTCTTTCTATAGCTATTGGATATATTCCTATTGCCATTACATTTGGATTACTCTCGAAATCATTAGGTATATCTCCCTTTGCTGCTATTACAATGTCTTTATTACATTTTGCAGCAGCAAGTCAGTTTATCGGGATAAAATTAATATCTACAGGAATACCCATCTGGGAAATAACTTTTACTACTTTTTTAATTAATTCCAGATATTTTTTAATGGCTTTTTCTATAATGCAAAAATTCCCAAAAACATTACCAAAACTAATAAGATTTTTTTTAGGATTTTTTCTTACAGATGAAATCTTCACCATTTCATCATTAAAAAACAAAGAACAAATTGATTTAAACTATTTTTCTGGTTTATGTTTAACACCTTATTTATCATGGTTCTTAGGAACAATAATCGGAATATCCATGGCAAATACTCTTCCTCCCATAATAAAAAACAGTATGGATATTGCGCTTTATGCCATGTTCATAGGTTTGCTTATTCCCTCTGTAAAAAAATCAAAAGCAGCATTTTCAATTACCCTAATCTCAATTGCACTAAGTTCTTTCATCAATTGGATACCAACATTTAGTAAATTACCAGCTGGTTGGAGTATTATAATTGCAACTACCGTATCTGCTATTATGGGAGCCATATTCTTTCCCATAGAAAGGAATATTAAACAATGAGAGATGTAGTGATAATATTCTTAATGGCTATAGCCACTTGGATACCTAAAATAACACCTATAATGTTATCGAAAGACATCAGCAATTCTAATTTTATAAGATCATTTCTATACTATATACCATATGCCGCTCTTTCATGTATGATCTTTCCAGCAATACTAAATTCTTCTGGAGGACTTTACTATGCAATAATTGGTGGATGTACTTCGATACTATTATCATTATTAAATATGGATTTAATTATCATTATTCTCTGTAGTACATTATGCGTAATTCTACTTCATTTATTTTAACCAAGATAGGTATATATATATAATTTATTTTTCTACCATATTACTTTTATTATTTTAGCAAGTTCTTCTAATCCCTGTATCATTTTTGATTCGTTAGCATATGAATAGGAAATTCTTATATGCTGTTGATCAGAAATATCATATAAATTTCCTGGGTTTATTAAAATACCTTTATTATACGCTGCAAAAAAAAGCTTTTCCAATGAAATAGGCTTGTTTAAACAAATCCATATATAAAACCCACCAGTTGGTATATTCCACGTAGCTATATCCTTAAAAATTTGACATAATATTTTTATACACATATCTCTACGTATTTTCAGTTCTACTCGTAGAGTTTTTAAATAATCATAAAATAAATTTGATGATAATAGCTCGTATACAGTCCACTGTGATAATACGCTTGCTCCAAAATCGAAGTGAAAAAACAATTAACATGCTGCAAGAAAATGTAAGACTTATTTTGCAAAACTTCGACGATTAATGTCGATTTTTAATAAAAAAGTTAGATATCTAATTTATTATACGTCATTGTAACCGACTTCTTTTTTACAACTACCGCCATATGCTATTCCTCCTTTTTATTTTCAAAAAAGCACAATTAAAGTATATGGTAAATACAAATACTATATGTAAGAAATACATTATTAATATATTTACTATATAAAAGACGGTACTTATCACAGTTATATTGTATAAATAGCATTGATTCAGGCTGATTCTTGTATATTTTTTCTTTATGAAGAATCCTGTTAATTGCTCCAGTATAAAACTTAAATATTTTATTTTAGTCGCTATCCTTTTCCCCCTCCCAAAAAGAACCAATTTCAATTTCATTAATCCAAAGACCTAATACATCTTTATGACCATCCATGTCATAAGCAAGATTTCGCTTTATAAACGACAAGCACCCCGGAGCTGCTGACTGCTCCGGGGTGCTTGTTGTATTTCTCTTACGGACAATTTATTTATTTGTCTTTTTCTTGCAATTTCTTTGCCAGTTCACGGGCTTCGCGAGCCAGACGTATCTGCGATGCCATAGACTTAGCAACAGCTGGAGCAGCCACACCGCGGGTAACAACTTTATCCGGTGCAATAAAGCATGCGGAATTGAGGTTGCCGCCTACATAATCGCTCATATCAGTAATGCTGAAGGTTCTATCGGCACTGACCGCAGTACTTGGCGTACCGTTATAAACAGCAATCGGTGTCCCTTTAACAAACCAGAGTCTGTAACCATCGGCATAAATGCCCCATAAGTAACCATGATCATCGACCGTTATTATCGGTGTCCAAAGCGTCGGGTTCGTAAGATTAGCCAGACTGGTATGATATACTTTGCCAATAAAATTAGTATAATTACCGCCATAATGTCCGGCAAAAACATATACATTATCGTCATTTACGATTGAAATATCACGGATATCACCATCGGTAAGCGGGTTAGCAATATTTACCGTAACCACACCATTTTGCGTGAAATTATCCAAGTCAATGATGCAGATATTCGTATCCGCATTACCGGTGCCGACCTGCTGCATGCCGCCAAGAGAACAAGCGTAGAGTTTATTCTCATAGAGATCAAGCGTGAATGTATTCTTGCCCACGGTCACATAACTTTCAAAATAGAGTTCTCCTGTAGCAGTGTCTATTTCGAATTTGGCAACAATGCTGTCGTAATAATTGAGGTAGCCCTTGCCTTTATTGACATAGAATAATGCATACAGATAATCGCCAGCTACAGTCAACGCCTCACCGTGGTAGACCCCATCACTATATGGATTATTGAAGTTGTTAAAATCTGCTGGAAATGTATATTCAATTTTTTGTTTATATTCATTATCCATGTCAATTACCGCAATTTTCGACAAATCATAACCTGTACCATAAAACCATTTCCCTTTAGTCGCTACACCATGCAGATTGGCAATAGCCGGCCAGACTAGCGGCGTTATCAATGAAGTCCAGTTCGCTGCCTGCGGGTCAATAATCTGATTCGGTTCCGAAACAGAAGTATAGTTATACTGGCGCAAAACCAGGCGGCTTTTAGATCTATCAAAAAAATTAAAGAAAGCAGGATCACCCTTAAGATTGCTTATCTTATTCTTTACCGCGCCCAGCGCACTTGCCAGTGCATTGCGTTCACCCGTTATCGCTCCAGCAGACCCTTTAGAATAGTTTTTATCTGTTGCGGTAAAAGCTAGTAAATTTTGAACCATTTTTAGCACCTTCCCTTAAGTTATTATTATTATTTTACCCAAGAATTATTAAACATTCTCTGATTAAGGCATCGGAACCACCCCCTTGAATAGTCTGGTATTTTTAGTAATTATATTGTAATGTCAGATAATAGCTCCTGCCTGCAATCGGATACTTGATATTCTCTACATCATTGAAATAATACTTATTATACATATCAATTGCTTTGTTAAACATATCGTTAACCCCCAATGCTACCTGAAAAACTTTATTAAACTTATACTTCACGCCCAAGTCCCAAGTAGTCAAAGAAGATTGATTTTCATATTCTCCCGTTGTAAGAGGTAGTTCGTTGATGTACATATCGCTTACATAGCGTAACTGCGTGAATAAGCTCCAGTTTCTATCTGGACGGTAAGTAACTCTTGTCGTCCCTTCCCATCTAGGCTGATATGTCATCACTCCTTTAAACACGCCGTTATTTTGCCAATAGCCAGCTTGCGGCAAAAAACTATCGTTATAAACTAAATCTCTCGGCTGCATATAAGTTCCCTGCAGGTTTAGATCCCACTTCTGCCACGACATGTCTGCCTGCATTTCAGCACCATTAATCTTGCCGCTGATGGCATTATTATAAACAAAGAAAAAATGGTTCCAGGAATCAAGCTCCAGGATACGCTTGGAATCACGTCCGAAATAGGTCAGCTGCAAATGGGCCTGCTTTGCCCCCAGCACCTTGCCATCCCAGATAGCGCTTAGATCCCACTGCTTGCCCTCTTCCGGCCGCGGGAACACGCTCTCCGTACCGCCGACATTCGGCATCGGCCAGATACCCGCACCATCACCGGCAATTTCATACATGTTCAGCAGGCGGAAATAACTGCCGCCGGTCGCCCTTAGCGTGAAGTTCTTATTCATTTGTTTCTTGAGCGCCAGCTGCCATGTCACTTTATCGTCTGTCTGTTCATCAGTCCGCCTGAGCCACTTAACATTCTGCGGATCATGCTTTTCGTCATACCATTCACTGCGTCCCAGAATTGTCGACCTATTATACCTGATGCTTGGCGTCAGCCAAAAGTCCGCTGCCTTATTCAGCGTGACCGTGTCCTGCAATTGAACATTGAATAACTTTTGCTCGTAATAGTTGCGCCACCTTTTGCGAATATCTGCCGAATGGAAGTCATAATCAAACATGCGCCAGCCATTTATATTCATTTTTTCCTTGGACCCATTAATCAAGAATTCGATCAAGTTATTATTGCCGGCTTTGTAGCTCCCGTCAATCTGGCCGGTCCATTTATTGCTGCCATATTGACTCCAGAATGTATTAGGTGAATAGGTTTGCACTGTAACCCCATTTTCTTTTACAAAAGTCTGCCAATCATCAACATAATACTTCTTATTCTGTTTCAGATAGTCAACGCTCCAGCCCCATTCCAAATTACCTACGCTATCTCTGCGTCCTACTAACGCTTCCTTATCCGTCAGCTCCTGATTACGGTGATAATACCAATCACGTGGATAGTTATAAGCCCATTCCGTATCTATAGACCAATATGGTGCGTAATTACCATCAAGAGGAAACGGCAGGTGGCGCTTGATTTGTTTCCAGGTTACTTTGGTCAGCCAGTGATTATCCTGCCATTTCACAATTGCATCCGTATTTTTATAATCGTTAGACTTACGCCAATGGTCAGCACTTTTTGTTGCATCAAGTACACCTTTTGCATAATTGTAGTTCTCAATAAAACCATCCATGGCTTTATAATAACCACTATTCAAATATCTCTTTTGCCTCCTAGTAAGCTGACTTTGGTCAACCGCATTAATCGCTGCCTGCATCTGTTCATTAAACTGCGTATCACCTATCCATAAATTTTGCAATTGTATTGTTTGCTCTTTACTTGCTTCTGTTGATGAAAAATTACTCAACATATCCCTATAATTACTATTTAACATGCCCGTTAAATTTTGCGTCTTTAAGATATCATAAACTCTTTTTGCAGATATATTATAAGTACCATCCTTAGGATTAATTACCCCTTCATATGTTTCAGCAGCCCATTTTTTGATTTCATCTGTTACAGCGAAATTTCTATATTTGAAATCGCCGTGGCTCTGATCACGGTTTAAGCCTACCAGTACACTGCCATCGCCCAGCGGGGCATCTATTTCCACATTACCTTTCCAGCCGCCAAAGGAACTTTTGCCTACTGACGCCACAGCTTTGGCTTTAGTAGGTCTTTTCGTCACGATATTTATTACACCGCCTATGTATGTACCGCCAAACCGTGCCGGTATATAGCCGCGGTATACTTCGATGCGCTCAACGTTGTCTACAGGGATAGTCGATATATCTGCCGCAGCATCACCGCCCAGATTAAACAGCACTCCATCAACAAATACACCGACCTGGGCTGTAGTAGACCCACGTACGCTGACAGTAGTATACTGCCCTTTACCGTTTACTTCGCGGACATGTACGCCCGGCACTTGTTTTAAGAGTTCCGGCAGAGTTTTCTGCTCGCCCATATAATCATCGGGACGGATAATGGTAACTGTTCCCGGGGAAAGCTTTGCTTCCCAGTCGGGGCGCTTGGCTTCTACGGTCTGCTTCCCCAGATCATAAGCGGCCTCGTCACCGCTGTCATCCTTCTTTACCTTATCCGGTGCCTTATCTGCCCATGCAGTTGATGGTATTATGATGCTTAATGCCATTATACATGCTGCTGCCTCTTTGATATAATTCCTTTTTCCGGCTCTTCTCTGCATCAATCACTTCATCCTTTTTTATTTATTTTTCTATTGTACCGGCTATCCGTTGTTTATTTCGCCCTGAACCTCCATAACTAAAGCCGCTGAATTCCTGTTTCACAGACAGTTGCGCAAAAGGCACGTCTTACATTATCTCCACAGGCTATTCCCGTAATCACTACGGTTCTTATATATGTTATTACGCTGTTATGTTTGAAATTATCAGGAATAACGTAAATTATCTGTTTATGAAGTTTTGCCATTTATGCAGCTTTTCATAAACATTACGTTGTTTTAACCGGCACAATATGAATTTATATACAAAAAATCCCTGCGAAATCATTGCTTACACAGTGATTCTCTGACCGATAGATACATGCCACTCTCTTAGGGCAGCACAAAATGACCTTCCTTAGGCACTCTCCGTGACAAAGCAGGCTTGCTGTGTCTATCCGTCTTTCGCAGGTTTATGTGGATGATGAAAACAGCTGGTGCTTTATACTTATACTGAATTTTTTGTAAATTCAGTATAAGTATCTGTTTTCGTTGATTTATATTATTTTGTATGACGGTGTGTAAATAAAAAGCCTCCATCCGCGAACAGATGAAGGCTGTAACAGCATATTTCGTTTGCGACAGAAAATACTGCCGCTGCGAAATCTCCTCCCTATCGCTCGTAGGTACAAGCATCACAAATAATGCTAACGGTGATCGTTAAACAGGCAGTTCTTCTGGCTCGGATTCATTGCTTGCCGCACCTTCTCAGGATAAATCCCAATGGTGTTTTGCGTTTTGCTCATCCTCACAGCGGCGGGACCGCTCCGGCTTTATACCGGATTTTCTATTAAGTCCTTACGGACACCTATTTCATTCATATGAAATTATCATAATCTATGTAATTATAACCATATATAATTACACGAACTATGAATTAATATTGAATAGTATTAATTTATTTCTTTATCTGTAGTATACCATTGCATAATACAAAATGCAATAACAATTATTAGTTTATTAAAAAATTTTAATTTATTTTTTATTATTGTCCTTTAAACTAGTGAATTTTCTTCTCTTAGATTCATTATACAGATTATAAATTGAAGTTTTATTAATAATTTATTTATATTTTATCATTGGAATAATTAATTAATATTGTATATATTTGCTTCTCATTTTATGAATAAAAGTACCGAAACAAATAAATACTTTTGGGAAGCGACACTAAGGGCGGACAGAAAATCATGCCTGTTTCTTGTATATATTTAAAACTTCGCCAATATATTAAAAATTTAATTTAATGATGAATTATTGGGTATACATTATCTATTATTATAATATCGTTTTAACAAGGCCATACCTATTTTGCCGTTGTCAATGCCGTAATACAGCAACGTGCTGATTTCCAGTGTTCTATCTATGCAACCCACCACCATGCTGTGCATGGTCCCCCGCCCTTCTAAGGGCGGACAGAAAACCATGCCTGTTTCTTGTATATATTTAAAACTTCGCCGACCAGCCGATTGTTCATAATCCCGGGCTGATAGGAAATCATCTGTCCTGGCGTAACAAAATATAAAACAACTGTAGCCAATAATTATAAATCCATGTAAAATACCACTTCATAAAACTGTAGCGGGAAAACTTATTTAGCCGATTAATAATTATAAATCCATATAAAATATCGCTAATCACTGTAATTACAATACAGGATTAGCGATATTTTTTTCTGCACACTATTTAGTCAATCGCTTATTCATTTATGCAAATGATCCTTTTGTCCGCCCTTAGAAGGGCGGGGGACCGCTTTAGCGGTGGTGGGTTGCATTCTTCCCTCTATGTTAAGGATAACCATAATAGTATAGACTGCTGAATACATTTTTTACAATGTTAGTTACTAACATTATACATGATTTTCGTCCCCTTACGGGGCTTATGTTTTTTAATTAGGTGCAGATTTTCTAAAGTCTTATGATGTAAACAAAGTTTTCGTCCCCTTACGGGGCTTATGTTTTTTAATATCCTAAAAAAATGCGCACTATCAGCACGTTAATTGAGTTTTCGTCCCCTTACGGGGCTTATGTTTTTTAATTATGTAAGCCAAATATTATAAGAGGTGATAGCATGAAGGTTTTCGTCCCCTTACGGGGCTTATGTTTTTTAATAAGAAAACTTATAAACCTTAAGAACCGCTTAGAAGGACACGTTTTCGTCCCCTTACGGGGCTTATGTTTTTTAATTTCAGCATTACTTCGTACAATAACATTATACTGCTTAAAGTAGTTTTCGTCCCCTTACGGGGCTTATGTTTTTTAATATTCTTAAGTTTGCATTAGTTATATCTTTTTCCGCGTTTTCGTCCCCTTACGGGGCTTATGTTTTTTAATTGCCTATTCTGTTACCAATCTTAAAAGTGATAGGGGAAATGTCACCGTTTTCGTCCCCTTACGGGGCTTATGTTTTTTAATTGACTAGTCTAATTAAAGCAAGTTATTGCTTTAAAGGCTTGTTTTCGTCCCCTTACGGGGCTTATGTTTTTTAATTGCAAAAGAGAATGTAGGTATGACTATATTGTTGTTGTGAAGTTTTCGTCCCCTTACGGGGCTTATGTTTTTTAATTTACAGGATTAACACCATTATTGGCTAGTTTAATAAAAACGTTTTCGTCCCCTTACGGGGCTTATGTTTTTTAATTAAAGAGTAAGAAAAAAACGTAAGCCGCTTGATTGCGCAGTAGTTTTCGTCCCCTTACGGGGCTTATGTTTTTTAATACAAGTGTGATCAATACGAATACTGTAGAGAACAATTAAAGTTTTCGTCCCCTTACGGGGCTTATGTTTTTTAATGGTGTACCTGCATGCATATCATTTGCATTGTATAATTTCCAAAGTTTTCGTCCCCTTACGGGGCTTATGTTTTTTAATGAATAAAAAAGAAATTGAAACATTTAAAGATATTATAGAAGTTTTCGTCCCCTTACGGGGCTTATGTTTTTTAATTTTCATTACTTTACTCATCATTTCTATTTTTTTCATTTTAATCGTTTTCGTCCCCTTACGGGGCTTATGTTTTTTAATTTCAAAATTTAAATGTACAAATGAACAAAAATATTATCATGTTTTCGTCCCCTTACGGGGCTTATGTTTTTTAATAAAAACAATTCCGTTGTCATAAATAAAAGATTTGTCATTAAGTTTTCGTCCCCTTACGGGGCTTATGTTTTTTAATTAACATATAGTACTGATCTATTGTTATACTTAACAAATACTGTTTTCGTCCCCTTACGGGGCTTATGTTTTTTAATAAAACAATATTAAAAACATAATGGATAGACTATACAGATCAAGTTTTCGTCCCCTTACGGGGCTTATGTTTTTTAATATAATTGTTTTGTAACTTCTGAAGATAACTTTTATCAAACAGTTTTCGTCCCCTTACGGGGCTTATGTTTTTTAATAAAGGGAGCCATTGGTTCGATAGAGATACTATGAAATTCTGGTTTTCGTCCCCTTACGGGGCTTATGTTTTTTAATATGAAAAAAATAAGTATTGCTGAATTTAAAAGAAATGTGTTTTCGTCCCCTTACGGGGCTTATGTTTTTTAATAAGCTTAATATTTCTTCTCTTATATCCATTTGTAAAACCGTTTTCGTCCCCTTACGGGGCTTATGTTTTTTAATAAACATTGTTTTATATTCTAAACGGGGATCATAGAAAGCAATGTTTTCGTCCCCTTACGGGGCTTATGTTTTTTAATAATTTATTTTATAAAAGGTATTGCACTATTATAATATATGTGGTTTTCGTCCCCTTACGGGGCTTATGTTTTTTAATTTCTTCTGCTCAAAACAAGGTATATTCACACAAAGTCATAGAGTTTTCGTCCCCTTACGGGGCTTATGTTTTTTAATTTAAAGCTGTTATAAATAATAGAAAAACAAATAAAGAATGTGTTTTCGTCCCCTTACGGGGCTTATGTTTTTTAATCTGTGAAAAATGGTTATAAATTAGTATCAGATAATGATATCGTAGTTTTCGTCCCCTTACGGGGCTTATGTTTTTTAATAAATATTGCAGGTAAATCGGTGCAATATATAGGAGTTATTGTTTTCGTCCCCTTACGGGGCTTATGTTTTTTAATTTGTGATATTGTTTGTATCTATACAAGATATAAAGGTATTAAGTTTTCGTCCCCTTACGGGGCTTATGTTTTTTAATTGCTATAGAAGGGATTCATGTTATATTTGATTATTCAGAACAGTTTTCGTCCCCTTACGGGGCTTATGTTTTTTAATTTGATAGTAATAATAAGTTTAATATTTAATTTTAAAAAAGTTTTCGTCCCCTTACGGGGCTTATGTTTTTTAATAATTTTGTTTATCAATTAAGTCGTTTATATGAAGGTAAATAGTTTTCGTCCCCTTACGGGGCTTATGTTTTTTAATGATATTGAAGAATTTAACAGTATTGGTATAATAAATCATAGTTTTCGTCCCCTTACGGGGCTTATGTTTTTTAATAATTATTAAAGGTAAAACAATTGAAGGTATTCATATTATAGTTTTCGTCCCCTTACGGGGCTTATGTTTTTTAATCTGCTTTTGTTTCGTGATACACTATATCAAAAAACTTGTTTTCGTCCCCTTACGGGGCTTATGTTTTTTAATAAGCTGATTACACCGCAATTATCGTAAAAGGAGGGATAAAAGTTTTCGTCCCCTTACGGGGCTTATGTTTTTTAATAATGTAGTAAAAATAGGCGAAAACATTGTAAGTGTGAAGGTTTTCGTCCCCTTACGGGGCTTATGTTTTTTAATTCAGTGCTTTCAAAACACTGTGATGGAAATTGGCAGTTTTCGTCCCCTTACGGGGCTTATGTTTTTTAATTATGCTAATAATTTTTATATTACTAGCATTTTCAATAAGTTTTCGTCCCCTTACGGGGCTTATGTTTTTTAATCCTGTCTGCTGTGAACTCTATTGCTATTGAGCTTATTCAACAATTTGCGGCGCAGATTAGTTTTTTGATGACTTTGACTAATATTTTTTCGCATAATAACACTCTAAGTCCCACCATTATAGCAACGGCGCGAATTCACTTTCTTATTTATAATACTTTTTTACTATAGCATATTACTGTTAAAATGTATAGTACCAGAAGGATTCAGAAAATAATAACGTCTTCTACATGAGTATGGCCTTTTCCCCATGAACGCACTGAAGTATGATCTGCTAATAAGTAAATACGCAACGAATCCTCCTGTGTATTTACTATGCGGCTAGCTTTATTTACCAGCTTTTCATAACGTTTTTTATCGAGATAAGCCTCGAACGCTGACTTTTGCACCCGTGTACCAAATCCTTCTAAACATTTAACCATTTTATTACGGCATTTATTATCAACAATGTCATAGATAATAAGAACTATGTATCTTTTATCATCAACAGCCACAAATTCATTTTCATCAGTAAAAACATCACTCATAATATAATACCTCTTTGTTCAATAATTCTTATTTACATAACTATATATTTTAACGAATGAATATTGGTAAATATGCACCTGTATCAAGAGTTGTCAATGCCTGTGAAAATAAATTAACATGTTTATTTAAGGCATAACGGTAAGATTTTTTACTTTCTTCATATTTATTAACAGTACGCATCTTTTTTTCATAAGCACGTAAAAATATACTGCGCCCGTCTCTTGTCAAATATACACCTCCATTAGTTTCAGATTTTTGAAAATGTTCTAGTTTTATCTCATTATGCTGTATTAGTGCCAATACCATCGAATCAACAATAACAGCACGCCATTCTTCCAATAAATCAGAAGCCAACGCCGGATGGTGGTTTTTTAATGCATGCATAAATCCAAAATATGGGTGCAGACCATTATTTTCAATAGCTGTATATAATTCATACATGACCAGTGTATAGCCAAAACTGAGCATAGAATTAACAGCATCACGCGGCGGCTGCTTACTGCGTTTTTTAAATGTAAATGGATCTGATACTATTTTACCTAAGGCCTCAAAATATAAGCGGGCAATAATCCCTTCATATCCCATAATCTGTTCTTTACTAGTTGCACTATTTATATTTTTTCTTGTTGCCAAAATGTTGCTTATTATTGTACTTATTTCATTTGATTGTTTATGGCGGTTATAGCGACGCAGTATCACAATTTGGTTATGTACTTTTGCCGCTATTATTTTTTTGCTTAGTTCTATAGCAAACGGGGTATCCTGCACCAGCATCTGCTGTTTGTGCTTTGTCACATTTACATGCTGTGTAGATTCTAATCGTCCAAAAAATTTCCCCATTGACGATATCCAAGTAACAGGAATCCCTTGCTGTAATAGCGCAACCATTGCCTGTGAAGATACCTGCACACTTTCTATTAGTACCAAGCCTTCCAGTATTTCTGCCGGTATTTCCATGATAGTTTCCAGATTACGTCCCACAATAAATTTATCGCCTTTTTTTTGAATCCTAGCACCTTCTTCAGTAATATAGGCAAAGCTCATTATTCCCACCCCAAAGTATTTTCATTATAAATATTGCCTTATTTTTTCATTCATATGATCATAGCTGTTCCAGTCAGCATTGCCAGCAAATATTATTTGATATAATTTTTCAATATCATTAATGATTTTTTCCCACGTAGTTTTCGCATTTTTTTTAAATGTATCCTTTGATATAGCAATAATTTCATGGACTGCTATATTACGTACATTTTTTTCAAAATCCCGTAACTTATTCATTAAATCATAATATAGCATTTTTTTTTGTTTTTCTGCTTCATATTTAATAAGCGGTAAAAGATTAGATGTATTAACCGGCATATTATAATTCATCTTTCTAAATTCTTTTTCCAGTTCTTTCTTATAGCTATCAGGTAGTTTACTTTCTTTATATTTTCTTACGCCGCCATCTTGAAATGTATAATCATCCATAGGAATATTTAATGATTTCTTTAATATCATGTAGCTTAATCTATATAATACCGGTGATACACCTTGGGCAAATTCTAATAAATTATTACGCGTTCCTAATTTTTTTAAATGCATAATATATTCAAATATATCCCGGCAGTCACTTGATTGTACTGGATATACTTCTTTATATTTTAAACTGCTGCTGTCAAAACATTTTTTTGCCTTATTATGCTCTAAATGCAGCCTGTAATCAGCCGCCTTTAACATCAGTCTTAAATCAGCTGCAAAAAAATATTCAGCTGTCTGTAAAACAGTCAAGGCCCCTTTATAATCATATGTTTCCAAATATTTGACAATAATATTTTTTACCAAAGCTTTTTTTATATTATCATGCTTTATTTCTTTGCAGCGTACTTCAATCTCGCTGCTGTCTGTAATATTATCAAGATTATTGGCCCAGCTTTCTTCTTTATTATACTCATCATTTACAGCTACGCTGTGATTAGATTTTTTTGCCGGTGTATCCACAGCAATAAGTTTTAATTTTATGGGGAAATCTGCCGTTGCTGCAAAAAATCGTAATGATGTCATCATCTGTGCTGTTCCCGATGTAACATTAGCCAACACTGTGCAATCAGGATTTTCTTCATATATTTTTCTTAGATCCTCTGGATAATATTTATCAAACTTATCCATTATCTGCGGCTTATCTATATCTTCATGATATAATTTTACAATTTCTATAGCAGGATCAAGCTGTTTTAACGTCCATACATATATATCTTTCTCCCGGTCACGTTTAGCCATTTCTGCTGTTAAAAACAAATATACTTTCTTTGGCTTATAATAACGGACAATATGCAGCATTGGCCCGTCAAAATCACCGCGTATCGGATCGGTGCTGCCTACTGGTGAAAAAAGAACACATTCTTCCATAATTGTTTTCCTCTCTTTATTTAATCAGTGCTGTTACACTGGTATTATTATCTTCACGATTTTTTGCCCATACTTCCACGTTCCCCATACCTAATGCTGTTTTTATACCAATACCGCAAAACTGTCCATAGGCAAACAGCATATTCAGCCAGCGCACTGTCATCTCCGGCCCTTTTATAAAAATATCAATATCGCCGCTAAATCCGGTTATTCTTACTTTTTCCAAACCAAATCGCCTCGATGATAAATTATATCCACGAATAAATGTACTCTTGCATATATCTTTATAAGCTTCTTCGTCTTCAAAAATTATACTGTCTGCTAAATCATTCCATCTTCGATACAGGCTGGCCAAAATTAGCTTTATATTGGGAAACAGTTGATACTCACCATTGCTTTTAAATGATGTCGGCGTAATAAATTTTATATGCAAATTGCGCTGCGGTTGTGCTATGGTAAAAAAACATCTGCTAAAATCCTTATATGAATAACCCGTTGATATATTATGAAGCTGTATATGATATTTTTTATCGCGCTGACGCAGATAGATTATATTATCATTCCATAGCTTTGCCAGCTGTTCTAAGTAATTATTCATTTCCGCCGTTAAGGCATTTATCTGCCAATAACCAATATTTTTTTTTACATAAACGGCTTGGCTATATGGACGAGCAGATGCATTATGCAGTTGCTGTGCTATTTGCTCGGGCAGAAACTCTATCATGCAGCCATGCATGATGGAGCCCATATTAAAGTTAATTCGTTCATTTTTATCCTGCGGTGTTATTTTAAATATATATTGTTTTATCATAACTATCTCTTTTTTATTTATTCTATAAGACCTAAGCCTATATGATACATATTATTTATATCACCTGCTACTTTTAATGTTCGAGGCGAGACCTGTCGATCTAAAATATTATGCTTATGTTTTTTAAATTTATAATCCAAATAATTTTTTACTACATTAACTGCTTCCATTCGTGGCAGCAAGGAGTAAATAATTGTCTTGGTAAGAAATCCACTGCCGCCGCCAATAATAATATTAGCCATATTTTCTCTGCCATTCCAGTACTGTCCATAGGCATTAAAAACTTCTTTTTCCAGACTTACTATTTCTGCTGTATAATCTGCCATTATCTGCAAAACATCTTCAATCGAGTTAACCCCACAGGCCTGCATAAATTGTTTTTCCACAGTCATAGCAAAAGAAAAGCTCGTATCAATAGGCACACATTCACGATATAATGGCAGTTTTTTTACAGCTTCTCCCTGTTTATCTTTATACAGGCTGATATCACATTTACGATAAACCTGTGTTTTAACAGCACCATTTACGCAGGCATCGCCAATGCGCAATCCGCGCATTATATCTGCCCTGGCATCAGTTACACACCGTCCTTTATCAGTAAAACCTCTATATTTATAAAAAACTGCCCGTTCTATTTCTTTGGCTAAGTTGTCAAAGTCTTTTTTTGCCGACGGCCTTATCTGCTGCAAACTTCTTTGCCACGATTTATATTGCGGCGCTGTTTTTACCTGCTTATATAATAATGCTGTCCTTATTGCCCCTTTTATGCTGCTGCCGGGAATATAGATACTGCCGTCAGCCTGGCGCATAAAGGGCATCATATCATTCAAGTCATTTTTATCACTTTTTATATATGTTTGCGCTAAAGCACATGAGGCTGCATCTGTCATTTTTATGTCATTATCTATACACCATTGATATAATGGCAATGGTTTTCCATTGCCGGCGTTGCGAATGATATATTTTTTGTATTCCTGTAAATAGTCTTTGCTTTTATGCCCCAGTGCCTGTGCCAATGCGGCAAAATCCTTTATCTGAGCCTTTGACTCAGATAAAGCCCCCTTTTTCCCATTTGCTGGATTAAAATTTTGTAAGAACTGCAGCCATTTATTTTGCTGTAATAAATAAATAATACCCTTACTTTTAGCAAAAATATATTCATTTTTACTTAGCTTATTGCCACTGCCAATATGGATGGGCGCCAAACATTTCAGCTGCATTTTTTTTGTTTGCAAGAACTCATTCATAGCTCTAACCTCACATATATTCCTTTACCATATCTATATACAGGATGACTGCCATTATCATTAACATCGATGACTGTCCCTGCCAAAGGCTGTTTAAAACAGCTGCCATGCATAACCGCAAAATATCGATTGCGTTTAAGCGGAACTGTACTATAATTTTCATCTGTTATAAAGCCACCGCGCGGCAACAACCGATAAGAACCTTCCTGTAATTGATCAATTTCTGTCTGTGCCGGTATCATATTTGATAGACTCATATATACCTGCCCTTGTGATTTTGCCAATAAATGATATAAATTGCTTGTATCTTCTCCATCATTATTATCTTTTAATACTTCTTTGGTATAAGTAAATTTACCATAACCACTGCTGCGCTTACCACCAATGCCCGTATATACTAATAACTGCAGCAATTTATCCAATAATTTTATATCGTCACTGCCTGCTGTTGCCGCTATAAAATAAAGGCCGCAGTTTGCTTTAATATGCACTTGTTCCATAAAATAGGGCAGACTTTCCTCACCACGGCAGTTTACTTTTTCTATTAACTGCTTTTGATATATGTCATCAGCAGTTATATATTTATCATCCTCCTCTTCAATGTAAATTTTACCCGTTTTCATGCACTCAAGATAGTTTTCAAAATCATATATAGGTATATACTGCAGTTTTTTTAATTTTTTTGCTCCACCCATACGCGTTTTTATGACTGTAAGACTTTCCCGCTTATTTTTTTTATCTACTGTCCATAACGGCTTAGGCAAAAATAAACAAGCTTCATCATATGGCAGTAAATCACTAATTAAGAACTGCCCCTTGTCTACACTTTGCTTTAGTATTTGCAATTTATCAGTGCCATAGAAAGCTATACATTCATTGGCTAGTGCTGAAAAGAAAGTGTCCGCCTGACAAATAACATCACTTTTATCAAGTCCTGCCGTTGATCCAAAACGGCAGGGAGTAGTAAATGACAATTTATATATATGATAGTCCATATTATCTACCACCTTTTAAAATTGCCGCTATTTTCTCCTTATCAATACTTACATCATCGCGTTTTATTGGTATATCCACCTGTAAGTTATCTATTTCTATTCTGCCATATCCACGCGAACCATGACTGCCAATATAGTCATCTTCTAACAATAAAATGGCTTGCTGTAATCCTTTTATATCTTCTTCATATTCAGCCATACTTTCTAAATTATAGATAAGTTTAAAGGAAAATACTGCGCCAGCGGGAACCCGTTCAATCTGGCGTGGATTTGCCTGTGCTGTTAAACGATTTATTGTATTTTCAAATTTAACTTCCGTAAGGTAAAGATCAGTATCCATTTTTTCAATACTTTCTTTGCTTTCCTCTTGCATAGATAAATCAAAAAATTGTAAACGGGCTGGCTGTATTGGCTCACTCGAACCAAAAAGCCGCTTTACTACTTCATCATCTTTATCAGGTTCCCCCAATACACCGATGCCTCTTTTATCATAAAGCTTAGCCAATAATGTTCTCATTTTACCCTTTATGGAACTGCCTGGAATAACAGGACATTTTGTTAAAGAATCCCTGATAATAGGACTATCCACCGCACCAATAGCCGAGGTATTGCCGCCACCGCCAATATGCATGCCTGTTAATATTTTTAAATCACCGCTGATACATACTTTCGCCTGTAAAGTCCTTATATTATTTTGTTCCATTATTTATCGCTTCCTCCATGATATTTATGTAATGCTACAACAGCTTCCATTAAATCGGCAAATCTTTTATATTCCGTTATTCCCTGCTTGGCAGAATTTATTCTTTTAGCCATATTACCAGCTTCGTAAAATTTTTTTAGCGGCCGTGGCCCTTTATTATCTTCACGACCTACTTGATACATCAATTTAACATCTAAAAAATCCACTAAATTTTGCAAATTCTGCGGTAAATCATTGCTATTGTCATTATTTTGTATTCGTTTAGCTTTTAAAATTTCTACACGGTTACTAATAGTTACAACCTCATTTAAAAAGTTACGCAATTTTGATGTATTTAATGCTGGAATTGGTCGATCCTTTCTCATCTCCATTGCCTTGTCAAAAAATTGCTTAGCTTCATCTAATATGCTTTGTGCCATTTTCTCTGCCCCCATTATCCATTTCTTTATTTTTATCACGCAATCCATATATTATAAGCAATAATGCTGTAAGCAGCTGCCTGCTGTTTTGCCAATCTTTTTCCGTAAGCCAATCATATAATTTTTCCCGGACTTTTTGGTAATCAGCATCGGCCTCAGCATCTTTTTTATCAGGCTGCAGACGAGCCAGCCAATAAATAAAACGAACTATATTCATGCGTTGCGGCTTATCCTGATTTTGCTCACTGCCATTAATTTTTTCCCGTAAAAATTCTAGCAAACGATAGAGCTGTCCCTTGCCCACTGGCAAATGGCCTTGTCCCAATACAGCCGCTTCAATCTCAGTATTAAATTTAAAGTATTTCGTTAAAAATGATATTTTTTCACCAACTACTTCATCAATAAATACCGGCCATTCATAACAATGCACTGCCTGTTTATTCTTATCCTCTATCCCCATTTGTTCTAAATTGTCTAACAATGCAATACGATTACGCCCACTGTCTTTAGCCAGGGATTCTAATTGTCCGGCAATATTAGCCATCTGACTAATGGGATAATTATGTTCCAGCATCGCCATCCCAGCTGATATAGTTATTTTCCCACCACTAAATCGGTTTAAGGCCTGATACAGGTCAACAGCAAATTCCAATACTTCATCCCATGCACCAACGACAAAAACATCATCACCGCCTGAATAAACAATAGCCAGCTGCCGGCCACCTTTTTTCCTATTCCATAATGAAAACAATGGCTGATCCTGCTCATTTTCCCCAGCAATATTACCCTTGCAGATACAATTTATATATTTTTTAAAAAATAGTGATAACTGACGGGACAATGTTGCCATACGCGATAATGTCAGATAATGCGTTCCTTTTTCATCACGAAAAGCTGTAGCAAACGTTTGTCCCAGTCGGTCAACATCAGCACGCAATATGCCCAGTCGTTTAATCCCCTGACTTTGCTCCGCCAAATACTCAAAATCAGCTGTTTGTGGATATTTACTATTGTTCTGTTGTAACTGGACAATATAATCGCCTACCCATAAATTTGTTGCTAAAAGATTACCTGTTTCTAATACATTTTTCGTATATAGGCGTTTAATTTTTGCCTGATCATAGCTTGCTAAACGATTTTTTCCCATTATATGAAGACTATATATGTCATTCCATGATGGTAATGGCAATCCTTTATCATCATTCACAACAACAAACACGTTCTTGTCTTCGGAAATAATTTCTTTGCCAAAATCATATAACTTATTGCACAATGAACAAACCTTAGTATTACTATCATTACTTCCGTGAAAATTCTCTAAGTCAGTTGATGAAGTATGACATATACCACATTCCCTGCTGCCGTCACGCGTTTTATTAATCACACTTTGCGGATCAAACATCTGTATAAGCTGCTGTTTACCATAGCGGCATAATTTCTGCTTACTTAATTTACTGCTTAACTTACGAAACAATTCGCCAATCTGTTCATATTCTTCTGTATCTATAGCAGATGCATCTGGAACCATAAAATTAACAGCACTGCATTCCTGCCAGCCCAATTCCAAGTATAGTGTTGTCCCGGTTTTCTGCAAGAACCATTCATTACATTTATTTTTCAGCTTAGCCATTTTTTCTTTAACTTTCTGTGTATCAGCTGCCAATAAATAGAAATGACCGCCACCGGTGTATATAAGATTACAGCGATTTAATCCTAATTCTTCCAGTATTTCATCGGCAAGATATTCCAATACCATATCAAGATAAAATGAACGACCACGTAATGATTTTAATGCTCCGGTAGCAGCTATCGTATAAATAAAGTCCTGTATACCTGACATATCCCCAGACACCAGCAAAAACATATTTTTCTGCCGATAGTTTTTATTATTTTTAAAACAAGCTGCCTTATAATCAGTAATATTATTTTCTGTAAAATATAAATACATAGCATTGGCAACTGCCGCTGTTAATTTTACATGGTCATATAAAGAAATATCAGTGGCTTGTTTTTGCATAGTGCTTGATGGCATATATGAGCAAATAGCCTCAATTATTTTTAATAACTGTTCCGGTGTTGTGTTTATAAAATTATCTTTTGTTATATTGCCATCTTTTATCATCAATGACTGTAAATTTTCTTCAAAGCAATTCAATAATTTTGCATAATTATCACGACTTGCCTGTATTTCATTATCATTTACTGGTACGCCATAATTAATTTTTTCATTTTGTACAAGCCCCCGCAAATAGTGATATGATTTATCTTTATCTGCACATGCTCCATTCAAATGATCAAAAATACTTTCTAAAGCAATATATTTTTTAAATCCGGCTTTATCTGTACCTTCTTCGTCACGCCTATCAAATCCAGATGCTATATTATCAGCTTCATAAATAATATAAGCTATATTATCATCAGTTAATTTTGCCTGTGCCAATGCTCTGCCATGATGGTATTTCACAGCTTGCAATATTTCTTTATCACTACAGTATTTCGATAATAATTCTGTACCTAATGACGAATGATCCCGTTTTATATCATTGCTGCGATAAACTATTTTCCCACAATCATGCAAAAGTGCCGCCAATGATATTTTATGTATTTTCTCCATATATATCCTTTCTATATACTATTTAATCTATAAGTAATGTATTTTTTTAAGAAAATATAAACTATTCACTATATATTATTCCCACTTTTTAATACAAAATCCTTTAATTAGAAAATTTATTTACCTGCCAGCCATGCATTTCCGTATCATAATACCTGTATTATGAAGTTTTTTACTATTTTTTCGGCTCTATAGTTTTGCATGAAAGTGTTATGATATTATATTAATTACAGTACAGCAGAAATAAATACATTAGCCCTAACAAGATCATACCTATTTTGCCGTTGTCAATGCCGTAATACAGCAACGTGCTGATTTCCAGTGTTCTATCTATGCAACCCCACCACCATGCTGTGCATGGTCCCCCGCCCTTCTAAGGGCGGACAGAAAACCATGCCTGTTTCTTGTATATATTTAAAACTTCGCCGACCAGCCAATTATTCATAATCCCGGGCTGATAGAAAATCATCTGTCTTGGCGTAACAAAATATAAAACAACTGTAGCCAATAATTATAAATCCATGTAAAATACCACTAATCTATTATAAAACTGTAGCGGGAAAAACTTATTTTGCCGATTAATAATTATAAATCCATATAAAGTATCGCTAATCACTGTAATTACAATACAGGATTAGCGATATTTTTTTCTGCACACTATTTAGTCAATCGCTTATTTATTTATGCAAATGATCCTTTCGTCCGCCCTTAGAAGGGCGGACAGAAAACCATGCCTGTTTATCTTGAATTACGATATTATAACAGTTCTGTAAAATATAGTTTCATCTATTAAAAATATATTTCATTAAGCATTATGAAAAGGCAGTTATTTTAACCAGTATAATATGAATTATACTATATATAAAAACCCATCTCCCCCTAAGTTGATGCAATAACTATAAAACATACTACTCAACAATACCAGTCACAGCAACACAATTACCGCCATTATTTTTAGCAATATACATCTGTTTATCTGCCAAGCCTATTATTTCTTCTATTGATACATTTTTAGTTATATTTTTTATATCTATAGTATAAACACCGATAGATGCTGAAATACCTGGTTTTACATTTTCGCGTAATTGAAATATCCTGTGCCGAATACGTTCAGCAATTTGGCATGCTGCTATTTCACCCACGTTATTTAAACAAATAATAAATTCATCTCCCCCAAACCGACATGCCCAATCTTCTTTTATTCGGATTGTCCCAGAAAGTATTCTTGCTACATCAGTGAGTAGTTGATCTCCCTCAATATGCCCACAATCATCATTTATTAGCTTAAATTTATCCAAATCAACAAATAAAATTGACATTGTTTTTTTGGTTGATATGGCTTCACTAATATCCCTAGGCAGACGATTATACAAATATTTTTTATTATACAGCCCAGTTAATTTATCCTTAACCATCATATCATTCATTTGCATAAAAAATTCTTGAAATAAGGTAATTTTCTTATGTTCATTTTCCATACACTCATCATCCTGAATAGTCAGCCTATCCGTTACATCTTTTACTAATTCTAATACACTAGGAGTAGATTTATATAACAGTGGAATAGCAATAGCCAGCCATAATTTGTCGCGGTGTCTTATTAGCTTATGTAATACTCTTTTTTCTATATACGATTTTTCTGCTATACAACAATTTTGTTTGCATGGACTTTCTTTATTCTTAGAACAAATACCACACCAATTAAACGGATGTACATTATGCCTACTATAATCAATAATCACTTTTCTAGAAAAAGGTTGTACTATTCTAACGCCCGTATATAGTGTACTTAAAAAAGGCCCCGTAACCATATTTTGCATATCATCATGACTGCTTACCATAAAAAATGATGCATCTCCTGTATCCTCGTTTTCTTTTAGAATAATCTATATAAAATTATTCTTATAGTATACTACCACATATATCCTTAAAATTGGCAAAATTAATACATTATTTTATAAAAAACTTATATCAATAAGTTAATTATCCTTTGTTTTGTCTACAATACACTATTGTTAATTTTTACCGTAAAAATAATTTTCCCTTTCGTATATGATACATTGATTTTTCCGTTAATAAGTTCTGTCAATTCTTCTGCTATGGATAAACCTATTCCATAACCTTTTTTTTGGCTGTTATGCGATTCATCCCCGCGATAAAAGCGTTCGAAAAATCGCGAATAGTCAATATTTGCACCAGCAGCATAATCGTTTATAACAGATATTATTGCTGTTTTTTTCTTATTCTGTCGGAGTATTATGTCAATGGTCCCTTTATCATCACAATATTTTACTGCATTATCTACAAGTATGTTAACAAGTTCATATATACATTTGGCATCTGACTGGATATAAATCGGTGCTTTAATATTTGAAAAAAGTTTTTTATCCTGATCTTTTGCCATCTGCTGAAATGATGTGACAATTGTTGTTATAGTTTCTGACAAGTCAAATTTGGTAATATTCAGGTCTGCATATGAACGTTCTCCCATTTTGGACAGCATCACTAAATCGTTTATTAGATTAGACAGCCGCTTAACTTGTTTTAAAATACTCTCTGTCCATTGATTTTTCCCATTAATTAATGCTATTGCTTCTGCATTAGTTGAAATTATGGCAATAGGTGTCTTAAGTTCATGCCCGGCATTAGTAATAAATCTTTTTTGATTTTCCATGTTGCGGATAAACGGCTTCAGTGGCAATTTTGATAATGCTGTCAATATGACAATATACAATAATACACAAGCAATCCCTACCAGAAGAGAATACCGCATAAATGCTTTTACTGCATCTACATCATGTGTACAGTCCATAATAACAATTAAAAAATCTCCATCGTTCCTTTTTGTAATCATATAGGCATAACTAGCTCTGTCTTTTTTAAAAAAGCCGGTGTTTTTTCCCTTCTGCACTGTAGTCTGGGCATATTCAATTGCTTCATGTTCCGTAAAAGCTGCAATATTTTTAATATTAATTTCTCTTACATAACCAGCAGGATTAACAATAACACTAAAAAAGCGTATCTGATAGGAAAATTCCGGCGTATCATCCGACCAATTTGTATTATTGAACCAGCTGCTATCATCAACAGGCACTTTTCTTGGTATTCTTCCACTATTTTGTGAAATATAGGAAAGAACCGAATTCACCTGATCAGTCATATGTATATAGGTAATAGTATTGATCAACCCCAATACACCAGCAATAATTGCAATAACGGCTGCCGTAGCAATTAGAACAAATTTCCAGCGCAGACTTTTTATCATATTCATCCATTATCATCCCCCACTATATAAAAACCTATCATATTAATTCTTAGTTTTTACTTTTCTATCAGGGAAAATTCATGGTCTTTACATCCTGTAATTTGAATATTTGCCCCTATGGAATGCATTTTTTCCCGCAAATATGATATATATACCCAAACTATAGATTTATCCACATCTATATCACCTTTCCAAACATGGGCAAAAATATCTTCTGTAGTCAGTATTTTTCCGGCATTAAGCATAAAAAATTTCATAAGTTTTGTTTCTTTACTTGATAAACGGATCGTATTTCTGCATGATAGTTCCTGCTCTTCTATATCCAAGTCTACTGCCCCAATGGAAAGTTTTGCCGGTGCATAGGAATCGTTTCTTCTGGTCATGGAACGGATACGGGCTAATAGTTCTCCCATGGCAAAGGGCTTAGTAAGGTAATCATCCGCACCGGCATCAAGTCCGGTAACTTTATCATTTACTTCTGCTTTAGCCGTCAACATAATTGCCGGTGTCAAATTTCCCATACTGCGCAATTTTTTTAAAGCCTCAATGCCATCCATTTTCGGCATCATAACATCGAAAATAAAGCAATCATACATATTTTCAGCAGCTTTTTCCAGTGCGGCTTTTCCATCATATACTGCATCGACATCGTAACCGGAGTGAGCCAGTATCGCCACTAGTGCAGCTGACATATCATGTTCATCTTCTGCTAATAATATTTTCATTTCCCATGCTCCTTTATTATTCTGCATTAATTAAATCTCTAATTGTCTGCATGGATACATCACATGCTGCCAGCTCATCAGCACAACGTTTTAATTCTTTTTCTATCATCTTTGGTTCTTTTATGTCGTGTTTATATTTCATTTGATGTTCCAAGCTGGCCCATGAATCCATGGCAATAGTACGTATCTGTATCTCCGCAAAAAAATGTCCTGGTTTTATTTTCTTTACATCTTCGTACGGTTCTGTCAGTTCAACAATCATATGATAACTGCGATAGCCATTTGCTTTGACGTTCTTAATATAATCTTTTTCTTTAATAACACGGCAGCCTTTTATAGACTTTATATAGGCAATGTTCAAGTAAATGTCTTTGATAAACCGACACACAATGCGAATACCTATGGCATCATGTATAGAAAAAAGAGCGGCCTTAGCCGTCGGTGCCAGTCCTTTGCGACAGCATTTTTCTTTCATGCTTTCTGATGATTTTACCCGGTATATTAGATGTTCATAAGCCATTTCACCGGTTTTTGCTTCTTCTTGTTCATTATAAGATTGAATTTTTTTTATTATATTATCCAAAACTGCTTTTAATACAGGTTCATATTTGCCATATATATTGTCATCCATATTTGCTGCACCTCTGATCATATTCATACTAAGTGATTATTTATTATAGTTTTTTTACTATATTTTTATATTTTACCATATTTTTCAGCAAAATTTTTATACTTCTGCTTTATATATGATCTCAGTACATTTACAGTGTCCGCAAAATAAAACAATGAAAATAAAAAATTTTTCTATTTATAATTGGAGTATTTTATTTTCATTAATATAACACTAGGACTAATTGATTTTTAAATAATCTATGTTATAATTAAATGTAGAAAAGGATAGTTGATGCGTTGCGGCTCGGCTTTCCTCGAATGACATGTTTGAAAGAAAGCCGGCTTGCTAACGTGAGTCGGTTTATTTCATTTTAGTACATGAAATAATGGCTACTATAAGTAAACCAAAACTTATCATTAAGGATAAGACTTGAAATGTACTCACAGCACCACCTCCTCCAAAGAGGAAAAACCGAAACATCAACTATCCCATGCGGATTATTATAACATATGCAAAATATTAAATCTATTGTGCCAGCAGGCATAAGAAGAAAAATAGTTTAAGGAAATTTTTTACCAAGTTAACGATTATTATGGATAAATATATAAATTCTAAGGGGGGTTCTTTATGGATGATGATGCATTAAGACAAAAGGTTTTAGATAAAATGACAAGAGTTTGTCTTTGTAAAGTGATTAATCGTGCTGCAATGAAAAAAGCTATCGCAGCCGGAGCAGATACTGTTGAAAAAGTTAAGCGGGCAACGGGTGCGGGTTCAGGCCCTTGTCATGGCCGCCGCTGTACGCCAAAGATAGAGGAACTTTTATTAGCTGCTAAACAGCAATCAGAATAATACTAAACAATAAATATCAGTAAAATAAAAGTGCAATAAACAAAAACCTCGAGTTTCCTGACTGTTTCACACAACTGGGAAATTCGAGGTCTTTATTTATGTATTAATCTGTTTCAAATTTTATATCTTATTACTATACTATTTTTAAATTTAAAGCAGGCTTCTGTCAGCACTTAGAAAAAAATCGTTTCCAGCAGTAGCAGGCTGTATTCCAGCCCACTATTCTGGTGCATTTTTACTATATTGGCGGATAAATGCATTTTTTAACAACAAATTTTCTGCTAATTATCTTAATAATGTTTACCATAATAATTTATTAACAGTTTTAGTAAAAAATTTTACTTATACTTCATCATCGTCCATAATGCCAAGCTTTCTTTTCCAATAACGCGAATACACTGCTCCCAGGGGATTATGCGCTAATAGTCTGTCTTTTACGACGAGAGTTGTAACAAGTCCCGGACAGCTTTTGTTGAATAAAGCATCATGCCCTACACATAGCCCACAGGAAATATAAAGTTCAACACTGTTTTCTTCTAAAAAACGGGCCTGAAATTTGGGATTGCACATAGCTTCATGTTCTAGTTCCGGCTTTACCTGTTTCAATCCTAATTCTTTTTTAGGGAAACTACAATTTTTGCAACACACACTAAAAAATTCAAATCCCTGGTTGTTAAAATATTTAGCTATATAATGTGCTTCTTTATTCAAACCAATACAAAAAGCCATTCCAAGTTTTTTATAATTCATGGCTTTGGCAAACTCAGCTGTTTCCTGTAAACGGGTAATGTTACTGTAAAAGGTTCCTTCTACATAGGCTGCTGCCTGCATAATTTTTAATTCTTCCTCATCGTATGCTTTGCGGACAGTTTCTAAATCAGTTTGAGTACAATTTACCCCTTTAGTATAACAGGCATGTGTAGCACATTCTGCACAATTGCATTTCATTTTTGTTCTCCTTTCACATTGTACTAATGAATACAAATCGCAATAACTATTTTATCTTTTCAATTCCAAAAAGATTTTACAAAATATTATATAAAATAATAATCTCGGGATTACAACACGAACGAGGTTGTCCTTATAAAAATAGACGGAGGAAATAACATATTTTATGTTATAAATGAAAAGCTTTACCAGAAAACCTCATTGGTATTTTAATTTATTATTTTTCAGCAGCAATAACTTCTATTTCTACTAAAGCATCCTTTGGTAGTGCTGCTGCCTGAAAAGCGGAACGAGCCGGACATTCTTGGGAAAAAAATTCTGCATAAACTTCATTCATTGCAGTAAAATCAGCTATATTTTTCAATAGTACTGTTGTTTTTACTACATCAGCCAAAGATATTCCTTCAGACTCTAAAATATATTTTATGTTCAATAAAGATTGTTTGGTCTGCTTTTCTATAGTATCTCCGGCAAATTTTCCTGTAGCAGGATCTATTGGCAATTGTCCTGAAATGAAGATAAATCCATTTGCTTTTGTTCCCTGAGAATAAGGGCCTATAGCCCCCGGGGCTTTATTTGTTGATAATATTGTCTTATGCATTATCCATACCTTCTTTTGTTAAATTTTGTACTGCATCTGCCATTCGCTTTAGAGCTTCCTGCAACTGACTTTTGGGGCAGGCGATATTAAAACGCATAAATTTATCTCCCCCTGGACCGAATGTGTTCCCATCATTCAAGGCAACTTTTGCTTTTTTCAAGAAAAACTCCATTAATTTATCATGTTCCATATGCAAATCTCTGCAATCCAGCCAAAGTAAATATGTTGCCTGTACCTGTCCTAATTTTATCTGTGGTATATTTTCTTTTAAAAAGACCTGTGTATACTCTAAATTGTTTTGGAGATATTCCATTAATTGGTCTGCATAATATCCACATTCAGTATAAGCAGTTTGAACAGCCAGTGTTCCAAAAATATTACGTCCAAATGCTTTCAAATTTTCTAATTCACTGTAAAATCTATCATGGTTATTACGGTTTGGGATAATAACAGCTCCCGTACGAAATCCCGCTATGTTAAAAGTTTTGCTGGGATTTATGCACACTATACTATTATCTGCTGCTGATTGGGAAATACTGCCAAATGGAATATGCGTAAACCCTTTATAAATAATATCAGAATGAATTTCATCAGATACGACAAATACATGATTTTTTATACACAGGTCGTTTATTTTTTCCAATTCTTTTCTTGTAAAACATCGGCCTGTTGGATTATGTGGATTGCATAAAAGAAACATTGTAGTACGCGGTTTTGCTAATTTTTCTGCTAAATCTTTCCAATTTATTGACCAAGAACCATCTGTATTTTCAATTAAAAGGTTTGGCATAATATATCTTCCATTATGGGGAATAACTTGATGAAACGGATGATAGGCTGGCATTTGCACCAGTATATTATCCCCGGGATTTGTAAAAGCTTTCATAGCGTAAACAATTGCCGGAACTACAGCTGGTGTATATTCTACCCAGCCTTGCTGTACATCCCAGCCAAAGCGGCATTTCTGCCAATGGCAGACTGCTTTTTCATAGCTTCTGTCAATGCAGGGATAGCCATAAATTTCGTGTTCTGCCCGCTTTTTTACAGCTTTGATAATTGGTTCCGGACATTTAAAATCAGTATCTGCTATCCACATAGGAATGACATCTTCTCCATATGTATCCCATTTTTTACATTGTGTATGCTTTCTATCTATAACTGCGTCAAAATTGTGATATAACATAACTTTTTCTCCTTTATATACTTACATATATTCTCAAAAATTTATGAACAGGAATATTATATTGATAATGGCCGCTACAGCCATAGGTATGCAGGTGCGTTTTACAACTTGTATAGGATTTACATCAGCTACACCAGAAATAGCAACAATTGCTGCTGTTATAGGTGAACAAACACGACCAAAACTCGTCATTATCTGCATAGGTAAAATAAGATTCAAACTGGAAATCCCTACTGATTCTGCAATTTTAGGCGCCAAAGCCGCAAAAGAAAAGAACGCTGCATTACCGCTCCCCATTAAAAAGGCACATATAGCAATAGCTATACAGAAGAAAATTATTAAAACATAAATATTTAATCCCAAATGCTGTAAACTACCTGTAAGAGCATTTACTGCCCCAATTTTTACTAAGCCATTAGCAAAAACTTCGCCTGATACAATCAGGGATATTACAATTGCGAAACTTTTTCCCATACCATCAAACATATGTTTTAATCCACATAATGTAAAATGCAAACTTTTCGTTCTAGCTAGCTCAAAAATCATGGCAATAAATGTACTCAAAAACATAGCTGTGACTACATTAATTTTTATGGGACTCTTGAACAGCGGACTAAATCCCAAAATAAAGATCATCGGGATAATTGGTAAAACAGCATAAATCAGAGGTGGTCTTTCGGTGTTTTCTTTTACGCTCATTACTTCTATATCAGGGACATAACCTTCTTTTTTATCCCACCACCGCTGTACAAAAAAATGTACTATTCCTAAAATCAGTGTTGTTGTTATGAAAATAGGGAACTGCCATTTGACAAAATATACTGCCGGATTCAAACCTGTAATATTAGCAGCCAATATAGCATTACCGCTCCCCGGCCCAACATCCATGTACTGCGCGCAGCCTATTACTCCTAATGCAGATAATTTGCTAATGCCTGCCCTGATAAAAATAGGATACATAGTTACCATAAGAAGCAACCCCAAACCGGCATGACTTGGTATAAATATTACCAAAAACTGACTTATAAAAAAACCCATGACCAAAAGAATATATGGTGACTTTATTTTTTTTATAGGTGCGGCCACTACAGCAAATAAAGATTTACCGGCGCCAACATAATCCATATACTTGGCAAATCCGGCAATCGACATGATTGTTAAACCCAGCCCTGCAACCCGCTTACTCATTAAAACCTGAATCATCGTAAAAATATCCAAAATGGCAGATCCTGACGATACCTTAGCTGATAAAATCATAGTTCCATTAACAAATACAGCACATATTAATAAAATAATACCGGCTAATAAAAGCACCGCTTGAGGATAATGCTTTTTTACAATCATATAGATTACCCACATAATAACGAGAATTGACACCAGTGAACTCATATAATCCCCTCTTTTACAATTATATTATATAGATAATAATTTATCATTATTCATATAATAAATTATTATCACAAGCAAGCAAAACTATCCTTAAAACACAAAAAAGCAACAAAAAAAGACACTGATATCAATCCATCAGCGCCCTTGCTGTATCTTTGTATGCCTATATATTACGCAATAATATTTTATTTGTCAAGATTAATATTTTATTTTGGCAAATTTTATACTTCATTTTTCTATGTGGCGTTTTATACGGTTCAAATATCTATAAAGTGTCGGTTCAGATATGCTTAGCTTTTCTGCTAATACACTAACACTGCCGCGTAATAAGAAAAATCCGTCATTATATAGATCTCTGACCAGATTCAAGCGATCATCAACTGACATCTGACTTCCCATGTTGGTATATTGTTCAAATCGTGACGTTATCATATTCTTTATCAAATCATCAACTGAACCTTCCAGATTTTCCATTATGTCATCTTTTAATGTTTTTTTGTCTTCATAATTCACAAAGGAAATTTCATTATCTATAATTTTTTTAAAATCTATCAATGGTGTAATATCAACATTGATGCAAAGTACACCAATTATTTTTTTTGTCTTATCATAAATAAAATAACTTGATGACCGACATGTTTTATTACCCGTTTTCCCCTTATAATTAGTTATAAAAGTTATATGTTCTTTTTTGCCTTTTTTTAAAATCTTAAGCAATAGATCCGTAATAGGCCCCCCGATTTTACGCCCGCTTATATCCCCATTAGCTATTGCTATAATGGATTTCTCCGGGACCGTTAAATCATGAAGCACCACTTCATATCTGTTTCCTAGCGATTTACCCAAAAAATCGACTAACGTAATATACTGTTTTAAATCCTCCACGCACATAACCTCTTTTATAGTTAATTTATCTTCTATGAGTTATTTTTTTCCTTGTGTATTTTCCTGATAAAGCAAAACTTCTAAATAATAAATATAATTTTATATAACATTGCCATATAAGTCAATTCTTGCCTAGATGCCAAAAATACCACTGTTCAGTGAATGAACAGTGGTATTAAAGTACAAGCTTAATAATATTTAATATTTTTTACTATTGTTTTATTTCAAAGCACTGGGAAATTTCGTCATATGATTTTACTTTTAACAGCTTTTTAATGTTGTTTTCGTTTTCAAAAAAACGCATAAGTTCTTTTAATGCCTGAGAATGATAAACAGCATCTGCCCCTGCAAGTGTGATAATAACTTTAATTGATTTATTACCGGTAAAAACCAGTGGACTTTTTAAAGTTATAAGACTAAACGATGTCTTTATCACACCATCTTCCGGTTTCGCATGGGGCATAATGACCCCTGGATACAGCATCATATAGCTGCCCATTTTTTCTACATTATTAAGTACAGCTTTAATATAGTTCTTGGCAATACAGCCCGCGCTAAACAGCAATTTACTTCCAAGTTCAACTGTTTCCCGCCAGTTTGTCCCTTGATAGCCCAGTATTGCACAGTTTTTATCTAAAAGCTCTATAAAAGAAGGATAGCTTTTTTCTTTTCCCATAAAAAGATGCGCCATATCTTTTTGCAGGAGTTTTTCATCAACTGTTGGACAATATTTTCTAGCTACTGCCAATACTTCATCCAGTTTAGGAATATATAGCGATTTTTGTTCTTCCCTGACATATTGGGAAAAGAAAATACTAAGTTCACTAATATTTTTTTCGGTCAAAAATGGTTGTACGAGGATACATTTTATATTAATTGACTTCAGCGGTACTGTAGTAATTACCAAATCTACATCATTATTTGCAATCACCTCATATGCATTATGCAGGGATACTGTTGCCACAGTAGTAAAGTCAAAAATACTTTGCAGCTTCATAAGCACATATTTTGATGTTCCTATTCCTGTAGCACAGACCAAAAGGACTTTTGCTTTTCTTTCCTTTTTATTCTGCATACGTTCTTTGGCTGTCATAAAATGAATACAAATATAGCCGCATTCTTCTTCACTGAATACTATATGCCAGTCTTTTTCTAAAAAAACCACAGCATTTTGCACACAATTAAACAGCCGTGGATAAGTTTGCTTAATCTGCTGCAATATAGGATTATTAATTTTAATGTTACGGCGGGTCCTGTAGATTGATGAATGAATATGCTGAAGCAGGTTTTCATATAAAGCTTCATCTTTTTCAAAAGCGGTGCCATAGTCATTTGCCACTTTTCCTATCAGAGTCAATACAATCATTTGTTGATAAAAATCATTTTCATCTTTTTCCCAAAAAAGATTGCTTCCCAGCAAATGTATTGTAATATAACCTATTTCACTCCGGGGAATTTTTACATTAAATGATTCCTCCAAGTGCTTTGCAATCCCTGCTGCAATAGCAAATTCAGGTGTATTCAACAAATTTCTCAGCTCAGCAGTTTCCATCACTATATCTTTTCCCATGCGTATTCTCTTTATCGCAATCGCCAAATGAATTACTAAATTATTAAAAGCATCATCGGAAAGTGTATTCTGGAGCTGTTTTTCTGCTTCCCTGACAAAATTTTGTATCTGAAGAATAGAAACGTCATTAAATAATTTTAGAAATTCCTGATTATTCATTCCCAAATAAGCAAAAAGTGTTTTTGAGGCAATTTTCCGCAGTTTTTGCTCTTTGCCTGCAAGACGTATTCCCTTGCTTTTTATTGTTTCAACATACTCTGTCTGTGTATTGATCCGACATTTAAGTTCATGGATATCGTTCTGCAATGTAGTTTTACTGACATTCAAATACTCTGATAGATACTGTATTGTAATATAATTTTTTTCGCCTAAAAGTTTGCAAAAAATATATACTAGCCGTTCTTCCTGTGAAAACACATAAGTATATGTATCTATCTCTTTGACTGTTTCACGTAATTTTCTCCGAATATCTTTTTCTACCGCAAAAGATATTCCTTCACTCTGCTTTCTTATCAAAGCTGGATATTTATTATCTCTCAAGTATTCATCAATATTATCTAAATCATACCGTATAGTCCTGTCACTAACACCAAAAGCATCTTTTAAGGTTGCAATTTTTATAGGCTGGCAACTGTGTAAAATTCTATGAAAAATTTGCATACACCGTTTGTTCAGCATAATAAAACCACCATTTCTTAAAATAAGGATACTGTCACATTATAATTTCGACTTCACAAATATGCAGTTCCTCCTGTCTTTCTAAAAACAGGAGGAAACAGCATTGCTTATTTATAAATAATTTTTTATATTTAACAGCATCTTTTATTCACTCTTCGTCTGGATTGTTAATTACTCTATTCTTTGTCCTTATGAAATTCGGCAGTAAAAGTGCCAGTACAAAAATACCAATAATTGCAAAAACACCTGCTTGACCAAAATGTACAGAAAGTTCTCCAATTACTATACCTAAAACACCAAAGTCAAAATCTCCAAATGTAGTATTTTGAAATCCTAACGCTCCCAATACAGGAAGTAAAAGTGCCGGAGCAAATGTTATCAAAAGACCATTAGTAAATGCACCCAGAACAGCCCCTCTTTTACCACCAGTTGCATTGCCAAAAATACCCGCAGTAGCACCACAGAAGAAATGCGGCACCAGTCCGGGAATAATTAATACTCCTCCTATCCCGCCAAGTATCAACATGCCCAGCACACCGCCTACAAATGAAGCAACAAAGCCAAGGACAACAGCAGTAGGTGCATACGTAAAAAACACTGCGCAGTCAACTGCCGGAACTGCTGAAGGAATAACTTTAGTTGCTATGCCTTCAAATGCCGGAATAAGGTCTCCTAAAATCATCCGAACACCTGAATAAACAATTGTTACACCGACAGCAAATTTAAGTCCTGATATTATTGCAAATAATATGGGCGACATGCCATCTGATATAGTTGATACATAAGCTGGTCCTGCTGCAATTGCTGAAATCAAGTAGAAAACCATCATTGTCAATCCTGTGGAAACTGTTGTATCACGTAAAAATCCCCATTTTTCTGGTATTTCTATTTTTTCTGTACTATCTTCCGGTGATCCGACTTTAGAACCGACCCATGCTGAAATATAATATGCCAAACTACCAAAATGTCCCATGGCGATGCCATCATGATCAGTTACTTTATTTGTATATTTCTGCCCAATAGCTGGAGAAATAGAACTCCATGCTCCCAACAAAAAACCACCGCAAAGAATAAGCTCTGTCCCTTTCATTCCCGCTGTTCCCAAAACAGCAGACAGTAAACATGCCATAAAGAAACTGTGATGCCCCGTCAAAAATACATATTTGTATTTAGTAAATCTGGCAATCAGCAGATTTACTATAAGTCCTACAACAAGAATCGACATTGTTTCAACGCCCAAAAGTTTTTGTGCCACAGATACTATTGCTTCGTTATTGGGCACGACACCGGTAATATGAAATCCCTTTTGGATCATTTTCCCTAAAGGATCTAAATTACTTACAATAAAATTAGCTCCAGCGCCAAGCATTAAATATCCTAAAATAGGTTTTAACGTTCCTGTCATTATCTTATAAAATGGTTTTCGCAATGCAATTAATCCAACACAGGACACAATTCCTAATAATAATGCCGGCTGCTGTAATACATCGCGCAAAAATTCCAGAATTTCTATCATATGAATTCTCCTATCTTTGTTGTTTAATTTGTATTGCTTTTATAATATCAAGAACATCTTCTCTTATCTTCTTTTTATTAACATAACTTCTAATTGCCACAACACGCTTATTTTCAAACTGTTGTGCCAATTCTTTTATTGTTACTATAAGATCGGGATTTTTGCCTTGTGCTGAATTGAAGTCGCTTGATTCTACTTGTGCATCAATATTTTCTTCTTTACAAATTTCTTCTATTTTCATAGCCAGCATAAGACTACTTCCAATGCCATTGCCGCATACGGTTAATATCTTCATTTGTTTTCTCCTTTACAGGCTTTCTGATGAATATAGTTTATGATAGCATTTTTTTCCATACCACCACGCACCTGTTTTAAAAAAAATTCATCTTCAATAAGTTCCATAAGTTCTGACAAAACATTAATATGTGTATTCTTATCTGTAGCACACAAAAAAACAAGAATATCAACTGGATCATATTCCTTATTGCCAAAAGCAACAGGTTCTTTTAAATGCACTAGTCCTAATCCAATCTTTTTTACGCCAAATTCAGGACGGGCATGTGGCATAGCCAATCCCGGCGCAATCACAATATATTGTCCCATTTTGCGAATATTTTCTATCATAGCTTCAATATATGCTCTGCCCGTATTCCCTGCTTTTACAAACATTTCTCCACCATAACGTACTGCTTCTTCCCAGTTTTTAGCTTTCACATTAACGGCTACAGTAGTTGAATTGAATAATTTTTCAATCATTTCCCGACCACCTTAAAGAAATATTTTCCTCATAAAATTGAAAATCCCAGTTTAGAGGCATCTTCATAAAAACCACATACAGTTTCCAAAGAATATTCACTTAAATCTTTTCCATAATTAACTCTTTTGGTTAAAATATTATTTGGAACTGTTATTATACTGCAACCTGTTTCAACTGCCTCCAGAATATTATAAAATTCACGGCAGCTTGCCCAAAGCAGCTGTATCCTAGGCTTCTTTTTGCAAATGGCACTGGCCTTTTTCATCAGATCTGCCGCATTGACCCCTGTATCAGCAATTCTTCCTGCAAATACCGATACAATATTTTCCGTATTACTATCCAGTGCATCAACCACTTCCTGAACCTGTTTTAAGGTGAAAATGGCTGTAATATTTAAGTGGTACCCCTTTTCTGACAATTTTCTTATCAGCGGAACCGAAGATACCCCCTTAGTATTGGTAACTGGTATCTTTACATATACGTTGGGCGCCAAGCCCGCCAAAACATCTGCCTCCCTCTCCATTTTTTCAAATTTATCGGCAAAGACTTCAAAAGATACAGAACAATCTTTTATCTGCTTCAACACATTCTGGGCGAAAGTTTTATAATCAGAAACTCCCGCTTTTTTCATTAGGGAAGGATTCGTCGTAAATCCTTTAACTACTCCCGTCTTGTAAATTGCTAACATTTCCTTTAAATCTGCCCCATCAGCAAAAATTTTTATTGGCAGTTCTCTTAAATCTTTCATAGTAATCCTCCTTTATTTATTATAATTTCATTATAAAATTAAGAATATTTTGTGTAAACAGTAAATTCTTTCAAAAATCATTCGGCAAAAGTAATTCTAAAACCACAAACAAAACAGCACTATATATGAAATTATTTCATATATAGTGCTGTTGAGATAAATTATAATTTGAATATTACTTTATTTACTGCCCAAGTTAGTTATACTGTTAACTTTCTAATAAAACCATATATGTAAAAATATAATAATTCCTATAAATAAGCTTATTATATAATATATATGTGTAACGGTTATTAACAAATTATTTATTTACTTTTTACGGAAATAATTAATAAGGCTGCCGCTGGAGTAAAAAATTACTTCATGTGCGACAACCCTGTACTTAATTTTTACCTGATGATCCAGAAAGTTTTATATAATCTTTTACTACTGTTATACTATCTTTTTCTGCTACATTTACCATATCAAAAAAATTTATTGTTGGATTTCTAATTATTGATTTTTTTATTGCATTTGCGTTTGCATTCATAAAATCACAACCAACATTAATTTTATTAATACCATACTTTACACACGTTACAATATTTTTTTCTCCAGAACCAGACCCTCCATGGAGTACTAATGGCATTTTTGTTAAGTTTTTTATTTTCTTTAGTCTTTCAAAGTCAAAACCAGGAATTACTCCATCAGGATATATTCCATGCGAAGATCCTATAGATATAGCCAACGCATCAACATTTGTTTCTTCCAAAAATTTTTTTACCTGATCAACATCAGTATACATAGATTTATTAGTGTATCTTTCTTCTGTCGCTCCGATACAACCGATTTCACCTTCTACGCTCACTCCTTTAGGATGTGCATATTTGACAATTTCTTTAGTCATTTCAATATTATTTTTAAAACTATGGCGGGATGCATCTACCATAACAGATGAAAAACCGTCATCAATTGCTTTTTTCAAATCAATAATTTCCTGCCCATGATCAAAATTTAATGCTACATTTATTTTTGTTCTATAGGCAAGTGTTTTTACTATTGGTGTTATTATTTCACTATCACAATGATGTAAAAGATGATCTTGAAATATATTTATAATTATTGGTGCATATTCTTCTTCCGCTGCTAAAATTACACTTCGCACTGTTTCTAAATTAAAACAATTAATCGCCATTACTGCATAATTTTGCTTATTGGCTTTTTCAAGCATGTTTTTCATTGAAACATACATTGTATTATATCTCCTCTATTATTTAATTTTAATTTCACCCAAATTGATATCTTCTTCCTCGTCTACTATTTTTTCTTCTACAGCATCTTTTTTTAACATCGTAAGTAAAATAGCCGTAACAACAGTTCCAACACCAAGCGCAATTAAAAATCCTATAGGATTATTCATAGCCGGAACTATAAACATTCCTCCAGAAGGTACCCTCGATTCTACTCCCATCAACATAATAAGTGCACCACCCACTGCAGCACCAGTTGAGCAAGAAAAAATAACTCGTAACGGATCTACCGCAGCAATAGGTATAACACCTTCTGTAATCATACATATCCCAAGAGGAAAAGCTATTTTTATATTATCGGCTTCGCCTTTGCTATATCTTTGTCTCCTCATAAGCCACGAAAGAGTTACACCAAAAGGTGGAATCATCGATGCACATATTTTTATCGCTTCCGGTCCATATACCCCTTGTAATAAAAGTCCATCTGCAAACAATGATGCTACTTTATTTACCGGTCCACCGAAATCAAATGCTGCCATAGCTCCCATAATAGCTCCAAATAATGCAGCTGAACCTCCCTGCATACTCTGCAACATCGCTGTTAAAGTAAACGAAACTGCAGCTATAGGTTCTCCAATTACAAAAAACATTACAAAACCAACTATAAGTGATGATAATAGCGGTAATATAAGCATTGGTAATAATGCTTGTGCCCAAACAGGAACTTTAACAACTTTTTTCAAAAAATTTATACACCAGCCAGCTAAATATCCTCCAAGCATACCACCAAAAAATCCTGCACCTATCGCATTAGCAATCATTCCCATTAAAAGTCCAGGAGCTATTCCTGGACGATCTGCAATAGAATATGCTATAGCAGCAGACATAATTGCTGGAATAAGCTGCATACCATAAACTCCTAGAGTCACTGCTGCCTGCCATATAGTATATGGGCTTTTATAGTCTGAAATCAGTGATGGATTATTCCCTAAAATATTTCCTATAGCAATTAATAATCCAGAAGCTACTACTAGCGGAAGCATATAAGAAACACCAGTCATTGCATGTCTCTTTATTTCACTTAATTGTAATTGTTTTATCATTCTAATCCCCCTTTCACTGTCCTAAATCTGATTGAATTTTATTAATAAGCCCTTTAGGTGATTTTATTACGACACTCGTAGGTACTTCTACAATTTTTTTATTTTTAAATCGCTCCATCCCATTTATTTTTATGTCCGCCGCAATTATAACAACATCCGCTGTAGATATTTCATTTAAGGTCAATTTATCCTCTGTCCCAATTGTTCCTTGTGTTTCTATACGGACATTATGGCCTAATGCTTTTCCTGCTTTTATCAATTTTTCTTTGGCAATATACGTATGAGCAATTCCCGATGTACAGGCAGCCACTCCAACAATATTCATGGTCAATCCTCCTTATATAGTCTTATTATATAAATTTATACTATTGATGTAATAAGACTATATTATTTTATCAAAAAATTCAGTTTTTAAAATATTTTACTTTATCCATGTCATTGAACAACGCCATTTTTTCTTCTATAGTATCACGACACATCCGTATACATGATGGATAAATAACATTTGGTTCACGTTCAAATCCTTTTTCCTGTAAATACTTTTCTATGCCTTTCATAAAGCTGTATTTTATATCACTAGATATATTTATCTTACATATACCTCTTTTTACCGATTCAGCTACTTCATTATCTGCATTGCTGGAGCCTCCATGCAACACTAATGGAACATCAGTAATTTTTCTAATTTCTGATAATAAATCGAGTTTTAGTTTTGGCACAAATCCCTTTGGATAAATTCCATGTGCAGTACCTATAGCTATTGCTAAGGCATCAACACCTGTTTTTTCAACGAATGTTTTTACATCTGCCGGATCAGTGTATATTATTTTAGTAGTTCCCCCTTCTATAGAATTGCCGGTCTGTCCTATAGTCCCTAATTCACCTTCAACTGATACCCCTATAGAATGTGCAATATCTACAACTTTTTTTGTCAAAGCTGCATTTTCCTGAAAAGATAGCTGTGACCCGTCAATCATAACTGATGTAAATCCTAATTGAATGGCATGAATACATTGTTCATATGTCCCGCCATGATCAAGATGTATCACCATAGGTACTTTAGTATGATTAGCTTCATAAATCACACTGCTGATAAAACTATCTCTTAAAAATTTTAATTCATCAGGATGAATTGCCATAATAACAGGGGCCTGTTTTTCTTCAGCACTTTCCATCATGGCTGTTAATAACTGTCCTGTACCAGCATTAAAAGCAGGTACGGCAAACTTATTTTTTTGTGCTGTTTCTAACATTTCTTTCATTGTAATTAACATAATACAACCTCTTTTTTATTTATTTCATTTCCTGCGAAAGCAGTTTTATGATTTCTCTTTTATCATTAGTTTTTAACAATTCATCTAATGTATTATCATCTGCCAAAGCCATGGCCACCTGGGAAAGTAATTTTAAATGGACTGTCGTTTTATCAACGTTACGAACTGCAAAAAGGATAACTACATGAACCGGTTTCCCATCAGGAGATTCCCATTCTAAATCATTTTTAGTACGTCCAAAGGCTATTGATGTAACTTTTACTGCATCTGATTTTCCATGGGGAATAGCAATGTGATTTCCCAATCCTGTCTGTCCTTCATTTTCTCTTGAATAAACATCTTTTATAAAATCTTTTTTATTTATTACATATTTCTCACGATAAAGGTTTTCTACGAGTTCTTCTAAAGCCTGTTCTTTATTGGCTGCTTTCATATTTAAATCAATCAGACGCTCGTTAAAAACTTCTTCAATATTCTCCATACCAAGTCTCCTGTTTCATTTATTCTCTAATATCCAGCAATATATTTTCTTTATAATATCTGCTGAAAGATTCTTCCTGTTTGACAATAAAACATCAATATTTTTTTTATCATCATCTCCACTGCTAAAATATATTTCCGATTTAACCAGCTGGATATTTTCATAAATAGTCACATATATCTCAGGATTTATTATGCAATCAGCAAGATATACACCCTTATTAATTTTTTTTATATCATTATTGCAAATATCCATAGAATTTTTATTATTATTTTTATCCATATCAGGAAATTGTTTCACAAAAGAACTGCGTAATTTTTGCGCATCTTTTTCATTAAATAATGCACTCACATAAGCAATAGGTATATTTGTAGATATTGACAGTTTTACTGTGGCAATGACTAAATCTATCTGTACACTATCAATAATTTTTTCAAAAGTTTTTGCAGAAGTAACATCTACTATCTGCCATTCTGGAAAATATTTTTTAATACGCTTCTCCAGCAAATGTGATGTCCCTATGCCGCTGGAACAAACAATAATTACTTTTTTCTTATTTATAATTTCTTCAACAGCATTTTGAAAATAAACAGCCAGATATGCTATTTCATCTTCTCTTATAACAGGAAGATCATATTTTATCTGTATTTTCAGCATAATCAGCTTTAACAGGATCATTGCTTCTGGAAACTCTGTGTTTACTTCTTCCAATATTGGGTTTTTTATATAAATTTTATATATCACACGGTTAAGCATAGGGCGAATATGCAACAATAATGCTTTATACAACGTTTGGCTAAATGAAAACCTAAGTGGATATACCTGCAAACTTATTTCAATAATATCTGTAGCGACTGCCTGCACTCGAAAATCATTATCAAAATTATTGCTAATTTCTGTAACACTTGTAATTCCACCTGATGAAGTCAAATAACGATAAATATAAAAAATTTCTGCTTCATTTAACACAACATCAAATTTTTCTTCTATATAGGATTTCATCAATTTTGCCGCTCTATAAAATTTTTCATTGTACGGCGGCCGATAAGAATCAAACTCAGCATATATTGTTTTGTCATGCTGTATACGCCTAATCAATATCAAAATATGCGTAACAAAATTTATATAATAAGGTTCTGTTATTTTATAATTGAGGTAATTTTCTATTTTTTCAATTAATAATTTAACAGTTTCTACTTTTTCTTCCCCAAAATGTTGTTTTAATTCTTTCAATGTATCATAATCGATTCTCGAATATGTTTCCTGCAAATTATTTTCTTTGTTTTTTACGAATTGATTGATTGTTTCCCCCAAGGCACGACGTATATCTGTTTCTGCTCCAGTTAAGCATGTACCTCTAACATCTTTATGCAATTTTAAATTATATCGGGATATTTCATTTTCTATCATTACTAAATCATTTACTATAGAAGTCTTACTAACAAAATATTCATCCGATAATCTTTGTATTGATAATCTTTTTTCTTTGCCTTCCAGTAGTGCAAATAAAATTTTCATTCGCCGTGCTTTTGTTGATAACCCATTATTGTTATCTTTCTTGTCTAATATGGCATTTACTGAATCATTTTGATTTTCTGCTAACCTTATTCCCTTACCGGAAATTCTTTCTATAATGATACCCTGTTCCTGCCAGCAATTAATATCATTACGAATTGTCTTATCAGAACATGACAGCATTTTAGCAAAAAATTTAACTGGCTTAAATTTATTATCAGACAATAAATATTTCAACAATATCTTTTGTCTATCGCTTACTCCTTCCATCTAACCTCCTCCTGTTCTTTCTTCAAGATTATAATACCATCTTCCATTCACTATAAAAATACCAAAACATTGCTACAACCTCCTCCATGAATTAGTATACTATTTTTTCTGTAATTGATATAGAAAAAACTGATATGTCTGTATATTCTAAATTTTATTCTTTTTAAAGATCCATACCATACAAAAAAACTTTTATTGCAATAAAAATCAATATGTAGTATTATATCTGTAAAAGCAGTATATATATTGTTTTTATATTGACAATTGATTAGCAGTCTTTGGGGCAGGGTGTAAATCCCTACCGGCGGTATAGCCCGCGAGCCTTTTGGCAGATTCGGTTTAATTCCGAAGCCGACAGTTATAGTCTGGATGGAAAAAGATTGTGTTATTTTATAATACTTTTAATAAGATTATCACAAAACTCGTTCCGTGCGATTTAAGTCGTTTTTGTTTTGCCCTATTGGCTGTTAAATACATTATGTATTTAACAGCTTTTTTGTTTATATAATATTTTTGCGGAGGTCTTTATATGAATCGCGATGAAAAATATATGCAGGCAGCTATCCAGCTTGCCCAAAATGCTCTTGGCAGAACCAGCCCAAATCCTATGGTAGGTGCTGTTATTGTAAAAGACGGGCGCATCGTTGGCTGCGGCTGGCATAAAAAGGCCGGCACCCCGCATGCTGAAATCCACGCTTTAAACGCGGCTGGAAATCTGGCAAAAGGTGCTACCATCTATGTAAGTCTTGAACCATGTTCCCACTTTGGCAGAACCCCGCCCTGCTGTGATGCAGTAATAAAAGCCGGTATAAAAAAAGCCGTAGTTGCCATGACCGATACTAACCCCAAAGTTTCTGGACGGGGCATACGAAAAATGCGTGAAGCTGGTCTGGAGGTAGTAACAGGTGTACTTGAAAATGAAGCCAGACAACTAAATGAAGTGTTTTTCAAATGGATAGAAAAAAAACTTCCTTTTATTACTATAAAAACAGCTATGACTCTTGATGGAAAAACAGCCACAGTTACCGGACAATCAAAATGGATAACCAGCGATATTTCACGCCAGTATGGCTATAAACTCCGAGACATAAACGATGCCATAATGGTTGGAATAAATACAATAATTTCTGATGATCCATCGCTAACTACCCATTCTATTGAAGGCGGCAAAAATCCCATTCGCATTATTCTCGACAGTACAGGCCGTATTCCCCTTACTTCTGCTGTTCTAACTGATAATAAAGCCCCGACAATAGTTGCCGTTACCCAAAACGCTCCTGAAGAAAAAATAAATATTTTAAATAACAACGGCATTGATGTTATAAAAACGACTGCTGATGAAAACAACCATGTCAGCATACGGGAACTTTTAACTAAACTGGCCCAAAAAGACATATGCAGTATTCTGGTTGAAGGTGGTGCAACATTAACCGGCAGCCTGATAAAAGAAAAACTAGCTGATAAAGCATATTTTTTCATTGCCCCTAAACTTATAGGCGGCAAAACGGCAAAGTCAGCTATAGAAGGTCCTGGTATTGGTAATTTAACTGATGCCGTACAGTTAAAACGAGCTTCTGCAGAAATTTTACCAGGCAATGATATCCTGATAAAAGGATATCTTACTTAATTTATTAGAGGTGAAAATATGTTTACCGGTATAATTGAAGAAATCGGCCGCATACAGAAAATAGAATTCGGCAGTGCTTCTGCCAGACTGACTATAGCTGCAAAAAAAATACTATCAGATGTTCATATAGGTGATAGTATCGCTGTAAATGGCACCTGCCTGACTGTAACACGCTATGCTGATAATAGCTTTTCAGCAGATGTAATGCCTGAATCTATGCGAAAAACTGCCCTGAATGAATTAAAAATCGGTAGTCCGGTAAATCTGGAGCGAGCGCTGAAAATAGAATCGCGCTTAGGTGGTCATATTGTAAATGGACATATTGACGGAACTGGTACTATCACCAAAAAAACTCCAGAAGATAATGCAGTCATTGTTACTATAGCCGCAGCTCCTGATATACTGCGTTATATCGTGAAAAAAGGGTCTGTGACTATAGATGGCATCAGTCTCACAGTCACCAATGTAACGGATAAAACTTTTTCTGTTTCCCTTATTCCCCATACAGCAGCAATAACTACTATCGGACAGAAAAATAAACATTCACTGGTAAATATTGAAACTGATATTTTAGGCAAATATGTAGAAAAATTGCTTTTGTCCGCTAAAAAGGAAGAGCAATCTACGCCAAGGTTAAGTACAGCTTTTTTACATGAAAATGGTTTTTAGTCCTGAACATAATGCCTCAGCAGGATATCTACCATACCGCATAAATTATAACAAAATATATAAACTAAGCTTTGTAGGCTGACTTACAAAATTTATTATAAGAGGAGCTTTAATATGAATATAAAATTTGATTCTATTGAAAAAGCAATAGAAGATTTTAAAAAAGGAAAAATGGTTCTTGTTGTAGATGATGAGGACAGAGAAAATGAAGGCGACCTTATCGCTCCGGCAGAAAAAGTAACACCAGAAATAATTAATTTTATGGCTATCCACGCCAGAGGATTAGTCTGCATGCCAATGGAGGCTTCTCTAATTGACAAAATGGAACTTAACCAAATGGTTGCTAACAATACTGATAATCACGAAACGGCATTTACTGTTTCTGTAGACCACGTTGATACAACAACTGGTATTTCTGCTTTTGAACGTGCCTTAACTGTACAGAAAATGATGCAGGATGATATAAAACCTTCTGACCTGCGCCGTCCCGGCCATATTTTTCCATTACGTGCAGTTGCAGGCGGTGTTATGCACCGTACTGGACATACGGAAGCCACTGTCGACCTGGCGCGGTTAGCCGGATTAAAGCCAGCCGGACTTTGCTGTGAAATTATGAGTAAAGATGGACATATGGCCCGTACTCCAGAATTATATGAATTTGCCAAAAAAAATGATTTAACTTTTATAACAGTTGCTGATTTAATAAAATATCGCAAACGCACTGAATGTTTTGTCAAAAAAATTGCTGAGGCTGATTTCCCCAGCAAATACGGTATATTTAAAATAGCTGCTTATCAAAGTGAATTAGAAAACAAATGCCATATTGCTATAATAAAAGGCGATGTACGCGGTAAAAAGAATGTATTAGTGCGTGTCCACTCCGAATGTTTAACTGGAGATGTTTTAGGCTCACTGCGCTGCGATTGCGGCGACCAACTGGCAAAAGCACTGCGATATATAGAAAAAGAAGGCCAGGGCGTTGTATTATATATGCGCCAGGAGGGACGCGGTATTGGTCTTGGTAATAAGATTCGTGCCTATGCACTGCAGGATGAAGGCAAAGATACTGTAGAGGCTAATGTTTTATTGGGTTTTGCTCCTGATATGCGGGACTATGGCATTGGTGCCCAAATACTTGCTGATCTTGGCCTTACCAGTATCCGCTTAATGACAAACAACCCAGAAAAAAGAGCCGGTTTAGAAGGCTATGGCTTGAAAATAGTAGAAAGAGTACCTCTAGAAATACCCGCCAATAATTTTGATGCAAAATATCTTGAAACAAAAAAAGAAAAAATGGGACATTTATTGGAAAATATTACTACGGAATAATCAGCAAATAAATAATTATAAAAACAGCCGTCTATATCACATTTAAAATAAAATTATTTACATTGCTTTTCACAAAAATTTAATTATATCTGGAGGATTATCATTATGGCAAAAATCATCGAAGGTCATTTAACAGCCAAAGGTTTAAAATTTGGTATTATAGTAGCTCGTTTCAATGAATTTATTACCAACAAATTATTATCAGGAGCATTAGATACTTTAAACAGACATGACGTAAACCAGGACGATATCACCGTGGCGTGGGTTCCCGGCGCATTTGAAATTCCTATTGTTGCAAAAAAAATGGCCCTTAGCAATAACTATGATGCCGTTATCTGCCTGGGAGCCGTTATCCGCGGATCAACAACCCATTATGATTATGTATGCAATGAAGTATCCAAAGGTGTTGCTGCCGTCGGCCTTTCCACTGGTGTACCAACTATATTTGGTGTAGTTACGACTGAAAATATTGAGCAAGCCGTTGAACGCGCCGGCACAAAAGCAGGCAATAAGGGTTCTGATGCTGCCATGAGTGCCATCGAAATGGCTGATTTGCTCAAAAAGTTATAAGATCAGACAATTTTATAAAATTCAGAGGCTGTCGCACATAGCCATTCTCATCCATAAACATGCACTGATTCATTTTAATCCGTTCGCAAAAGAATCAGAACCGCAAAGCGGTAATGAACTGTACTTTATGAGGTTAATGGCAATTATGCGGCGGCCTCTTTTTGCTGATGGCAGTCATAATAAACTGCGTATGGAATTACTGATTGTCGCTGCAATATAAGGATTATTCATTGTATATATGTGGATTCCATCTACTCCATGTGCCAATAAATCAACTATCTGGTCAACAGCATAGGCAATACCCGCATCACGCAGGGCAACAGGATCTGACTCATATCTTGCTATTACTCTTTGAAATTTTCTTGGTAGCGTAGCACCACAAAGGGTAACCATCCTCTCGATCTGCTTTTTACTTGTCACCGGCATAATACCGGCTTCGATCGGCACATTAATGTTCATGCTTTCTGCTCGTTCTATAAAAGAATAAAAATAATTATTGTCAAAGAAAAGCTGCGATATAAGTTGGTTTATTCCTGCATCAACCTTATATTTAAGATTTTTTATATCAGCGGATTTACTTTTGGCTTCAATATGTCCCTCAGGATAACACGCTCCGATTATGTTAAAATCACTATTTTCTTTAACAAAAGCGACCAAATCACTAGCATATTTAAAATCTGTTTTATAAGCAGCCTGTTCACCGCGATCACCACGCAATGCAAGTATATTTTCTATATTGTTAGCCTGAAGTTCATATAATATCTGCTTTACTTCATCCTTAGTAATATTTATGCCTGGTAAATGGGCAACACTTTCTCTTTTATATTTATTTTTAATCAATGATGCTATCTGGACAGTATTTTTCCCACCATTTCCATTTGCACCGCAGGTAACACTTATAAAATCAGGACAAAGTTCATTTAATTGTACTATGATTTTATCTATGGCATCTACTGTCAAACTATCCTTAGGCGGGAAGACCTCAAAAGACAACACTGTCTTATTTTTAAAAACTTCATTTGTATGCATTATATTCTTCCCCTGACATTTTTTACCGCACATACAAGATTTTTTAAACTAGCTTTAGTTTCAGTTACTCCTCTTGTTTTCAATCCGCAGTCGGGATTTATCCAAAGCTTATCTATAGGAATTTTTTTCAACATACCTATAATTTCATTTTCAATTTCTTCTACACTGGGAACACGCGGTGAATGGATATCATAAACACCCGGACCAACTTCTGTCGCAAAATTTGCAGCATTCAAGGCATCTACAACGGTAAAATCCGAACGGGAAGCTTCAAAGGTAATAACATCTGCATCCATATTATCTATATCCTTAATAATATCATTGAATTCACTATAACACATATGTGTATGTATCTGTGTTTCTGCACTTACGCCGCTATGAACAAGCTTGAAAGCCCGAATAGCCCAATCAAGGTATTCACTATGCCAGTCAGCTTTGCGTAAGGGCAGCTTTTCCCGCAGTGCTGCTTCATCAATCTGAATAATCTTAATGCCATTTGCTTCAAGATCAAGTACTTCGTCACGAATAGCCAGCCCTATCTGGAATGCACTTTCCTGTAAAGAAATATCTTCACGTGGGAATGACCAGTTAAGTATGGTTATTGGGCCTGTCAGCATTCCTTTTACCAGTTTTTTAGTACAGCTCTGAGCATAAGTTATATAATCTACGGTAATTGGCTGACGGCGTGATATATCACCCCAGATGACCGGTGGCTTTACACAACGCGTTCCATATGACTGTACCCATGCATTTTCCGTGAAAATATATCCTTCCAGATTTTCTCCAAAGTACTCTACCATATCATTGCGTTCAAATTCGCCGTGAACTAGCACATCAAGTCCTATTTCTTCCTGCAACTGAATACAGTCAGCAATAAATTTCTTGTTTTGTTTTATATATGCTTCCTTATTAATTTGCTTTTTTCTAAAAGCGAATCGGTTATCACGGACTTCTTTAGTCTGAGGAAAAGATCCTATTGTTGTCGTCGGCAGTACAGGCAGATTAAATTCTCTTTTTTGGATTTTTTCTCTTTCACTGCGTACAGGTAATCGTTCAAAATCAGTATCACTTAAATCGGCTATTTTACTTTGTACTTCTTTATTGGGAATATATCTTTGTGTTTTAAACAGTTCTACATTATTTTTATATTCTTCAGTATCTGCAAACACTGTATCCCGCAATATTATTTTTAGTTCCTTCAATTCATGCAGCTTTTCTACCGCAAAAGAAAAATATTTTTTATATGCGTCTATATTATGTTCATTTTCCAATGTAACCGGAACATGGAGTAAAGAACACGATGTATTAAGCACTATATTAGCTGCATATTTTTTTAATTCATCAATGTATCCAATGGTTTTCTTATAATGATTACGCCAAATATTTTTCCCATTTATTATACCGGCAAAAAGTACTTTATCCGCATCAAAACCATTTTTTTCAATAAGTGACAGGCTGTTTTTACCTTCTACAAAATCTATTCCCACTCCGTCAAAAGAAAGCTTCTTTATCGTTTCATAGCAATCCCGAATATCACCAAAATATGTCTGACATAATATTTTTATACCATGTTTTTCTTTTAGAACATCCCTATATATATCAACAAATAAACTAATCTCTTCCACTGTAAGATCAGTAACCAGCACAGGTTCATCAAGCTGTACCCATTCTGGCCCGAGTTGACTGAATTTATCTAATAAATCGATATACGCTTTTTTTATACTGTCAGCGAAATCAATCATTTTTTTCTGTCCGGTAAAGTTGGCCAACTTTAAAAAGGTAAAAGGACCTACAATAACTGGTTTTGTTTTTATTCCCAATGCTTGCGCTTCCCGAAATTCATTAAGCGGTTTTTCTGCTGCCAGTTTTATTTCCGTATCATCGTTAAATTCCGGCACCATATAATGATAATTGGTATTAAACCATTTTTTCATCATCAACGCTTTAACATCACCAGCATCGTTTTGATAACCACGAGCCATTGCAAAATATTCATCTATATCATTGAGTCCCAGCATCTTATATCTTTTTGGCACAACATTAAGCATGACCGCTGTATCGAGCATTCCATCATAAAAAGAAAAATCATTTGATGGAATTATATCAATATCATTGTCTTTCTGTAAAAGCCAATTTTTCTTGCGTATTTGCTTTCCTTCTTCTACTAGTTCATTAAGTGATAACTGTTTTTTCAAATATTTCTCAACCGCAAATTTTAATTCTCTATGTGCACCAATTCGGGGAAAACCAATAATTGACGTCTTCATCATAATCTCCTCTTTTCTTTTATTATGAAAAGTATAACAAAAATAGTTAGTTATAGATAATTGTTTTTACATATAGTCAAGTATAGTTTTTAACTATGTATAAGATAAAAAGTAACTTTTATTTTATAATTATATATTTGGATGCAAAACTTCCCACTATGTTTTTGCCTTATTACCGATCGACTGAAAATATAATTGTTCTCAGTATTCTTATTTTCTATGGTCCTTTTGTCAGCCCTTAGAAGGGCGGGGACCCGCTTCAGCGATGGTGGATTGCATTCCGCCCTCTAACTTTAGGATAAGTACAATACAGGCTACTGAACACATTTTTACAACGAGGTTTTCAGCTATTATCGTTTATTTAGATAAAGCAACGAAATATAAATTATAAATATATGAAATAGTTACTAATTCTCACTAAGAAAAATAATAGATCAACCTTATTTCTTAATACATCACAGGTTATATATTATCTATTGTTATAGCACCATCATAGCAAAACCATGAATATTTTAGTATTGTCAATATCGTAATATAACAAGGTACTGATTTTCGTCTGTTCTATCTATGCAACCCACCACCATGCTGCGCATGGTCCCCCGCCCTTCTAAGGGCGGACAGAAAACCACACCTATTTTATCTTAACAATTATGAAATTATAACAGTTTTTATTATTATTTGAATATTAGATCTGCATTACATGCTGCTAGATTCAAAACCAATTAACGTCAACCGCATCAAGGTAGCGGTATTCAATTTACATTACATGCTGCTAGATTCAAAACACCGTTCATGAACATATCAATCTTTACCTGCTGTTGATTTACATTACATGCTGCTAGATTCAAAACGCAAAGGTGTTAATACAATAATACCGACCGGAGTCATTATTTACATTACATGCTGCTAGATTCAAAACTTCGATACGATAAATTTTATCTTCTGTATAATACTGATTTACATTACATGCTGCTAGATTCAAAACGAGATATTAAATTTGGTCTACTCTGGAAGAAGAGTAGAATTTACATTACATGCTGCTAGATTCAAAACGTGTCGGACTTTTATAAAAACATTAGGCCTTGACTGATTTACATTACATGCTGCTAGATTCAAAACTGTAAAATAGTGAATATGCAACCGGAGATGATTAGAATTTACATTACATGCTGCTAGATTCAAAACACTAAACTTTCCTCCATCCAGCATTTTTACTTTTATATTTACATTACATGCTGCTAGATTCAAAACATCTTTCTGGGCAGTCAGATGATTTACAAATAACTTATTTACATTACATGCTGCTAGATTCAAAACTTAGTTGAAAAGGCCATAAAAGTTGACACGGATTTATTTACATTACATGCTGCTAGATTCAAAACCCGATGAACAAAAGCAAGGAAGGTGTTTGCCCTATGCATTTACATTACATGCTGCTAGATTCAAAACTGGACACAAAAAATAACACTTACCGGTGGAGACTTAATTTACATTACATGCTGCTAGATTCAAAACAAGTATAGAGTTCGATAGCAAAAGCCATCAATTACGAATTTACATTACATGCTGCTAGATTCAAAACAGGAACAAAAATTTTTCTTATATACTCAATACTTATAAGCTCCATTTTGTCGATCCCCTGATTTTGCAAAGAAATTATTAAAAAATTATTTTATACTTTTATTATATTCTTTATTATCATGTCTTTAACCTTCTGTCGTACCCACCATGTTTTTGCATTATTACCGATCGACAGAAAATATACCTATTCTTAGCATTTTTATTTTCTCTTCTACAAAATGCCATACCTATCTTATCTAACAGTTATAAAATTATAACCGTTAGATAGCATAAATTTAACCAACTAAAAATATATTTCATTAAATATTATGGAAAAACAGTAATTTTAACTGGCACAACGAGAAAATAATTATATGCCTCTATAAAAAGACACTTGTTTTATCATCTTCATCTAACACAAATTCTTTTTTCATCCATATATTATTACGGCCCTTAAATATTATGCATGAATCCACACCTTCGCGTAAATATTTTTTTATTTCTATTTTTAATTCTAAGATTTGTCCTTCTGATAATTCTCCTTCAAATACTGAATTTTGTATATGTGTCAGATATTTTTTACAAATTTTAAATACATTGCGTAATATTTTTGCTCCACCTTCATCGGTTTTTATGTCGTAAACCAAAACAATATACATTGTATCACCACCATATTCTAAATGCCTTATATTCTTGAATTCCTGTTAAATGTTTTATTAATTTATAAATTTCTAATCGTATTAGATGCTGATATGATACATCACGATTCAAAGTCTTATGTTTTATCGTCTTCTTCAAATATTCATCAACTGCTACCAGAATTTTTTTCGCAATACTATCCTTCATACGTATATAGTCTACTTCCTGATCAAAATCTTTTTCTGTTATTATTTTTTTATTAAGCAATGAAAATATTAGTCTATCTGCTATAAGCGGTTTAAAAATTTCTGCTACATCCAAGGATAAAGAAAACCTTTTAGTTGAAGGCTCATGTAAATAACTAATGGTTGGATTTATTTGTGTTTTATATATTTCAGTTAAAACTTTAGTATAGATTATTGAGTTTATAAATGATATTAATGTATTTATCATATTTTTAGGTGGTCGTTTCTCTCGCTTATCAAAATTGATATCCACATCAATTATCGTCTGCCATGCAGTATAATAACATTTATGTATATTTCCTTCTACACCCATTAGCTCATAAACATCTTTGCAATACTTTATATGCGAATATAGTGTTTTTATTTCATCCATTACTTCCGAAACATCTTTACCACGTCCATTATAATATCGTAGATTACGATATATATTCTCATATGCACCTGTCACAAATTCTTTTGCCAACACCAATCTTTTGTTCAGTTCAACATAATGTTCTACCTGCTTAACTAGTAAAGCTCCTGATACTAGTTTTTCTCTTGGATAAAAACTACCTGCATAAAAATCATAATAATTAAAAAAATGTACTATTACACCATTTTGCGATAAAAAATTTATTAATTTAGTATTGAAGGTCATCTCTGAAAAAATATAAATATCGCGTACACGCTCTATAGGAATATCTTTGTTTTGCCCACTATCTAAACAAAGTTGCAGTGTATTATCCTTTCGCTTTAAACTACCACTACTAAAAACATAATATGATTGTTCCATTGTTTTCCCCCACTTCATATATAACAAAATTCATAATATGCGCACGACTTACATGCTGCTTTTTTATCTATTGATGGTGGAACTAATAAATTTAATATTTCATTTATTGCCTGCAAATTTTCTTCTATTTGACCAATATCCTGCTCGCTTAACTCCACATCTTCACTAATATGTTCTTTTGGTATAGCCAATCGTCCTTTCACATGCATCAAACCATGCTGCTGTAAAACATATAAATAATATTTAATCTGACTTATTGCCATTTGCTTTTGTTTTTTACTCTTTTTAATTTCACACACAATACCATTATTAATATAATCGATACATATTATATCATCAATTAAAATATGTTTGTTTTCTCTTTTATAGGTTGATTCATCAATAAGTTTACCAATAAAAACAGCTTCACTTTCCTGTTCCATATTTATATCATGAGCAAAAAGCCATAACTTACGTTTACATAAAAAATAATAAGAATCATTACACCAGTTACTTTTTTCATAATAAAACCTCATATAATATTATTTTCATCTTCGGTTTTTTCAATTTGAATTCCTATTCCAGCTTTATTGTGTTCAGAAAAATCATATTTACACCATGCTCTGTGTATATTTAATTTTTTACTATACAATGTTTTATCTATATAATGGCCTTTATTGAAAAGTGTACTAGCTGGAATATCAACAGTATACTGCCGTATTTTTTCTTCTAAAAGTATTCTTTCTGGTAATGACATTTTTTTATTTTCTTTAAATTCAGCAATTGCATTTCGCAGTTCGATATTATCTGTTAGTAAGCTATCCGGTAAAATTGTTATACTTTGAATATTTCTGAATAATTTCCTGGCCATTTCCTGATTTATAGAATTATATAAAAGATCTTCCAATGTTTTTAAATTCTTTTTTACTTGTAAATAATATTGGCTGTTTTTCAATGAATCTACTGCATAAACAGCATCAATATAATTAAATTTTTCTTTTTCGGTAAATATTTTTCCATCATACTGCTGTAATAACTGCCATGAATTATTATTTATTTCATCAAATTTATACACTGATTTTTTTCCTATACCATTACCTGTATTATAAATATATACATTAATCTGCCCATCTGGATATTTATCAGTATAGTTTTCTTTTCTACAGCAACGTCCCATTCGCTGCAGCAAACTATCTGCTGGACACATTTCCGTAAACAAAATATCGTAACTTATATCAAGGCTGGCTTCAACAATCTGAGTACTTATCCAAATAATTGGCCTATTTAACAGCGAATCATCTTTTATTGCTTTTTCTAATATTGCTCTATCCTTGCGCACAAAACGGCTATGTAATAATCTTATTATTGTCTTTTCTTCACCATCTTTATTGCATTCCCTTAATTTACAATATATATCTTGTGCTTTTTTTACTGTATTGCAAAGCACTAACACTTTCTGTTTTTGTCCCGTGGCAAAAATTTTTTCATAATCAAATTCGCCTTCAATGCACTTTATTTTATGACGTTCAGCACATTCTTTAACAAAATATTTTTCCTCTGGTGATACGAAGCCTATTTTTTGCTCACACATAACTTCCCGCAAAATGGGGGGAAACGTAGCTGTTATTATGGCAAACTTACCGCCAAGTTTTGTGATTACTTTTAATCCATATAATATATACGCTAAAATATCCGGTGAATACATCTGTATTTCGTCAATTATTATACGAGAATATTTAAGTGTTGCCGGAATCATCTCCGTACCTGCTGCTTTAAAGACAAAGTAAAACAATTGATCTACTGTACAAATTGTTAAAGGATATGATAATAATCTAGCTTTTTTCTGTCGTTCTAATGTTTCCTCTATCACTTTTATTTTTTCTTTATTATCCTCTTGGTCTAAATAATAAGAAACTAAGCCCGAATGCAATAAAGTTATTTTATTTTTATCATACCCATAGTTATTACAAATACGGTCATGTATGGCATTAATAGATACTTTTAGTGGCAACGTATAAAATGCTTTATGCCCGTCAAGCCATAATAATGCTGCTTCTGTTTTTCCACAGCCGGTTGATGCAATAACTACCAAATTGTCATTTTTATGTTGCTGCATATATTTTTGCACTGGTCGTAACTGCCATTTTTTTTCTTTCAGCTGCGCTACTATTTTATTAGTTAAAAAATTTGTTTTGGGTGGAATGATTTCTAATTCTGTCATACCCGCACTGGCTGCATAATCAACACGATTAAGCATTCCTTTTATTACTATATATTTTAATAAAACATCTTTTTCAACATATCCATCATCTGTTTTATTACGTAATGCTGGTATAATATATTTTAAAAATTTCCCTCGATTATCCGTTAATGTATAGCTCTTATTTGTAATTTCGTCAGTATATTTTTCAGGTAGATATTGTTTTATATATTCTTTTAATATTATGGAATCGCAGTTATCCTTTCTTGTATGATGATTATATATTACTGTTAATAATATTCGTATATCATTTTTTATCGCTTCATCTTTTTGCATTTTCTTTTTTATATCATTGCTAAACAAATAAACACAGCTTAAAAAACCATGTGGTATTTCTCCATCAATAGTATTTTTATTAGTATTAATTTTTTCTTGAAATAATAGATTTAGTTTCCCCAAATCATGATACTCAACTGCTTTAGAAATCAACTGTTGCTCATTGTCAGTAAATATTGCTGCATAAGTTACTATAAATGCATTCCATATCTTTTGTAAATCATTAGTATGCCTGGCTATTGTTATTTTTGGTTCAGATTTTGCCCAATATTTCATATTTTTCTCCTATACCTATATATGATAAAAGCATTAGTATATAACACTTTCTATATACTAATGCCCTTTTTTATGCCCAAAATACCGGTAACTTATTTTCATCAATATAAACTATTTCTTTATTTTCATCAAAGTCTAAATCTTTTGCCACAGCAGCATGAGAAACTAATATTTTTTTATCCCATCGTCTTAACCCCTGTTTATTAATATAAAAAATTTTATTCAGTTTATAAATTGTCCCCGTTTCTTCTAAATCTATATCATTTAAATACTTAATAGGAATATATGCCTCATATTTTTCTAAAAGTAAATCATCATCCCATTTTTTTAATTCTACTGTTTTGACTTGATCAATCCGCAGTAAATCTTCATGGCGACCCAACGATAAATAATTTTGCGGAAATAAGAGGCCCTGCTGTATTGTTGATATATCAGCTTCATTCTCTGGCTTTATATGAATAACTAATTCTATGTCAGTTAAAAGCTCGATATAACCTATACCGATATTTATCCCAGCTCTTTTGTCACCATTTTTTACCCAATCCTGATGACGGGCCTCTTCATAGGCTATCCCAAAAGCATATTTAGTATACATATCACTGACAGCACTATGATACTTTCCTTGAATACTTATATCCATGGGATGATATTCAGTAAAACCACAGGCAGTATGAATCATACCAATTACCGTTGAATATGGTGGCAAGGGATAACTCTCTTTTATTTGAAAACTGGTAGGCTTGCGATAATTTGCCAACTGCTGACTGCATTTTATACGAATAGCTTTATTCATAATAAGCATCTACTTCTGTTTTCAATTTAGCAAAAAATTCACTAATAGTATTTACTGTGAGTTTTTCTTTGATTTCTTTGTCATTAACTAATATACCACTTAAACAGCCTACCGTGGTGTTTTCTTTCACATCATCATCCTGCATTAATTCTGTCAGACAATCCACCGCTAAATGATTTTTAAAATCGAATTTTAAACGATTTTCAAAATAAGGATTTTTTCGGGTATATACGCCGCCAATGGCAAATATCGGGTTCATATTTTCCCGGCGGCCTTTAATATCACGATATAAAAACTGCGCACCATCAATAAAAGTCTTTACTCTATTGGCTTTTTCTTTATTATCTATTTCAATATCACCATCAATACCCACTTTATCAAGATCTATTGTTATCGTATAAGTATAAAAAGATTTATGAATTTCACTTTGGGCAATTGAATTTACATTCTTTTCTGTTGTAATACGATCAGCTAATCCCATATTAGTCATATAGTCAAAATCGTCATTATAAGCTTCCATGGCAATGGCATTACTTAAACGAACTACTGCCGCCCGTTTATTTGAACCGCCTTTCTCTGTATCTGTTTTAGCAATCGTTTTCAAATAACCAAATAAATCAATTTCCGGATAATCTTTAATTGTGGCCTCCGGTGCAAACTGAACTACTTTTTTACTACCACTGCCTGATGCCAATACAGGAGTATTATCCCAAGCCGCATTTTTCATCAAATTATAGCGCAGTGCCTGACGAGAAATATATGTATATTCTTTTCTATCAGCTCTACTCATTTTTTTTAATACTGCTATATTCCCCATTCCTTCGGAATAATTAGCACTTTCTGTTTCTATTATAAAACTTGCCGTTAAACCATTTTTTTTCATTATAGTAAATCCACCTTTCATTATTCAACACTAGTTTTTTGTTTAATATTTTTTTCTACTTTATGATTATCTTTTAATCCTAAAATATAAGCATAGCCTAATTGTTTAAAATTATCTTCATTTTTAAATGCTTTCAAAAAAACATTAGTTTCTGGTATTGCTTTACTATAACCTAAGTACATACGAGTTAATATTTGCCAAAATTTGGCTTGATCATTTACGCGTAATGCACCCAATAGTTTATAAGCATATCCCCTTAATTTACCATCTTCATCAGCGTTCATTCCATTTTTGTCAACAATTGCGAAACTGCGTAATTGTTTACCTGCTGCTTTTATATTAACTATATCGTCTTGTGTAACACAATCTTGCTCCATTTTTTTCCCTCCCACTATCATTTGCTGTATTTGTAAAACATTATCTAGAAAATTCACCTGTATGTTTTCTTTCATAGAATAGTTTAATATTTTATTCATCATGGCATATAAATCAGTTCGCCGAAAAATATTTTTTAAAACTTCTTCTTGTATATTAACATTTATTCCTGATGGTGTTTTTATAAATTTATTTCCAATATAGCCAATATATTTAAATGATCTTTCTAATAAATCCAATATATCTTTTGCAATAATATTAAAATTATATTTTCCTGTATCTTTCTTCCGTACTACTACTTGAATGTTTCTAAGCGCTTTTAATTTATTTTTTATTATGTTCTGAATAATCTTATTCCATATCTGATACCAAAGATTTCTATCATTTTCATCTTCAGGAATTTCATTCTCAGCTTTAATACCATTATTGATCTTCTGCATTTTTCTAATATTAACATTATCATTTACAAAAAGCATATCCCGCTGCATTGGCACAAATCCTAAAGGTGCCATGCTGTAAATAAAGGCACATAATGGGCATAGCTGCGCATCAGGTTTACAATTCCAAAAAGCTGATTTCTTTCTACTCATATCATCAGCTGAATCATTAAGAAAAGATATATCAATTGGTTTAGACATCACTGCATCGCAAACAATACAGTACCTGCTGCTTTTCCTTTCTTTAGGCGGTTTTTGCAAATATTTTATTACTGGTTCAATAAAGTCACTGTAATAAATTTTCTTAATATCTTTTTTAGCATTTTTGGTGTTCAGGAAAGATTTACCCGACCAAATAGAATTTATGCGTGAATACATAATATCTTTCATTAGAAAAGTTTCACGGCAATTATTATCTTGCAATTTTTTTTGCAGTTTTAATAAAGATTGATATTTTTCATTATAATCTTTAATTGCTTTAATATTTTTGCATTCTGCTTTTAAATCTAAATCAATATGTTTATTTTTTAATATGTCACAAGCTGTTATATAACTGCTTCTTGTTAAACCAGCAACATCAAGTAACTTCTTATATTCCTCATCCAACTTCTTTTTTATACTTTTATCTTCAGCTTCAGCATATTTATCAGTAAGCATTTTTATTTTTTCGGTATTTTTTCCCAATAGCCTTGTATAAGCACTAGAACCACCAAATTTTTCTATGCATGTATCAATATAAGCTTGTGCTAAATCTGTATTTAGAAAAAATTCTTTTTTTACTTTAAATTCATTGCCTTTGACTATATAATCATCATTTTCAACCGCCTGAACATTTTCCAATAAATTAATAAAACCAACAATTCCGGCGTTGTATAAAAAATCACTACTATAGAAACTTATATATTCATCCACTAAAGTCCCCCCTTTCTTAATAAATTTTTTCAAACAAGCCAAAACCAATGGAACGATTCGCTCCCATGCCTGCTCTATAAAGTATATTTAATAGTTCAGGCTGCCCTTGCATTTGCAGAATTCCAATAGTTCCGTCACAAGTATGTTTAAAAGTTTTCACTACACATTTTCTGGCCTGTACTGGTTTAATTGTAAAACCAGTTAATAAAGATGTATTTAATCCCATCATTTCAATCTGTGCCGTTATTGTTTTCCTAGCCTGCTCCATAAAATCATCATCATCATATTTTACATAACGATTAGTATTATTTTCTTTATTATGGATGCGTACTATAAATGGTGACAGCATTTTTATAATTAGCTGCGGTTGAGTTATTTTATGTTCCGGTAAAATAACTATTTTTTCTAAAGTCATAGCATTATCATCTTTTAATTCAAAAATTTTCTTCTTACGTTCTAAAAAAGCATTATAGAAAATTATGGCATCACGTTCATCGGCCGCTGACCAGTTAAGCTCAATCTTATCTCCTGCTAAAATTATCTTATCTGTTTCAAATTTAGGTCGTGGTATTCTTACAGAAAAAGCATAACTTTTTATTTGTGCTCCATTATCATAATATAAATCAAAAAATCTTTTATCATAATTTCCTAATGCACTTTTCATAAAAGAAACACAGGCAGCCCTGTAATCTATAGGTAGCTGTGGCTTTTTTAAACAAAATTTTAATTGTATTCGCATATTTTCACCTCCTTAATATTAATTTGTTTTCTTAACATTTAATTGATACAATAATATTAGATAGTTAGCAGCAGCAAATGCTGCTGCCCTTTTTCATAACTGCTATGGTCTGGATACCATAGCAGTTATTTTTTAATAATTATTAACAGTATAATGAATAAAAATATAAAAACATTATAATTTATCACATTATTCAGCTCCTTTTATAGATAATTATAACGCCTTTGATGTTTTTGTTAATATCAATTATATAATTATAATATCATTGGTAAAATATTATACAGGAATAACCTGCTTTACATACTGCACTATTCTTAATATGTTATTATATTTAATAAGTATAATATCATTTTTACATTATATTCTACAAAATTAATATATATATTTATTATACAATCTATTTATAAGTTTGTAAATGAATTATATTATTTATCGCACAACAACGGTATAATTAAAAAATACTTAATAGTTAGTTATACTTATTTTAGAGAACTGTTATAATTTTATAACCATTAAGATAATAAAAACAAATATGATATTTTGTTAGCACCTCATTACATGCTGCTAGATTCAAAACAAAATAAAAATTTTTCTTATATACTCAATACTTATAAGCTCTATTTCGTCAATCCCCTGATTTTGTAAAGAAATTATTAAAAAATTATTCTATACTTTTATTATATTCTTTATTATCATGTCTTTAACCTTCTGTCGTACCCACCATGTTTTTGCATTATTACCGATCGACAGAAAATATAATTGTTCTCAGTATTCTTGTTTTCTATGGTCCTTTTGTCCGCCCTTAAAAGGGCGGGGAACCGCTTCAGCGGTGGTGGGTTGCATTCCAACCCTCTAACTTTAGGATAAGTACAATACAGGCTACTGAACACATTTTTACAACGAGGTTTTCAGCTATTATCGTTTATTTAGATAAAGCAATGAAATATAAATTATAAATATATGAAATAGTTACTAATTCTCACTAAGAAAAATAACAGATCAACCTTATTTTTTAATACATCACAGGTTATATATTATCTATTGTTATAGCACCATCATAGCCAAACCATGAATATTTTAGTATTGTCAATATCGTAATATAACAAGGTACTGATTTTCGTTTGTTCTATCTATACAACCCACCACCATGCTGCGCATGGTCCCCCGCCCTTCTAAGGGCGGACAGAAAACCACACCTATTTTATCTTAATAATTATGAATTTATAACAGTTTTTATTATTATTTGAATATTAGATTTACATTACATGCTGCTAGATTCAAAACGCTGTAGTGCCGGCACGTAATGCTACTTGGTAAAGCATTTACATTACATGCTGCTAGATTCAAAACGCCAGACACACAATGGTTTGTCAGACAGATTGACGATGGCAAGTTAGTCTATGTAAACAAAGAAAAAGCATTTCATGGTACAGGCCATCAGGGGAGACTACCCCTGTGGGATCATGCACTCAGAAATGCTTTATCTGATTTCAGTATAAAGACAGAAGATGATCTTGTCAAGGAAAAATCAGCACAGCCGACCAGATATTCTGTACAGCCGGACGAGATTGAAAAACAGGATAAATCTTTCGTTGAACGCATGAATGAGAAGCTTGCTGCTAAGCTTGAAAAAGGCAATCCGCAGATAAAAGTAAATAATCAGCAAGCTGATACCTCCTTTGGCCCATTTACATTACATGCTGCTAGATTCAAAACACTGATGCTAAAAGTAAATATCGTTCCGAACATCCGGATTTACATTACATGCTGCTAGATTCAAAACTCGCCCATTGACGATAATTTTTCTTTTCTGGATTTAATTTACATTACATGCTGCTAGATTCAAAACTGGTTTTCTAAATAGAAAAATTAATATCCATGATAAAATTTACATTACATGCTGCTAGATTCAAAACGAGGTTAATCAGGAATTTGATAAGCTAATAAAAAGATTTACATTACATGCTGCTAGATTCAAAACGAATGAAAATTGAATTTAAAGGAAAAACTTATTCGGATTTACATTACATGCTGCTAGATTCAAAACGAAACTGATCCTGAAGGATATCGGGTATACGCTCTATTTACATTACATGCTGCTAGATTCAAAACCTTGAATATTTGGTTGAAGCTTCATTCCATTTAGAAAAATTTACATTACATGCTGCTAGATTCAAAACTTCCTCCTAGATTTAGACTTTTCTATATTTTACATAATTTACATTACATGCTGCTAGATTCAAAACTTTAACATATATAATGTAGTAGCTAACCAACTGATTAATTTACATTACATGCTGCTAGATTCAAAACTTACCGAGATACGTGAAAATATGGCCGATTACATTAATTTACATTACATGCTGCTAGATTCAAAACCCCAACCTACCCATTATTTCAATCGGCGTAAATGAATTTACATTACATGCTGCTAGATTCAAAACGCTAATTATGCAAATGCCATATCTCCAAATAGCCTAATTTACATTACATGCTGCTAGATTCAAAACATATCTTCAAGTTCTTTTAATCTTAACATCTTTTCTATTTACATTACATGCTGCTAGATTCAAAACCCGCAAAAGATCGGCTATTCATTATTGCCCTGAATGATTTACATTACATGCTGCTAGATTCAAAACTATGAGGTAATGTTCCACCTAAGCTATGAGAATCAAATTTACATTACATGCTGCTAGATTCAAAACATTTCGTAGGCAATTAACATACAAAACACAATGGTAATTTACATTACATGCTGCTAGATTCAAAACACAAAAATTTGCGGACAATATAATTGATTATGGCAAATTTACATTACATGCTGCTAGATTCAAAACTGAATATGAACCAACCGGAATACCTTGCCCGTATTGATTTACATTACATGCTGCTAGATTCAAAACTTTAATAGATCGCGGCCATATACAAAAAACAAAAGAATTTACATTACATGCTGCTAGATTCAAAACTTGTAAAGGGCCGTAACGCTGCTTATCTTGATTTATATTTACATTACATGCTGCTAGATTCAAAACCTAAAACAACTTGCCGAATCTGCCCGCGAAGAAATAATTTACATTACATGCTGCTAGATTCAAAACACATTTTTATCACCTCAACTATGAAACTGTTACTGTATTTACATTACATGCTGCTAGATTCAAAACTAAGCGGCTCAATTTTCGTGGACATAGATTGTTTTATATTTACATTACATGCTGCTAGATTCAAAACTTAAAAAACAGGATATTGTCAAGCAGAATGGGGATATATTTACATTACATGCTGCTAGATTCAAAACATAAATACTATCTCCATTTTTGCAATGAATTTCAATATTTACATTACATGCTGCTAGATTCAAAACACGGTTGAAATATCGTTATCTTGATTTACGCCGCCCGTATTTACATTACATGCTGCTAGATTCAAAACTTGTATTATTTTTTATACGTATTAGTCTGTAAAATATTTACATTACATGCTGCTAGATTCAAAACATTTATCAGATGACTGTTGTTAAACCACTTGAAAATATTTACATTACATGCTGCTAGATTCAAAACGTCTGATAAGCAGCATTAAGTCCAGCTAAAACATCATTTACATTACATGCTGCTAGATTCAAAACGGGAACAAAAATTTTTCTTATATACTCAATACTTATAAGCTCTATTTTGTCGATCCCCTGATTTTGCAAAGAAATTATTAAAAAATTACTTTATACTTTTATTATATTCTTTATTATCATGTCTTTAACCTTCTGTCGTACCCACCATGTTTTTGCATTATTACCGATCGACAGAAAATATAATTGTTCTCAGTATTCTTGTTTTCTATGGTCCTTTTGTCCGCCCTTAGAAGGGCGGGGAACCGCTTCAGCGGTGGTGGGTTGCATTCCGCCCTCTAACTTTAGGATAAGTGCAATACAGACTACTGAACACATTTTTTACAACGAGGTTTTCAATTATTATCGTTTATTTAGATAAAGCAACGAAATATAAATTATAAATATATGAAATGATTACTAATTCTCACTAAGAAAAATAACAGATCAACCTTATTTCTTAATATATCACAGGTTATATATTATCTATTGTTATAGCACCGTCATAGCAAAACCATGAATATTTTAGTATTGTCAATATCGTAATATAACAAGGTACTGATTTTCGTTTGTTCTATCTATGCAACCCACCACCATGCTGCGCATGGTCCCCCGCCCTTCTAAGGGCGGACAAAAAACCACACCTATTTTATCTTAATAATTATGAAATTATAACAATTTTTATTGTGCTTTGAATATTAGATTTACATTACATGCTAGATTCAAAACAAATTTTTGGGTGCAATCTTGGGTGCAATCTATTGAAAGACACAACAGCTCACAGATGCATTTTCCAGCTAATAATCTCTTAAACTTAAATATACCGATGAGCATGATTTAATCAAGCTGAAAAATGCTAAATTATAAACTAATAATTTTCAATATAATAATTAGTATCCAAACTTCTTCTAAAAAAAATCAGCTTTAATAATCAAAGCTGATTTTTTTAGAAAACTATTTCTTCTCTTAATTTTTTCATTTTCTTTTTGTGCTGTTTTTTCCATCTATTGCTATAACGTTCTTCCTCGCTAAAGATACAGCCGCAATATGGTTGGCGGTAAAGCTCAAGTTCCTTACAGATTTCCACGCCTTGATTCCAGCCAATGCGAAAATCTTCATAATAAAAAGCTATTCCCACTGTTTTAGCAATTTTTTCAGCCACATCTTTCATCGTATCATGTAACTGATAGGGACTAACAAACAACGTGGACGTAAAAGCATCAAACCCATTTTCTTTGGCATATACAGCTGCCTGATGCAGCCGCCATGCATAACACATACGACAGCGCGGTTTTTCTGTAAGGGTTTCTTCTCTTTTTTCGGCTGTTAATGCTCTTTGGAGAAAAGTACGCAAATCATAATTTTTATCAACATCAATTGGCATATCTACTTTTTCAGCAAATTCCACTGCTGTGTCAAGTCGATGTTTAAATTCTTTATATGGATGGATATTGGGATTAAAAAAATATCCTTTTACTTCATGACCATCAGCCCGCAATTTTTTTACTGGATAGCAGGCACATGGCCCGCAGCACATATGCAGTAATAATTTCATATTATTCCTCTCATCATTTAAAAACTAAAACTTATTATCAGGAACAGGCAGGTTCATATGTTTATAGCCCAAAGCGGTTACAACACGACCGCGTGGTGTTCGATTGATAAGTCCTAGCTGTAGCAGATATGGTTCATAAACATCTTCAATAGTATCACGTTCTTCACTAATCGCTGCCGCCAAAGTTTCTACTCCGACCGGCCCGCCACCAAATTTTTCAATCATCGTAATCAGCATTCTTCTATCTATGTTATCAAGCCCGGCTTTATCTACTTCCAGCATGGCTAAAGATTTATCGGCTATACTGGAAGTAATGATACCACTGCCTTTAATCTGGGCAAAATCACGCACTCGTTTCAGCAATCGGTTAGCAACACGTGGTGTTCCGCGCGACCTTCGGGCAATTTCCATTGCACCCCTGTCTTCAATAGCTATATTAAGAATCTCTGCTGACCGTTTAATAATGTAAACCAATGCTTCTGGTTCATAGTATTCCAACCGCGAAATAACACCAAATCTATCTCGCAACGGTGAAGCTAAAGCCCCTATACGGGTTGTTGCTCCGATTAATGTAAAAGGGGCAATATCAAGGCGTATTGAACGGGCTGAAGGGCCCTTGCCAATTATTATGTCCAAAGCAAAATCTTCCATTGCCGAATATAAAACTTCTTCAACGCTGTGTGATAATCTATGGATTTCATCAATAAATAATACATCTTTATCAGTAAGATTCGTCAGAATGGCTGCTAAATCACCAGATCTTTCAATAGCTGGCCCTGATGTAACACGAAAGTTAACACCTAATTCATTAGCTATTATTGAAGCTAGTGTTGTCTTACCTAATCCTGGTGGCCCGTATAAAAGTACATGATCCAAAGCTTCATTTCTGGAAACTGCTGCTTTTATAAAAATTTCCAGATTTTCTTTTACTCTATCCTGTCCAATATATTCACTAAAATGTTTAGGACGCAGGCTGTATTGCCATGTATCTGTATCATTTTCAGTGCCCGCAATGATACGATCTTCATTTTTTTCCATACCATCCTCCTGATGCAAATATCATTACAATAATTATTTTCCTTATTTCCCCTTATTGAGAGTTTTTTTACCTAAGAAACCACGTCCAAAAACTTTGATTGTATAATAAAAACCTACTAAAAACGGTATATATTCAGCAAATAACCGCCAACCAACAGCCACGACACCGACTGTTCCCTGCGGTGCAATAGTATTGAATAAAAGAATAAAACCACCTTCGGCAATACCCGATCCTCCCGGCGTAGGGGAAAAATACAAAAACAAATTCAAAAATACCATCCGTCCCATAACCATTATCCAGTTTACTTTTGCACCAAGGCCCATTAATAAAAATGGTACTACCGCGTATAAAGCTATAAGACTTAACCCTGATATTATAAATACTTTAAACATAGCTGCGGGAGAAGAAGATAAAAGCAGAATAGCTTTTTTATTATCATGATAAAATCCCATGAGTTTACGCCCTTTTTTATGTGAAATGCGTTTAGCTATAAACACTGCCACTTTATCAAAAGAACCACTCACCATTGCCCATATTAAAGCGATGGTCCCAGCTATTGCGAGCAGTGAAAACCACATCAGCAACTTATTAGATACCCATGGCAAAACTCCATCATCACTCAATAGAATAAATGGCATACATACAAATAAGAACAATATGGAAATAAGTGTTCTTACTACTACTATAATTGCTGCTTTTCCCATAGGGACTTCTGCATATCGCAAAAACATTAACTGAGCTACTGCTCCACCAGAAAAACCAGGTGTCAAAAGAGCTAAAAAATAATTACCAAAAACAACCCTTGCCGCCTGCATGGGGGTTATTTTTTCCCCTGACAACCGCACTAGTTGAATAAGTCTAAAACCATCTAAAAAAAGCCCGATCAATACACTAAAAAATGCTGCTGCCACAGACCATGGCTGGAAATCAATCAAATTTCTCAAGGTATTAATGTCAACAGTAAAATATATTACGCAGTAAGAGATAATTCCTACTAATAGTAGTAAAACTATAAGGCGCTTATAAAACATTTAACTCTCCTTATCTCCTGTACAAATATAAAATCAATTTATTGCCCTGTCGTAAGAAATGGCCTTTTGCTTGTTAACAAAAGGCCATCTCCCTGTCTTGCATATGTTTACTACCTACGCATATTACGTGAAGACATAACTTGCGGTTTTATTCGTTTCACCGGTATATTAGCCAAAAGAGCCACCGAATTTTCATCATTTGACAAGCTTATCTCCATATCGTGCTGATTAATATCCATATAACTGGAAATAACTTTAATAATATCGTCCTTTATATGATCTATAACTTCAGGTGAAATATTTGCTCTATCGTGTATAAGTACTACGCGCAGACGATCTTTGGCTACCTGTCCCGATGGCTTATCTACATCATGTCCGAACAGCTTCATAACAGCCTTTAACATGAATATACCTCCTTACACATGCAATATCTGTTTTAACTTATCAAACAGGGTCTTCTTCCTAAAATCAAGGAAAGGAATTTGTTCACCGCATATGCGCCCTACTATATTGGCATATGCCTGTCCCGCCAAAGATTTCTTATTACAGATAACTGGTTCACCACGGTTCGTGGATGTAACTACCAGTTCATCATCGGGAACCTGTCCAATACATTCTATAGCCAGTATATCGTTTATATCATCCATATCGAGCATATCACCTGATTCAACCATATGACTTCTTATTCTGTTAACAATAAGCCTTATATGATCCTTATCAGCACGATTCAATTCCCCTATAATTTTATCAGCATCCCTGACTGCTGATATCTCGGGCATTGTCACAACAATAGCATAATCAGCAGCAGCTATTGCTGTTTTGAAGCCCTGCTCAATTCCTGCCGGGCAGTCAATGAGTATATAATCGAACTCACCGCGCATCTCATTACATATATCAACAAGCTGCTGCCCATTAACAGATGATTTATCCCTTACCTGCGATGTTGGCAAAAGATACAATGTTTCATATTTTTTATGGCGCACCAGAGCTTTTCTATAAGGAACACGCCCTGTAACAACATCCACCAAATCATACATAATACGATTTTCTAAACCGAGAAGCAGATCAAGATTTCTAAGCCCTGTATCAGTATCAATAAGTGCTACCTTATTACCTCTCTTAGCCAGTCCTACACCAAGGTTAGCAGTCGTAGTTGTCTTTCCTACGCCGCCTTTTCCCGATGTTATAACTATTACTTCACTCATTTACATGCCTCCTACCGGTTAATTGCTTCTAAAACTATCTGCCCATCACTGACATAAGCTTTTTCCGGATAGGGAGCATCCGATTTTGACATCCATTTATCAGGAGCCCTTGCTACCATATCAGCAATTCGTATTTGCATAGGAATAAGATGATTTGCCGATACTATTGCCCTTATATCACCAAAAGCACCTGCATGGACAATACCACGGCACGATCCCCTTACTTCAATATTTCCTCCGGCTATAATAGTAGCTCCCGGATTAACATTACCGTTTATAATTATTGATCCATCAGATATTACTTCCTGCCCATTTCTTATAGTCTGGTTTATAACTGTTGTTTTTAAAGGTTCATCTTTTCCAGCACTATTTTTCTTTTCGCCACTGTCTTTTAGTTTATCAAATTGCATTTGTTCTTGTTTCAGCTGCTTTTCTATTTCTATATTTTGCAGTACAAGACCATATGCTTTAAAAATATCTTTCAATTTCTGTTTTTGCCGTTTACCAAGCCATGCAGCATCAAGTTGAATTATCGTTCCTTCTTGAAAAAAGTTAAATGATGAATCCAACTTTTGTTTTATCAAATTTTCGATTGTAGCAAAATCGACTGTTTTAGCCAAAATCAGCTTTAAACCTGATCGACTGCCTTTAAATACAACTTCATTCATAGCATTTATACATCCTACCATACAATAATTAATTTATGGCCGTACAAAATAAGCCTCTTATATTCAAAATTCGCTCTAACTGCCGCATATTCCTGCTTAATAAATTAGTTCTTATACCAAGAGATTTTTTAAATTTCTCAGACATATAAAATGACCACTAAGAACATTAATAAGATTACAATTTATCCTATAAAATTAAGATCAAAAACCAGCATTAAGTTTAACCATAAAATAGACTTATTATTGTTTTACCTGTACACCTGATTTTATCTTATTATTATCGACTATTGCATTTAATTTCTGCAGATCTATCAGTGGTGGTTCTGGTGTCAAATGAAAAGCTGCTTCCAATATCTGTTTACCTATAGGAACTGCTGACTGCGATCCATAACCACCATTTACCACTATAACAGAAACTACTATCTGAGGATCTTCAAACGGCCCGTAAGCTACAAACCATCCGTGATCTGCTCCATGCGGATTTTCTGCCGTCCCTGTTTTTCCTGCAATATTGATAGGAAAAGATCCGCCAAATATTGAAGCAGCTGTTCCTATCCGGGTAACTTCCAACAAACTCTTTTGGATGAGTTTTATAATAGCTGGATCCACACCATCCAAATGACTCAAAGCAACCGGATTAAATTTTTTATAAAGACTGCCATCAGGATTAGTTATCCTATCAACTAAATATGGTTTATATCGTGTTCCGCCATTTGCTATTTCACTCATTACCATAGCTGCCTGTATAGGCGTAACAAGATCAAAACCTTGCCCAATAGCTGCATCAAGTGTTTCTGATAAATACCATGGTTGATGGTAAACTTTCATCTTATATTCCTTGCTGGCAACAAGACCACTTGATTCATAGGGTAGATCAATTCCTGTCTTCTGTCCCAATCCAAACATTTTAGCATATCTGCCCAGCGTATCAATGCCAAGGCGATGTCCCATTTCATAAAAATACACATTATCCGAATGAGCCAGCGCCTGACTAAAGTCTATCCAACCCAAAGCTTCTCCACCTGCATTATGTTTAGGCACAAGCCAGTATACCCCAGAATCAAACAATTTTTCATCAGGAGTAACTTTATGTTCATTAAGAGCTGCTGTACCGGTAACTATTTTAAATACAGAACCTGGTGGATATTCGCCTGTAATGGCCTTATTATCCATAGGATGGTATTCATTATTGTTTATCGCATTCCAGTCTTTCACTGATATTCCCCTGGCAAATTTATTAGGATCAAAGGAAGGACGACTGGATATAGCTAAAATAGCCCCTGTTTTAGGATTCATAACAACGGCTGCCGCTGCATGTGCCCCAATTTTTTTCAGCTGATCATCAATTGCCTTTTCTACGGCAAGCTGTAATGGCATATCTATAGTCAAATGCAAATCTTTTCCAGGAACAGGATCTTTCTTTCCCAGTATCTCAACTGGTTTTCCTGAAGCATCTACCTCAACTTGTTCACCACCAGGTACTCCCCGTAGATATTGGTCATATACTTTTTCTAAGCCAAACTTGCCAATTATATCACCTAATTTATAATTTTGGTCTTTATGCAATTTTAATTCACGATCATTTATTTCCCCTACATAGCCAAAAGCATGTGCTGCTATGTTTTTGTAAATATAATCCCTGACAGGCTGTGCTTCAACGACAACTCCGGGATATTTTTCTTTTTGTTCTTCAATAATAGTCCATATTTCCGGCCCAACATCAGTTTTTAACCGAATTGGATCAAATCCACTATGTTTCTCTATTTTCGCTTCAATATCTTTTTTATCCATTTTCAGCAAAACTGATAATTTATCTATAAGCTGCGGACTTATTTTTTTACTAAGCGGCAATATTGCCACTGTAAACCCTGGTTCATTTATAACAACAGGATTACCATGACAATCATACATTGTACCACGCGGTGCCATTGTAGGAATAATGCGTATCCGATTTCCCTCTGCCTGGCGCTTATAAAAATCACCCTGATATATTTGCAGATATCCTAGTCTAGCAATTAGTATTAATATTATTACTACTGAAATAATGGATAAAGCCTTTAATCTGCCTGCTGTTTCTTTAGAACCCAAACTTTATTCTCCCCATTTATCAATTAAGACACCTGCACGGTGTCTTAATTATCAAAACTCTTATTTTTCAACCACCATACTATTCTATGAACAAAATACGAAAAAATCAAATTATATATTAATGGTATAAACAGCAAATTATGCAAACTTTGCAATATGTCAATATGATACCCTAACAATACAACAATAACAGTCAAAATCACATAATTTGCTGTTGTTGCCACAATCGAGGAAACTAATGGCAAAAAGAATTTTTTTTCATATACCTTATCTATCATAAAACCAAAGCAAAAACCTATTATCATTTTGCTAAATGCATTAAAACCAAGAAAAGTTCCTGAAGCAATATCCTGTAAAAGTCCACCACAAAATCCAGCAAAAGCTCCTTGTTTAAAACCATGTGTCAAAGCAAAAGACACTGTTAACAGCAAAATCAAATCCACATTAACATTATCAAAGGTAATTAAACGAAAAATTGATGTCTGTAAAATGTAGGCTATGAGAAAGACTACCACCCAAATTAATGATTTTTTCATTTTGGAACACCTTCTCTTTTCAGCTGTTGTCCATCAGCCGCCCGCTGCATTTGTTTTATAAGCTGTTCCGGTGGCAATCGACGAGAATTTACAATTATTGCCACATCTTCCAATTTCTGAAAATCAACAGCTGGTTTTACTACTGCATATTTCAACAATCCACCAGCTTCATTTTTTACACTTTCCACAATGCCAATAAAAATTCCCTTAGGATAAATCCCCCCCAATCCCGATGTTATAATTTGATCTCCATTTTTCACATCTGCTGAACGAGGAATATTTTCCATATGAATTTCCGCTTTTTTGTTAATATCACCTTTTACAATTCCTGCAACCCGTGAATCACTGCGTTGAACCATTGCGCCTACAGCAACTCTAGGATCAGTAATTAGCCCTACCAAAGAATAATTATCATAAACTTCAATTATATATCCTACCAGACCGGCAGGTGTAACAACAGGCATATCTTTTTTTATCCCATCATTGCTGCCGCGATCAATTACCACATTATTGATCCATGTTGACGAATCGCGGGCAATAACAGAAGCTGTTACCAGCTGGAAATTTTTAGCTGACTGTTTATAATTAAGAAGTTCTCTCAATCTCTTATTTTCTGCAGCCAGCTCTGAATCTTTCAAGTTTTGTTCACGCAATTTTATAACTTCATTTTTTAAAAGCTTATTTTCTTCATGCAGTGTCATCAAGTCATTTACATTTTTAATAATACTGCCGCTTTTATTGCTTATTCCCGAAGCAAAACTCTGAAGCGGAGCTAAAAGTGTTATAACCACACGATTAGTTAATGGTATTGAAACTTTGCCCTTAGCTGAAAAAAATATCATACAAAAAAGACTAAGCAAAACAAGTATAAGTATCCATATTTTTTTCCCTACAGGCCCATTTGTCTGCATACTCATCTCTTATCCGCTTCTCATCTTAATTTTTTTGTTGTCATCATAACACGTTTCAGAAGATCTATATTCCCCAATGATTTTCCTGTTCCTTCGCCTACGCAAGAAAGTGGATCTTCTGCTATAAGGACTGGCATACCCGTTTCCTTACTCAACAATTTATCAAGATTTGACAAAAGTGCTCCGCCACCTGTCATCATTATACCGTGATCCATTACATCGGCTGCAAGTTCAGGCGGTGTACGTTCCAAAGTATTTTTAACCGCTTCCACAATTTTATGTACAGGTTCTCTTAATGCTTCTTCTATTTCCTTATCGCTTACGTCAAGTACTTTAGGCAATCCACTGACCAGATCACGCCCTCTTATCTCCATTGTTTTACTAGTTTCTGGAACAATAGCTGTCCCAATATTAATCTTTATTTCTTCAGCTGTACGTTCACCTATCATAAGATTATACATTCTCTTTATATATTGGACGATCGATGTATCCATTTCATCGCCGCCAATCCTTATAGAACAGCTTGTTACTATACCACCTAAAGAAATAACAGCAATTTCTGTCGTACCTCCCCCGATATCTACAACCATACTACCAGTTGCTTCTTCCACTGGTAATCCTGCCCCGATAGCTGCCGCCATTGGTTCTTCAATCAGATAAGCTTCATTTGCCCCTGCCTGGCGGACTGCATCAATAACAGCACGTTTTTCAACTTCTGTTACTCCGGAAGGAACGCCTACTACTACACGTGGTTTTATGAAAGAACTACGGTTCATGGCCTTGCCAATAAAGTATTTGAGCATTGACTGCGTTACATTAAAATCTGCAATAACGCCATCCTTCATCGGTCTTATAGCTACGATATTACCAGGCGTGCGCCCTATCATTCTTTTTGCTTCTTCTCCAACTGCCAACACATTGCCAGAGTCTCTATCTATTGCTACAACTGATGGCTCACGCAGGACTATTCCTTTACCCTTAACATGCACCAGTGTATTTGCTGTTCCTAAATCTATTCCCATATCATGAGAAAAACCGCCAAAAATATTCCACATTCTAAAAACTTTCTCCCTTCAACTTTACGAAAATAAGAATTAGATTTATATTAAATCCATTAATTTCATTTTATAAAACATATTTTCTTACTTCAGGTGAATTTTCTTCCCCTAAAAACGAAAAACTATTTATGCACACAAAATAAGCGTTTTTTATTTACTCCTTATTTAATGTACTCAAATTAGTATATCGCACAATCATCCTTAATACAATCATCATATATGTTTTAAGTATCTACATAGTCTGTTAGGTTTTCTTTCTCTACTGCATCCAAACATATTTGATAATAAATTAAAGTTGCTCGATATACTCACCAGTTCAATATTGTACAAAAAGCCTAAAAATATTTTCTAATGTAAAAGGACTGTTTACCTTAAGCGAAAAATAATTAATCTATTAATCCTTTTTCCTTTAAACTTATGTACTTATTATACCCTATTATTATATGATCTACTACATTAATTCCCATTATTTGACCAGCTTTTATCAATCTTCGCGTTGTAGCTATATCTTCTCCGCTTGGCGTTGGATCCCCGCTAGGATGATTATGCGTTAAAATTATTGATGATGCCGCATTTTTTAATGCCTCACTAAAAACTTCCCGCGGATGAACAATTGAAGCGTTCAATATTCCTACTGATATTACACGAAAAGACAATACCTGATTTTTTATATTCAAAAGAACTATCGCGAATTTTTCTTTAGTTTCATAACGTAAACGAGGTATAATATATCGGGCTGCGTCGGACGGACTATTTATGGAAAATTTTTTTCCAAACGGTTCCTGAGAAATCCGTCTTCCTAATTCAACTGCTGCCAGAACAGTAGCTGCTTTGGCAGGTCCTATTCCATGTACCTTACTCAATTGAGTTGCTGATAAATTCATTATTGAAGTCAAGCCTTGTTCCTTAAATAATGCCAGCAAATTTTCAGCTACATGCAAAACAGATATTTTCTTAGTGCCTGAACGCAATAAAATTGCTAAAAGTTCAGCATCACTAAGCGACTTTACCCCACAGGAAATAAGCTTTTCACGTGGCCGTTCCTGCTCCGGTAAATCACGAACCATTGTATTATCTTTCATATCAATACCTCTAACCGCTAAACCAATTCAAAGCTTTTAGCCTCCGATATCTTACTTATAATAGTATATACTGTAACAAAAATACTATACCAAATAAATCAGTGTAAGACAACGACTATTTTTAATAAATTACCATAAAAATGAAAATTATTTATGACTATTTTAATAATATTTTTTATCTTAAGATTATGTTAAAATCCTCTAAAAGCCTTATAATACTTGACTACTATATACCTCTAATGTATAATTTCAATAAAGATATCATGTAGTCTAATATTATTATATTATACATTGGAAATGAAGCGAAAGCATTGTCACATTTCCGGACTGGAGCGATGATGCTAATGATTATGGACAATAAAAATAGTACTATTAACAATGAACAATCTATTAATAAATTAAAAGATGATGCATTTATGAATAAGGAAGATTCTTCTGAAAACAGCATAAAACCAACTAACGTCAACAACTACAGCGACCAACTTAATAACTGTGATATCAGCAAAATAGAAGATATATTGGCTAATTTAAGTGATGAAGAATTATTATTTGAAATTAAAACTAAGCAAAATAAATATGCCTTAGAATTTTTAATTAAAAAATACCGTAATTTTGTGCGTGTAAGAGCCCGCTCATATTTTTTAATTGGTGCCGACCGGGAAGATATAATTCAAGAGGGAATGATCGGGTTATATAAAGCCGTGCGTGATTTTCGCGATGAAAAACTTTCTTCCTTTCGTGCTTTTGCTGAATTATGCGTAACCAGACAGATAATTACAGCTATAAAAACCGCTACGCGCCAAAAACATATTCCTTTAAACTCATATATATCACTTAATAAACCTATATATGACGAAGATTCAGACCGTACTCTACTTGATATTTTATCGGGAACAAATATAACCGATCCAGAAGAACTTATGATAAATCGTGAAGAATTTCGTGCCATTGAGGGTAAAATGGAACAAATTTTAAGTGATCTTGAATGGAAAGTACTAATGTCTTATCTTGACGGAAAATCTTATCAGGAAATTGCTGTTGATTTAAATCGTCATGTAAAATCTATTGATAATGCCTTGCAGCGAGTAAAACGCAAGCTGGAAAAATATATGACAAGCCGTGCTAAAGCTGAGGATCGTATGCCCTATAAGCAATCAAATAAAAAAAATGATCATTTTGATGACCTATATATCAGTTTACATTCCAAAAATGATTAGTGAGCTTACTACACGATATCATAACTCTGGTTATTCCTAATTAAACAGCTGAAGAGTTTACAATTATAGAAAATTAACCTTTCATTGATTGGCTTTATTCATACAGTAGCTTTATTATTATTTTTGCCTAATGAAATTAAAAAAAGAGAATGTGACAAAATGATTTACCATTTTGTCACATTCTCTTTTTTTATTGTCCATATGGTGTTTTAGTATCAGTTTGAAAAACTTCCCGATAATCCATACTATTCATTTTTACTAACAATCTATAAAAAAAGTATATATTACCTGCCGCTCCTATTTCATAAACTGCAACAATCAAATATGTGATGACTTCCTGTCCATTTGTATCCACTAAAGAAATAAAGCACCCTGCTAACATCATCAATATTGACTTTGCAATCTCAAACTTCATTGCTCGTACTAAATAAACGTAATTTTGGGGATTTGGACTCCAAACAGCACGATTTACTAGCAAAATTAAAATAGTAAAAATAGCTGTTGTCGCTACTAATACCGCATCTGTTGGCAACAACATTGTTAGAAATGCACAAATAATTGCTCCAGGCCAATTAAATGGCAGTATCATTCCAATAAAAATCAACCAGCTCACAGACAATTGGGCAACCGCATTACTAGTATACAAAAAATAAAAACCCAGTATCCATATTACGCCTGCTAATTCAACAGCTAAGAGGATGCCTGATAATATTCGCATGCTGCTTATAATGCCTAACTTCCCCGACATATCATGACTATTAAACATAATAAAATTTAGACCTTTCTTTCATTTTTTAAAAGACTTGGCACTTTTCAATCCATACGCAGGATCAGCCGTTGTAACTGCTCTGTTAATTGCCTTAGCCATAACATATGCTGCCAAAGTACCCGTCGAGTTTATATCTGCTTTTTCTTCTCCAACAGACAGAGCATATATACTATCACCATCTGCCATTGTATGAACAGGTCTTATTGTGCGTGCCAAACCATTTTGCGCCATACCTGCTATTTTTGTCAATTCGATTTTATTAAAATTACCATTAGTAACTACTGCACCAATTGTTGTATTCGTCGTACCTGCCGGATGAAATAAACAGTGTGGTCTATTGTTTTCTATAACAGCTGCTTGGGAGTCAGCAAATGTTTCTTTATCATCATTCAACATTCCTGCTAAAATATGATTACTATCCACTTTATAGACATCACCTAATGCATTTACTACAGCAACGGCTCCCACCTGCAGCTCTCCAACTTGTACCGCATATATTCCTAATCCACTTTTCATCATATTTGACGGGCCATTATATTTTCCCACAGTTGCACCTGTTCCAGCTCCAACATTTCCCTCTACTGCATGGCCTTTTTCCGCTTCCAGACATGCTTCATAAACCATTTTTCTACCAGGTCTTGTTTTAGGCAGGCCTACCACAAAATCAAAAATACAGGACGCACATACAAGCGGTACTTTTCCATATCCTGTATCAAAACCAGTATTTCTTTCCTCAAGATACTGCATAAGCCCGCCTGCCCCGTCAAGGCCAAAAGCACTTCCTCCCGACAAAAGTACAGCATCTATTCTGTCAGCAGCCGCCAGTGGATTTAAAAGAGCAGTTTCTCTGGACGCCGGTCCGCCGCCTCTTATATCGATCCCACAGCATGCACCATTTGGTGGGATTAACACCGTACAACCTGTACCACTTACCATATCTTGTGCATTTCCTATTTTTATATCACCAATCTGTGTTATTTCTATTTGTTTTAATTCCTTCATAATATATCTCCTATAGATAGAATTGCTAATGACTAAATTCCATTTTTATTTAATAAATCCTGCTATTTCTATAAAATCTGCTAGCGAATACAGCCAAAAATACTTTTACTTCCCAAAATTGACACGTAAAAATTATGCCGTTATAATTATCTTCATGTGTTTACAAATTTACTATTTTAAGAAGGTATTAAATAATGTCAAATCTTCTTTTCAGTCTCAACGCAACTATCCCTATTTTTTTACTAATGCTGGCTGGTATGATATTTCGCAAAATTGGGTTATTCGACGAAAATTTCATAACAAAAATGAACAAATTTGTTTTTGTAGCTGCCCTGCCTGCACTACTATTTATAGATATAAGTACCGCTGATTTTTACAATGCATGGGATACCAAATATGTTCTGTTCTGCTTTAGTGCTACATTTATCAGCGTGCTAATTTCTTTTTTTGTTTCACTTCCCTTTAAAAATAAAATATCCCAGGGCGAATTTATCCAAGCTTCTTATAGAAGCAGTGCTTCTATAATAGGCATGGCTTTTATAAAAAACATCTATGGGAATTATGGATTGGCTTCCCTCATGATAATTGGTACTGTCCCTCTTTATAATGTCATGGCGGTCATAGTTCTTGCTGCTTTTAAAGCAAACCAAAAAAATTTGCTAAATGTACAACTTATAAAAAAAACAGTTATAAATGTTTTATTAAACCCTATTATTCTCGGTATTGTTTTTGGTATTATATGGTCACTGTTAAAAATTCCTATTCCCATCATCGTCCACAAAACTATATCATCTATCGCTGCTCTTGCTACTCCACTAGGACTCATGGCAATGGGCGGAGCTTTCAAATTTCAATCTGTGCATAATAATATAAAACCCATAATCATTTGCAGTATAATGAAACTTTTTGTTTTTTGTATTCTTTTTCTTCCCGTTGCAGTATATCTCGGATTTACGCAGAGCAAGCTCATTGCCGCCCTTGTTATGCTGGGCTCAGCAACTACTGTTAGTTCGTATATAATGGCCAGAAATATGGGACACGACGGCATTTTAACTGCTGGTACAGTAATGTTTACCACTATTTTTAGCGCCTTTTCCCTGACATTCTGGCTATTTATCCTTAAAATGTTTTCTTTAGTATAATATATTATATGGCATTAAAATAGTAGCCTCATATTATTTGCCTGTATATTAATTTTTATTTTTATCCATTAAACAGTAAATACTAATATACTTATATTTAAATACTTTTTCTCTTATAAATACTAAAAAATTAACATTTGGTTTTTACTAGTGGATATGGCTTGCCAATATATCTATATTTATGTTATTATACTTTAAGTTCACACTTATTTATTTTAGGAGGAAACATATTGAATGCACTAAGTATAGCCCAGCAGATTGATTCTTTTTTATGGGGTCCGCCCCTTATTATTTTACTGGTTGGAACTGGTATATTTTTGACTATTCGACTGCAATTATTACAAGTATTTCAATTACCAATGGCATTTAAATTAATATTCAGTGCTAAAAACAAGGGAAACGGTGATGTTAGCAGTTTTAAAGCATTATGTCTTGCTCTTGCCGCTACCGTCGGTACCGGTAACATCGTCGGTGTTGCCACAGCAGTACAGGCAGGCGGCCCCGGGGCCATTTTCTGGATGTGGATGGCAGCTTTTTTTGGTATGGCTACAAAATATTCAGAAGGACTTTTAGCAATAAAATACCGCACTATTGATGAAAAGGGACAGATCGCTGGCGGGCCTATGTACTACATAGAACGGGGCATGGGCCATAAATGGCGTCCACTTGCCATATTATTTGCTGCTAGCTGTATATTAGTTGCCTTTTTTGGTATAGGAACATTTCCCCAAGTAAATGCTATTGTAGATAGTGTTCACTTGTCCTTCGGTATAAACAAATATATTACCGATGCTGTTATCACAATACTAGTCGCAGCCATAACCTTAGGTGGTATACGAAGTATTTCCCGTGCAGCTTCCGCTATAGTCCCATTTATGGCTGCTTTTTATGTATTAATTTCCATTGTTATCCTTATTATCTATGCTGATCAAATACCCGCTGCTGTACAGGTAATAATCCATGACGCTTTTACGCCTACTGCTGCGACAGGTGGATTTCTCGGCGCCAGTGTTATGATGGCAATGAAAAATGGTATCGCCCGCGGTGTTTTTTCCAATGAATCTGGTTTAGGGTCTGCTCCAATAGCTGCGGCAGCAGCTAAGACCAACTGGGCTGGTGAACAGGGACTTATATCCATGACTGGTACATTTATTGATACAATAATCATATGTACAATGACCGGTCTTGTCCTTGTTTTAACAGGTGTATGGAATGGCAATGCTGCTGGAGCTGCTATGACTAATAATGCTTTTTCCTCTACTCTGGGAGTAATTGGTGGTAACTTTCTCACAATTGCTTTAGCTTTGTTTGCTTTTACTACAATCCTGGGCTGGAACTATTACGGAGAACGTGCTTGTTTTTATCTTTTTGGTATGAAAAGCATTATAACCTATCGTGTTATATTTATTATCCTTGTTGCTTCAGGAGCTTTCTTAAAGCTGGATCTTATATGGGTTATAGCCGATATTGTAAACGGCATTATGGCTATTCCGAATCTTATTGCTTTAATTTCACTTTCAGGTATTATTGTCGCTGAAACAAAAAAGTACCAATCACACTTAAAATCAATGAACAAAAAATAACCCTTTTATTATAAAGTAATATAGTAAAAAAATTATCCTTGTCGCTTAAAACTAAAGCTGATGGAGATAATTTTTTTATTTAGGGAAAATAATAAAAAATGTCTATTTCCTTCACAAAAATATATAAATTCGGTATAATAATATTAATTATATATTTTTAATACAAGAAAGGGTCACAATAAATTGGACGCAAAAAACATTAGGAATTTTTCGATAATCGCCCATATAGACCATGGAAAGTCAACTATTGCCGATAGACTAATAGAACTAACTGGTACTTTAAGCCAACGAGAAATGGAAAACCAGGTCCTGGATAGCATGGATTTGGAACGCGAACGGGGCATAACCATAAAAGCCCAGACTGTACGGCTTCATTATAAAGGAAAAGATAATCAAATATATGAATTAAATTTAATAGATACACCAGGACATGTAGATTTTAATTATGAAGTTTCACGCAGTCTTGCTGCCTGTGAGGGCGCTTTATTAGTAGTAGATGCTGCCCAAGGTGTTGAAGCCCAGACCCTCGCTAACGTTTATCTGGCATTGGAACATGATTTGGAAATAATCCCTATAATAAATAAGATTGATCTGCCCAGTGCTGATCCTGATCGCGTAAAAAAGGAAATAGAAGATGTAATTGGACTTGATACCAGTGATGCCGTTCTCTGTAGTGCTAAGACTGGTCTTGGTATTGATAAAATTTTAGATGAAATAGTAGATAAAGTGCCTGCTCCATCCGGTAATGATCAAAAACCTCTTAAAGCATTAATTTTTGATTCATACTTTGACTCATATAAAGGGGCAATTGCCCACATTCGCATTTTTGAAGGCACTATACATGCTGGCATGAAATTAAAAATGATGTCAACTGGAAAAACTTTTGATGTCACTGATATCGGATATTTTCGTCCTGACCCAGTAAATACTTCCTCCTTATCAGCAGGACAGGTAGGTTTTATTGCCGGGAGTTTAAAAAATGTGAAAGATATACGCGTAGGTGATACCATAACATCTGCCATAAATCCCACCGATACCCCTTTACCAGGATACAGAGGAGTAACCCCTATGGTTTATTGCGGTCTTTATCCGGTTGATAGTGCTGATTACAATAACTTAAAAGATGCTTTGGAAAAATTACAGCTAAATGATGCTGCTCTCATATTTGAACCAGAAACTTCAATTGCATTAGGATTTGGATTCAGATGTGGTTTTTTAGGTCTGCTTCATATGGATGTAATACAAGAAAGATTAGAACGTGAATACAAACTAAAACTAATTACTACAGCCCCCAGTGTTATCTACCATATATATAAGACCAATGGACAAATGTTAAAAGTTTCCAACCCCAGCGAGCTGCCTCCAACTACAGAAATTGAACATATGGAAGAGCCGTTCGTAAAAGCAACCATAATTGTCCCCAATGATTATGTAGGACCTGCAATGGAAATTTCCCAAGATAAACGTGGTAAATTTATCAGCATGGATTATATTGACAATCGCGTAATGTTAATTTATAATATCCCTCTTAATGAAATAATTTACGATTATTTTGATAAATTAAAATCAACAACGCGCGGCTATGCTTCACTGGATTATGAACTAGCCGGTTATCAGCAATCAAAACTTGTAAAACTGGATATACTGCTGAATGGTGACATGGTAGATGCATTGTCGACAATAGTTCATGCTGATAGAGCTCAGATACGCGGTAGACAGCTAGCAGAAAAATTAAAGGAAATTATTCCACGACAGATGTTTGAAATCCCCGTACAGGCTGCTATAGGTAATAAAATTATTGCTCGTGAAACAGTTAGAGCTATGCGCAAAGATGTACTCTCCAAATGCTACGGCGGCGATATTTCACGTAAACGTAAGTTGCTGGAAAAACAAAAAGAAGGGAAAAAGCGCATGAAATCCGTAGGTAATGTCGAAGTACCACAGGAAGCTTTCATGGCTATTTTAAAAGTAGACTAATGTACTCTTTATATATTCATATTCCCTTTTGTAAACAAAAATGCCGTTATTGTGATTTCCCATCAATAACGGCTGTTTCAACTTTATACCCAACATATACTAATGCCTTGGTTTATGAAATTTCCCTGCGACGCCGAGAACTGGGTGCAATAAATATTAATACAATTTATTTTGGGGGTGGAACTCCATCTCTAATGCCAATAAATCTGGTTACGACTATTTTAAAAACCATTTATGATAATTTTACTGTCAGCAATAACTGTGAAATTACATTGGAAGCCAATCCAGGAACAATAGATTTTTCTTATTTACACGGCCTAAAACAAATTGGGGTCAACAGACTAAGCCTTGGCATACAATCAATTCATAATAATTTATTAAAAATTTTAGGACGCATTCATACATTTCAGGATGCCGATATAACAATAACAAATGCACGCAAAGCCGGTTTTGACAACATAAGTATTGATTTAATGTACGGCCTGCCTACTCAAACTATGCCAATGCTCCAGGAAAGTCT